>JBGSSW010000004.1:0-148426 GCA_041736805.1 Minisyncoccia bacterium
ACTAAGACCATCGTTCTTTAGCTTGTTAATAATTTCTTCTTTAATTTCTGCTCCAATTCGATAACCTTTCTTAGCCATATTCTTTGTATTAGTTTAGTAATAATACTTAGAATTGTTGTCTTAAGAAAGGGGTACCTTTCACACTTCAAAGTAGAGGAGTTAGAAAGACCAAGTCAATCTAGCTTTCCCACTGAAAGAGTTTATGGAAATATTAATTATGCTGGCCTAAGACTAATTACTTGTACAGGAATCTATGATAAGGTGAAAAAAAGATACACTAATAATCTAGTTGTCTACGCCAAATTAGTTGATGAAGTTGGTGAAGGAGAGTAGACAATAAAACCTACACCGCAATTATTTAAATATAATTTTAAAGGTCGCTTTCCTAGTAGGGAAAGCGACCTTTTTTGAACACAAGGTTTTCAGTGATACTCCGGAGGAGGAGTTACCAACTGACTGATTCTGTTGCAAAAAGCACACCAAACTTTTGCTTCAGGACTCATTTCTTGATGGGAAAGCTTCCAAACTTGCCGGATTTCCTGGAAATCAGATGCTTTTTCAAGAGCTCTAAGACTTGCCTCTTCCCAGAGTTCGGCGGCTTTGCTGAGCTGGCTGTCTAGTTCCGAATGATTGCCACCTAGACTTTTTTGCTTGGCGTCGCAGCACATTACGGCTACTTGGTGTGCGTTCTTGGCCGCATCTTTTATGACTTGGATAAGTTGGTTGAAAGATGCGACATGAGCTTCGGTTGGGGGGGTGGCTATTTAAACGTATGATTGCTGCCCGCATTTGATCTGAAAACATCTGGACCTCCTTGTGTAAGAACCTAGGAACTGATATTTTTATTATTAATCAATTTGTGTAATTTGTCAATAGGTGGTAATCTTTTCCTATTATTTAGGAAATTTTGTCGACTTATAGTTGCTATAATAGATTTATGAATTTGAAGCATCATTTACTTCCAACCTCGGAAAATAATTATACTCCGCATATCTTGCAGAAAGCAGCCGTGATAGGAATGTTTTTAATGATTTTATTGTCTTTTGCTGTCAGTAATTTACAAGCCTTACTTTGGCAATCTTCAGATTGGTTGGTCGGAGCGGTTTTGCCAGCAGTAGTGGTTGATTTAACTAACTCTGAAAGAAAAGATTTAAACGCTGTACCACTTAAGCGTAGTTCTGTACTTGATGAGGCTGCTCGTTTAAAAGCTGAAGACATGGCAAAAAATAGCTACTTCGCTCACTATAGTCCAGCGGGAACTTCTCCGTGGTTTTGGTTCGATAAGGTTTCATATACCTATGCGCACGCTGGAGAAAACTTGGCTATACACTTTAAAGATTCTGGTGCGGTGGTGGAAGCCTGGATGAATTCTCCTTCACATAGAGCCAATATTGTTAACCCTAATTATACTGAGATAGGTGTCGGTACCGCCAAAGGAACTTTTGATGGCTACGAAACTGTCTTTGTGGTGCAAATGTTTGGTACTCCGGCTAAACCACTTCCTGCTCCAACTACAGCTAGATTGTCTACTGTCGTTACTGAAAACAATAATAATTTACCAACCTCAACTTTAGCCGTAGCTGAGGTTATTGCAAAGATTGAAGAAAGTGAGCTTTCGGTTCTTAATGAGCCAGAAGTGCTAGTCAGTGAACAAATCAACTTAGAAACAGTTCCAGAAGTAAGTACTGAATCAGTAAATGAATTGTCGGCAGAATCTGTTTATTTAGCAAAGGCGGAAGTAGATGAAGACACTTTAGTTGATAATTTAAATAACAATGAGGTGATGGAGACAGAAATAGGTGGTTTTGGAACAAAAGGTATTGAAGTGGCAGAAGTTCACAGTGGTGATGGGCAGACATCGATTTTCTCAACCCACTATTCTACCAGTACAGGACTTGAACCGATTGTTGGATCAGTAAGTGGTACAACGGCCCCCGAAGTTAATCTAGTTGGATTCATGACTCGACCTAGTGTAGTGTTACAGTCACTCTACCTTACCCTAGGTCTTTTTGTATCTATCTTATTACTATGTTCAATTGTTATCGGACTCAACTACCATCGGCCCCTACAAGTAGTCTACGGAGTTGGTTTACTGATGTTGATGAGTGGATTATTTTACGTACATCAACAACTAACCACTAATGTAGTTGTAGCTGCGGATTCTACCTTCGACCAAACTCTGGAAACTTTCTAAACTGTCATGAAAAAAAATCCAGGGTTGAGAGTGATTTCAATAAGTGAAAGTCTAGCAGGAGGTAAACAAACACATAATCTTTATGCCTCTCGTCCGGCGGCTGGTTTTCCAGCCCCGGGGGATGACATGTTGGAAAAATCATTAGATATAAATGATTTGTTGATTGAAAACCCTACTGCCACCTTTTTTGTTAAGGTCGAAGGGGATTCAATGGAAGGGGCGAAGATATTTTCGGGTGATATTTTGGTAATCGACCGCTCAGTTTTGCCTACCTCTGGAAAGATTGTAGTGGCAGCTGTTTATGGTGAAATGGTGGTCAAAAGACTTTTAATAAGTAGTAGTGGCACTACTTTGGTCTCTGAGCAGGATGGTTACCAACCGATTACTGTGACTGATAATGACGATTGTTTTATTTGGGGAGTAGTAGTGGGTAGTGTCCGGGTGATTTAAGGTAAGGAATCAGTCTATAATACGTCATATGAATTATAGATAGTTATTTTATGTTTTCACAAAAATCCCACCAACAACAATTCAAAATCTTGATGTTTATTTTGACGCTTACTTTTGGCTGTACTTTTTTGACGCCAAGTTTAGCAAAAGCAGCAGAACCAAAAGTCTCAGGTTGGATCCCTTGGTGGCAAGAAGAAAAGGGAGTTGAGAGTGCCATTGATAATCTGGAAAAAATAGATACCATTTACCCCTTTGTTTACGAAGTTGATGCCAAAGGAAAGATTGTCAGTAAAACTAACGTAAAGAATAGCTTGTGGCAAAATCTCTTCAAAAAGGCCAAGAAAGAAGAGGTTGAAATTATTCCCACTATCAGTTGGTTTAATGGTGAGCAAATCGATGAGGTTCTGAGCAGTAAAAGCAAAAGAACAGCCCATATTAAAGAAATATATGATTTAGTAAGAAGTGGAAAATATAGCGGTGTAAACATAGACTACGAACAAAAGTTAGCTGAAACGAAAGACAACTTCTCTCTTTTCCTAAAAGAGTTAGATAAAAAACTTGGTAGCAAAATATTAACTTGTGCCATAGAAGCCAGGACTCCGCCGGAATCTCTCTATAAAACAATCCCCAATGTTTTAGAATATGCCAATGATTATAAGGAGATTGCCAAGTATTGCGACCGTATCGAGATAATGGCTTATGACCAACAAAGAGCGGATTTACTTTTAAATAACGAACGGGCTGGAGTACCCTACATGCCTGTGGCAGATAAGGATTGGGTAGAGAAAGTAATCAAGTTAGCTCTGAAGGATTTCCCTGAAGAAAAAGTTTATTTAGGCATTCCGACCTATGGACGAGCTTGGGATGTTTCGGTCTCTCCAAATTGGTATCGTGACTACAAGTTAGCTGGATCACTTAATTTACCCAGACTTAAGGAGTTGGCTATTGAATATAAAGTAGAAGAAGGACGCACGGCTGGCGGGGAAGCTGTCATTAGTTACTTTCCTCTAAGTTCTGTTTATGCGGGGCTGACTATTTTACCGGTCCCCAAGGGCACACCAAAGGGTTTTGAAAATGCCGCTAGAGCGCTATATTTTGCAGATACCACAAAACAAGAAGTAAAAGTTCGTTTTGCCTCTTATTCTGACGTGGCTGCTGTCGAGGATAAGTTAGATTTAGCTAAAAAGTACAAGTTGAGAGGGGTCGCTTTATTTAAAATTGACGGAGAGGAAGATAAGGATATTTGGAAGTTGTTCTAAGAATTACAGTCGGTTGTTCGTACCTCAAAACTCTTCCTTAACAACATATTTCTCACACGCTCCGATGTTGGCCGGATTCATTTAGCCCTTAATCCCCGCGGATGTTCAAAATATGTTATTAAGGAAGAGTTATAGTTGATTTCCTTTTAATAAGTAGGTAGAAGTTTTAAATTATTACTTTTTAAAAGTTGGTAGGATTTGGTTAGTGAAGAAATTAGCTAATTCTTGGAAGACCTTACCCTTGATTGAATCGGGTTGACTGAGAAAGTCTGTAAAAGTGGTCCATCGCCAGTCTGCAAATTCCTGATGGGCGGCATTATTTAGATTAATTTCTGTATTGGGTTTGATTTTGAGAAAGTACCATTTGTGTACTTGGCCCATACAATTTGGGTCATGGTTTTTTAGGCGTAGCTCGGGACGGTATTCATATTGAGTCCAGTTCTCATAGGGAGTTACTTCTGTAAAGTCGTCTTTAGATAATCCTGTTTCCTCTACCAGTTCACGCCAGAGAGTGTTTTCGAGTACTTCACCTTCGTCCATCCCGCCTTGTTGAAATTGCCAGATGGCTGGATTGTTAAATCTTGAAAAAACCACAATCTCTTGGTTGTCGTTGTAGATTACAGTACCTGTTCCGGCTCTGAAATACTGATTTTGAGACATGATAAAATAGTTTAACACAAACTATGAAATACATCGGACTATTAGATTGTAATAATTTCTTTGTTTCGTGCGAACGGCTATTTCGACCGGACTTGGTAAATAAGCCAGTAGTGGTACTTTCTAGTAATGATGGCTGTATTGTCGCTAGGTCAAAAGAGATAAAGGACAAAGGGATTCCCATGGGTGTCCCTTACTTTCAAATAAAGGACATTTTACAGGAAATGAAAGCTACTAGTTTCTCCTCCCACTTCGCTCTCTACCGAGATATTTCCAGGCGTGTCTTTGAGGTAGTGGTCGCTACTATTGGTGAGGTAGAGCAGTACTCTGTAGACGAGTGTTTCTTTACAATAGATTCAGAAAACCTTGAGCAGAAAATTTTTGACCTTAAGAACAAAGTGGAAAGCCTGGTCGGCATCCCTGTTTCAATCGGGATTTCTTCCTCAAAGACAAGAGCTAAATATGTAAACACTATTGCTAAAAAGACAAATGGTATTGCTATCTGGGACGAGAGTAAGTGGCAGAGTCATGTGGCTGAAATCCAGCTTTCAGAACTCTGGGGGGTGGGAAGTGAACGAACTAAACACTTCCGTGAATTAAACCTTAAATCAGTAGCAGATTTCTTGGCTCTAGAATCTGCTTCAGTGTCTCGTTTGTTTGGGGTGGAAGGGATGAGACTTCGCTCAGAACTACTCGGTGTCCCGGCCTATGGTGTTGTTTCTAAGCGAGCTATTCAAAAAAGCGTTACTAGCACCCGTTCGTTTCATGAGACTTCCTCAAGTTACTCTGTCATTGAAGACTCGGTAATGTACCATCTTTATCAAGTGGTGAAAGATTTAGAATGGATGGATTTGTTGACTAAAACCCTTAGAGTAGCAATTTCACCTGGGCGATATAGTGATTTTGCCTTACAAGGAGCCAGTCAGGAAGTAGTTTTGAGTAATCCGACTCGTGATTTATTTGTCTTGCAGAAGGCTGCCAAAGGCTTGCTAGAGAGTATTTTTAAGCCTGATGTGCCTTATAAAAAGGCTGGTGTAGTACTCAGTAATTTAGTCTCTCCACAGTCAGTAACTCCTTCGCTTTTTAATGAACAAGAGACTAAAAGTAATACCACTAATGAACTGTCGGAAATGTTGTTTTTACTTAATCAAAAGCACGGTGAATCAATGATTCAACTCGGGAGATTGCGTGGACGTTCTGCTGATTGGAGTGACAGAAAGTCATCAATTTCTCCTTCGTATACGACTAATTGGAATGAGTTAAAAGTCGTCAAAGCCTAAGTCAAATTAGATAAAATGAACTCCTGACAGACATTTGTTCTTGATAGGCTTGAGCGAAGTTGTCTAAGATACTCTCCATTAAACCTTATAAATAACAGAGTTTTTAAACACTAAGTCCCTATCCTTTAGAGTTATCAACATCATGTATCAGACAGTTTGTCTGACAAGGAAGTATAATAAAAGGTAGAGGATTGAAGTGACGTGTCAAATTGGCTGAGCTTTTTCAAAAAATTTATCACACGTCTTCTCCACAGAAACTTCAATCATCAATTTTGTAAACTTTTTAAAGTAAACAAAATAAGTTATTTAATTAATTTAATATAAAAAACATGTTCGTAATACCAACAAACGTTGGCTTTACGCACCGGGTAGTCGCGATGCTCGTTGCGTGTGCAGTAGTCCTCTGGTCAGTCGGAGTCTACACAACCGCACAAGCAGCTAACCTCATTGAAGTTAGTGATACATTATCAGACTCAGGTCCAAGTGTTACTTCGGCTCACAATTTCAGTTTTGAAATCCCAACCGGAAGTACTGTGCTTCCAGGCGATGACTACGTCATTACTTTTCCAGCGGGTTTCACTGGAGTGAACACAGTTGTGTCTGGAAACTTAACTGTTAGACGAAATGGAGGAGCTCCAATTGCAATTGGAAACTTTGCAGCCGGTGCGCAAACTCTTACCTTCGATAACGTAGCCGCTTCATCAACAGATGTAATTACTGTTGTATTAGCGGACGGAGTTGTAACAAATCCGGCCACAATTCAATCATATGAATTTGTGATTACCGTTGCAGACACTACAGCTGATGTAGGTCGAACAAGGGTAGCTATCGTGGATTACGTTACAGTATCGGCAATCGTTAATACAACTTTCGATTTCGTTGTGGCTGGAACTGCTACTACGACTTCAGTAAATGCTACAACAAGTACTGGAGCGTCAACTGCCACAGAAATTCCGTTTGGAGTTTTGACAGCTGGAACAGTTTACACAATTGCTCAAGAATTGACAGTTGAGACAAACGCAGCCAATGGCTTCGTTGTAACAGTACAGCAAGATGGTAACTTACTATCTTCAACTGGAGCTGATATAGATGGATTCAGTAATGGAACATATGTTAATTCACCAGTGGCGTGGTCTGCTCCATCCAATTCTCTCCTACTTGAAAATACTTGGGGACATTGGGGTCTTACTTCTGATGACTCTGACCTTAACGCAGGCGAGTTCACTTCAGGTGGCGGGGACAAGTGGGTCGCGGCAAGTACCACTCCAAGACTAATCTTCTCACACAATGATCCTGCTGACGGAGTGACACAAAACTACGGTTCTGCTACCATTGGATACAGAGTTCAAATCTCTCCACTCCAGGAAGCGGCCGATGACTACACTACTACACTTATGTATGTAGCCACACCAACTTTCTAGTTTGTAAAACTAACGGTTGAATAAACAAAACCATGCTTTGCGTGGTTTTGTTTATTTTATGTTTATAAATTTATATTTTGGTTACCTAGGATGTTAAGATGGTATTTATATCTTACATATGAATACACACATAAATTTGAAATCTTTTCAACGTTTTTCTATTATTTTTTCTGTTTTAATACTTTTTCTATTTCAAATTAGTTTTGCTAACGCTCAAGGAAATGCTGGAGTGGGAATTATTCCTGCTACCACTGACCCTAAGGAACAACTCGTGCCAGGACAAATTCTGCAACTCTCAATAAAAGTATCTAATTTAAGCGATAAAGACCAGCTTTACTTTTTGACTAAAAGAAATATTTTGGGAGTAAAAGATGGTGGAGTGCCAATTTTTTCAGACCCCTCTTCTGATGAAAATGGCTTTGAAATCAGTGATTGGATTACTCTGGATAAAAGTGAAATATTTGTGGCAGCTGGGGAACAAAGTGATGTTTCATACGTTGTAACTGTTCCTGATAATGTTTCACCAGGTAGTCACTTTGGCAGTATCATTGTTTCGGTTGAACCTCCTAAACTACGTGAATCTGGGGCTAGTATTGGTTATGAGGTAGCTCATTTAATCCACTTTAGAATTGCTGGCGATACTTTGGAAGCAGCTAGAATTAGGCAATTTTCAACTTCAAAATATATCTACGGTTCAACTAATGTTGATTTTGACATTAGGATTGAAAATGAAGGTAATACCTACATAAAGCCAACCGGACCTCTAGAGATTAAAAATATGTTTGGCAAAAGAGTGGAAATGCTCAACTTCAATGAATCACAGGCAGGAGTTTTGCCTAAGATGCCAGGATCAAATTTTGATTCAAATGGAACTAGATTGTTTAATATTACATGGAAGGATGAGACTCCTGGCTTTGGACGGTATGAGGCGCTACTCAGTGTAGTCTATGGAGCAGAAGGTAAGATGAGCACAATTTCCAGTACCGTTTCTTTTTGGATTCTGCCAATGAATATTATTCTTCCAGCCGTAATAGTTTTTGCTGTTTTATGTCTAGTAATATTTGTGTTCATAAAAATTTACATTAAACGCCAAATTGCTTATTCAAATTCTGGTTCGACTAGGCGTTTGGTCAGAACCAGGAAACAAGCCCAGTTCCCAGTCCTTTTGGTTTTCATCTCAATGTTAGCCTTAAGTGCTCTATTCTTTATAATTCTCTTACTTATATTCTCTTAGTGTTATAATTGACTAATGTTGAAAGCGACTGAAAAAACCGTATATCATAGCTTGCTTCGAATTCTGATTTGTGTCTTCGCACTTCTATTGGTCTTTGATAGTGGGTTATTAGTAGATTCAACCTCTGCTCTTTCCGATCAGACACAGAGATATATGGCAAGCGTAGTTGGGGTTAGTGTTGGAGTGGCTCCGACAGAAGTTAATCAACTAACCGCCCGCATAACTGAATTGGAATCTGAATTAGAAGCCAAAGAGAGGTTAATCGCTGTAAGTGTACGTGACAATAACCAAAAACCAGCCTTTGATAAATCAACCTTCTTATTAAGTATAATATTATTCATTCTGCTGGTTTTGATTGTCCTAAATTACGCCCTTGATTACCTCAGGCAAAGAAGACCAACAATTCTATATAATGAAAACAAAACAGAATTGGCTTAAAGGCGCAGTGATTGGGATTGTAGCCATCGTTATTTCTACTATTGCTATCCAAGCGAGTGATGAATTTCGTGGTATTAGTGGAAGATTGAGTGGATCTGTTATCCAGTCGGACTCTATATGCGACAAAGGCTCTGTACCGATTTTATTTGGCTCGCACAACATTTGTATGGATGTCTATGAAGCTAGTCCTGCAGAAAATTGTGTTTATTCTGAAATCAAAAATTCCCTAGAAACCCAAACCAACATTACGGTCGGTTCTTGCAGTCCTGTTTCGAGTTCGAGAGTTGAACCTTGGCGCTTTGTGACATATACCGACGCCAAGCAATTGTGCGCTAGAGCGGGAAAGAGGCTTCCCACAAATGAAGAATGGTATAAAGTTGCACTTGCTATGAGTAATGAAAGTATCAAAGAATGTTTAGATAATGCAGTAAGTGAAGTCTCGGTCACTGGGGGTTCAGAAAACTGTGTTACACCCACTGGTGTATACGACATGGTTGGCAATGTTTGGGAATGGATGGACGAAACAATTTCGGATGGTAATTATGCTGGGCGAGCATTACCTGTGTCTGGTTATGTAGATTTGGTTGACGGAAATGGTATTGTCACAAATACAAATGATCAAGCCAATTCGAGCTTTGGTGACGACTATGCTTGGGTTAGTAATAGTGGAGTGCGAGGAATTCTGCGGGGAGGTTTCTATGGTAGTGGTAAGGACGGAGGGACTTTTTCTCAAAATATGTCAGTCGCCTTAGATTTTGCTTCAGCTGGGGTAGGGTTTAGATGTGTAAAAGATATTTAGGTTATAAACTTTTCTGATAAATGTTTATTTTGCATAAGTTATACTTAAGATAAAGTATGAACATATGAACAAAAAACTAAAAAATAGTTTGCGGTTTTTGTTTGTTGCTGTTGGTGTGGTTTTGCTAACTAGCTTTACTATTGACGCCACTGATACTTTAAGTGGGTCACAGACAGCTTTAAGTATCTTTGCCAAAAAAATTGCGAAAGAAGGTTGTGAAAAGGATATGATTTTGGTAGAGGGAATAGATAATAGTTTCTGTATTGATAAGTATGAAGCTAGTCCTAGCACTGATTGTATTTTTCCAAATCCAGCGAGTATTGTCGAAACTACTCACAACATTGCCGCCGGAGAATGCTTTCCTATTTCAGTCTCAAACCAACTACCTTGGACTTTTTTAGCTAAGCCGCAAGCAGAGCAGCTTTGTGCTAAAGTACAAAAAAGTTTACCCACTGCCAAAGAGTGGTATCAAGCTTCTGTTGGCACACCAGACAATCAAGAGATTTGTAATTTGAATGGCGCAAATAGAAAAACTGGTACGTCAGAAAAATGTCTCTCAGGTGTTGGTGCCTTTGACATGATTGGTAACGTTTGGGAGATTGTTGCGGATGAAGTAGTAGGTAATAAATATAATGACAGAGAATTACCTCCTGAAGGATATGTGAACATGATAGATGTTGATGGTGTTGCTCAAAATACTACTAGTACTCCAAATCCTGTCTATAATAATGATTATTTTTGGGTTGAAGAAAATGGCAATTTTTCAATTTTAAAGGGCGGCTACTATGGTAGTCGTCAAGACGGTGGCATTTACTCTACTTACGCAAAAACCAGCCAAGACTTCGCCAGTGCGGCCATTGGTTTTCGATGTGTAAAGCGAACGACTAAATAAAATATAAATAAGTTACAATTGAGAAATGAGAACGCTTAAAATAGCTGGAGTGATTGTGGTGGCAATTATTTTGACCACCTTGGCTATTGATGCATCAGACAGTCTCTCGGGAAAAAGCGGAACATTTTTAGCGCAACTAGTGGGGTTTGAAAGTAACGTTTGTCCAGATGGAATGGTGTTCGTACCCGCTGCCTTGACCTTTTCTTGTGTGGATGAGTTCGAGATGGCTCCAGATAAGAAGTGTTTAATTACGAGGCCAGAGAATTCTATTGATACCCAAGTAAATATTTCTAATCCGGATTGTCATATTATCAACGCAGATGAACAGCCGCCGTGGCGTTTTATAGATAGAGAGCAAGCCTCTACTATGTGTACCAGGGTCGGAAAAAGATTACCCAATGCAAGTGAATGGTATCAATTTACTCTAGGTACAGATGAGTCTAAATGTAATATTAATAGTGGGGAAGCTTCATTAGGAAGTGGCTTTCCAAACTGTGTCTCGGCAGCTGGAGTCAGAAATGGGGTTGGAAATGTTTGGGAATGGGTCAGTGACGATGTTTTTGATGGAATTTATGAAGGTAGAAAATTACCCGACACCGGGTATGTCGTTCAGGCTGATAATGGGGGAGTGGCAACAGTGACAACACTAGATGAAAGCAATCAAGAAAGGAAAGACGACTACTTTTGGTCAAATCCAAATGGAGCCTTTGCCATGATTAGGGGCGGTTTTTTCAGTAGCAAAACAGATGCTGGGGTTTATACCGCACACGCTTATACTTCACCAAATTTCACTGGAACAGGAGTTGGTTTTCGTTGCGTCAAATAATAAGCGTTAGGTTTTATATTGTCTGTTATAGTGAGTAACTCAAAATACGTCTAATAATAATCCTGTTATTAGAAATTTCTTTGTCCCAAAAATTCGCAAAAAATCCTTGAAGACGGAAATCATAACTCATTAATAGAAAATAATGATTTACATACGAAATTGTGGGTGCATCAAGCCGGCGGTTTTATTTCACATTAATTAAGTTGTTCACGAGTTCATAAAAAAACTTGCCTGTACAAGGTATAATAATAAAGATGAATTTAGTGGCAAAAGCCTGGGCTTTTTTTCTGGCAACTTCGACGGTTGTGATTTTCATAGTCTTTTTACTTTCCCTTGATCATACCTTTGCTCGTAATATTACCCAATATAAAGATACCATTTCTAACTCTACTCCAGCTGCTAACTCAAACCATACTTTTGCCTTCAAAATTGGAACTGATGTTTCTCCGGGAGGCTACATTGAAATAACCCCACCGGTAGGTTTTGAAATTGCTAGCTCTACTAATTTTGCAGCCGAGCGAAATGTCGAGTTGTATGTAAATGGAGTACCAAGGATTAGTTCTAATGTCTTGGGACCAACGACGGATTTGGTTGAAGTCACTTCAGGTTTACCCGGAATGATTAGATATACTTTGAATTCCACTACTGGATTAAACTCTGGCTCTAATTTGGAAATTAGAGTGGGTAACAATTCATCAAAGTCTTTAGTTTTTAGTGAGACGTTTAGTACTTCAACCGGAACCACAACTGTTGAAGCGGATATTAAACCAATTATTAATGATTCAGCCACCGGAACGAAGAAGTTTTTAGTAGAAATCTATGACGGCACCTTAGTAGCAGACGCTGCTTTTTCGATAGCAATTGTTGATACAGTTGGAATTGGTCCCGTTGATACAACTGAAGAGATTCCACCATTTCGTTTTAACGGTGCCCCTAGTTCAACAGTGACTGGGGTTACTCTGAGCGTTGAACTTTTTCTTGAAACTGATGAGTTTGCAATTTGTAAATACGATATTGCCCCAGGAACTAGTTATGCTGCTATGACCAATACTTTTACTGGTACCGGACTCGTTTATCATACTGTTGTAGTATCTGTAACGCCTGATTCAGTTCAAAATTTTTACGTTCGCTGTATAGATGATGAAGGAAACTTCAACATCGACGATTATCTAATTCAATTTGCAGTTAGCGCTATTCCAACAGGCGAATCAAATACAGAAGGAAGTATAGATGGTGATGGTACCGGTACAGGTAATAGTGGTGGTGGAGATGGTGGAGGCGGGGGTGGTCAAACAGGAGAATCTGACGGTGTAGCTCCAACCACAGGAGGTACTTCCGGAGGCGGGGGTTCTGGCGGTGGAGGTGGCGGTGGAACCGGAGGCTCAACCGGTAGTACAGCCGGTGGTGGTTTTGAAAACACAGATGCGCCTTACCGCAGTGGTGATGGGCGAGTAGTTATTAGTGGATATGCTTCTCCAAGGGCAACTGTTTATGTTTTGGTCGATGGTAAGGCGTCTGAAAATGCAAGCGCTGATGGCCAAGGAAAGTATTCTATTACTGTCGAACAAATTGCTAGAGGAGCATACAACTTCGGAATATACGCCATCGATACTCAGAAATTAAGGTCAACGACCTTCAGCACATCATTTACAGTGATTGGAGCACGTACCTCAGCTTTATCAAATATAAATTTATCTCCGACCGTAAAAGTTACTCCTGACCCCGTCACTCCAGGTGGGATAGCTACTTTTAGCGGAACAACAATTCCAAATGCCACCGTGACTATAGAAAGTGAAAAAGATAAGACGGCAGCTTCAAAGCAAACTCTAACAGCTACTTCAGATAGTAATGGCGTTTGGACAACTACTATGAATACAACTGGATTTTCGGTCGGAACGTACAAGGTACGAGTTAAGGCTGCGCAAACAGATGGATTGTCTACTAATTTTTCAAACTATACATATTATGGTGTTGGAGAAGCTGCTATTCGCCAAATCAATGCTGATTTAAATCGAGATGGAAAGGTAAACTTAACTGACTTTTCGATTTTACTTTTCTGGTGGAATAGTGATGGAGGTACTTCAGACCCTTCGGCTGATATCAATGGGGACACAAGAGTAAATTTGACTGACTTTTCTATATTGTTGTTTAACTGGACTGGGTAAGAAATATTGTTTTTACTTAGCTTAGTCACTGCGAGTTCCAGGAATTCTCCCTAGGGAAGGTCGAATTCGGAACCAAATTCAGTATAGTCGCTACGCTTCTTACTTCATTTGTAACTGGACTGGGTAGAAAATATAGTAACTCCACTTAGCTTTAGCTATCGTGACTCTTAATAATTCTTTTTAAGAGCTGTCGGGTTCGGTACTAATTTTCCAGTTGTCATTAAATTGCCTAAATAATTAAACTCAGTTTGAAAAGTATTTACTCCACAGTTGGTTGTGGGTAACGTGACAAAAACAAACAAAAAAATACTATAATACATATGTATGTCCTTTCTACAGAGATTAAAAAATCGTGGAGTTCGTTCTGGGCAATCTTCTTTGCAGTCAGACGCTGAAGAGACGGCGGTGGATAAAGTGGCTCAACTAGACGTCGACGTTTTCCAAACCGAAAACATGATTGTTATATATGCTCAGGCAGCCGGAGCAGATATGAATGACGTTAATGTTTCAATCGAAGGAGATGCAGACATTGTCTTAATTGAAGGACGAAGAATACGTCCCGAGTATATCGTCTTTCCAAAGCGAAAAGAACAGGGAGCCTACTTTGCTTCAGAGTGTATCTGGGGCGATTTCTATAGAAGGATCATCCTTCCTGAAAGTGTAGAAATTGAAAAAGCAGAAGCTAAAATAAAAAATGGAGTCTTAATCCTCATGTTACCCTTATTAAAGGCTTCAGAAAAAGAAAGAGTTCGTTTAAAAGTAAAACAAGAAAAACGACAACCAGATACAGATAAATAGTTCTTTGTAAGTATGTTTAAAATTATATTAGTAAAAAATATTTCTACGCTAAAGACACTGGGCGTTTCTTTGGTTTCGCTACTATTCCTAGTCTCTTATTTTTTTGCGGAAGCAGCTACCTTACAAGTTAGTCCAACTACTGGCTCCTACAGTGCTGGTCAGACATTTACCACCGCAATTCGAGTACAACCAGCTGGACAAAGTATTAACGCTGCTGAGGCAACTCTTAAGTACGACCCAGCGCTACTCTCTGTTGTTAGTGTTAGTAAAGATGGCTCCGCCTTCTCACTCTGGACAGTAGAACCAACCTTTTCAAATACAGCTGGGACCGTTACTTTTGGCGGCGGAAGTCAAAAGCCTTTTACAGCCGATTCTTCCATGTTCTCAGTTACTTGGAGAGCAGTTAAAGAAGGTCCGGCATCGGTGTCATTTACCAATGCTTCAGTTCTTTTAAATGATGGTTTGGGCACGGATGTGTACAAGACTTCTGCTTCAGCCAACTTCACCATTTCTGCCGCCTCAACACCAACCCCTACACCAACACCAACACCAACTCCTACCCCAACTCCTACTACTAAGCCAGAAGATAAAGAGGAGGCTTTAATTTTTGGTGATCCTCCCCGAGCGCCTGAAATTGGTTCACCAGCCTTTCTAGACCCTGAAATTTGGTACAACACGACTGAAGGAGTGTTTAGTTGGACTTTGCCATTTGATGTTAACGCCGTCGCAATTGAATTAGCAACGTCAAGTGATAACGTACCTAATTTAAATCCAGACTCTATTCTTGAGCCACCAATTGATGAGTTTAGAATTACAAAGGAGTTAGTCACTGATGGTATTCAATATTTAAGCATAAGGTTTAAAAATCAAGTTGATTGGGGAGTAACTTTAAACCGTAAATTACAGATTGACACTACAGCCCCAGAAGCCTTTGCAATTGAAGTTAGAACTGGAAGTACTCCTTCATCTTTTCCACTAATTACTTTTGAAGCCAAGGATGGTACTTCTGGAATTGACTATTACGAATTAACCATTGCCGACAAGGAACCCTTTAGAGTTACTCCGGATGAGGCAAAATTGGGATATCTGCTGGGCGAATTAGAGGATGGTACCTACACGGTAAAAGTAGTAGCTCATGACAAAGCTGGAAATATTAGAGAGAGTACAAAAGCTGTGCTCATAACTGCAGGTTGGATTAAACCAATCGAAGTACTTGAGGAAAAATCTTTCTTAGATTTTTTCACTGCTGGAAATATTTTTATTATCTTCCTACTTGTAACTCAGATACTGATGATTATTTACATTTGGTACGAAAAGAAACAACTAAAGATTAAGGAGGAAAAACTAAGACGAGAGACAAGAGAGGTACAAGATCAAATGGAGAAAATTTTCTCAGCTTTACGTGATGAAATTTATGATCAGGTCAACATGATTACCAAGCGTAAAAGACTTTCTAAAGGCGAAAGAGATGCTGTGGAAGGCCTCAACCAAGCTCTCGAAGTTTCTGAGACCTTGATTGAAAAGGAAATCAATGATGTAAAGGCAATTTTGAAGTAAAAAGAAGAAGCAATCCCCAAAAAAATATTTATGCCGCGTTTCTCGATAGAGGGACGCGGTATAATAAAATTGGCCCAATTCTGTCTGCAAAAGACCAGAAGGGTTGCTATGTAATGTATTTAAAGGCTTTTTTACAAAAAACAACGTTGTGGTTTCTGGCTGTCCTCAGTTTATTTTTGGGGGTGTATGTTTATGCCACTATTGATAGAACAGTTGTGATACCGCAACAGATTGTTGTAGTACCGGACACTGTAGTTTCTGACACTTGGAGTAATCTTGGTAATTCACTACTGAGTGATATTTCAAATGAATCTTTGTATCAAGACTTTTCTGTTATAAATTCTGCTTACATTGATTCACCCTCACTAGAATATTTAACTGCACAAGAAACTTCTGTAGTTAAGAGTAATTTAGAAACCAAAACTGCAAGTTCTTCAGTGGTTAAAGATGAGTCCGTTGATGTAAATATTCAAGACTCGCAAGACATACCTATAGAACAGCTTGGACCAACTCTTGATATTAAACCTAGAGAAGAAAACGTTTCTGAAAGTGTTGACTTTCAGAACTATGAGACAGAACCACTTATAGTTCCAAATACTGTTGACTCAGAGATTCAGGATGACACTGAATCAACACCAGAATTAGCTCCAATAGTTGAGGAGTCTGCCTTTAAATCAAATTCAAATTTTTTCTTGGGTGCTTTACCTTCTTCTAACAAAATATATCCTCTGGTACAAGAAATTATTACAACTCAGGTATCAACTGCTGAAGAATCGATAATCGAGCCGCCACAGGAAGAAATCAGTGAAGCCGTAACTAACGAAGTTATTGATATCGATATTGCTTCTTCAGAAGAAGCTGTAGAAGAATCGATAATTGAGCCGCCACAGGAAGAAATTACAGAAGAAGAAATTAATAAAATTACTACGAGTGTAGACGACGTTTGCGCTGGAGTCGAAAAATGTAAAATGTACAGCGCCATTTTTTCAGGATTTACTATCCCTGAATTTGAATCAGGTAATTTCCTTACATCCGCTCAACTACGACTTTCTTTGGCCGCCAGTACTCTATCACAAAGTTCTTCTGGCCCACAAAGGTTTGTAATTGAATACAAGTATACTGAAGATAGTCCTTGGTTAACTGCCTCAACTATTGATATTGAAGATGAGGCTTCAAATAGTATTAATGGTGGTTATTATTTAATTTCATTGGAAAGACCTTCGCACCAGAGTCAGCTTTCATTACTACAAGTACGCGTTTCTTATCAAGGAGACATTGAGCTATTGGAAAAAGCTTATATTGAAAGTCTGTGGTTAGAGGTAAACTCAGCTTTATTTTATGAAGAAACTGATCCAAATTACTTAGATGAATCACTAGATTATTCAAGAGATCTTGAGAAGCCAAAATTCCACGAGCTAAATAATTCTGGTTTAGACTTAACTATAAATGAATTACCTTCATTTACTTTGAGTTACTCACCACAAGAAGGTTTCTTTAAAAAGATCCTTACAGCTATTTTTAGTGAAAATGAATATAGTGTCAGTAAAGTGAATTTGATTGATAACACCGGAGTAGAAATCCATTTGCCGATAAATGTCTTGTACCAAAACGATAAGACTTGGACAATTCAATTTCAAAAAAATCCACAAAAGTTAGTTCCAGGTAAGTACAAGATTAAGGTCACTGTAAGTGAAAATGAAAGTGTTTTCATTGATGAGTTTGAATTCTATTGGGGAGTTTTGGCCGTCAATACCAAAAAGAGCATGTACTTCCCAAATGAGGAAGTAAAGCTTAACCTCGCGGCTTTGACTGATAGAGGCGATACTATCTGTGATGCTATTTTGGAATTGAAGATTATCAATCCTAAAAATGAATTTTTTGAAGTCCCAGTTGAACAATCTGGGAGTTGCGATAAAAATAATGTGACTGATATTCCTGATTATTTAGCTAGTTTTTCTGATACTGGTGAATGGGGTCTTTATAAAATTCAACTGCAACACAAAAATAAAGCTGGTGAAGTAGTCCATAAGATTGAAGAAAATTTTGAAGTACGTGACTATATCCCCTTTGATATTGAGAGAACGGCTCCGACTCGTATCTATCCTCCATCACCATATAGTGTCAATCTCAATATTACTGCTTATCGTGATTTTACTGGAGACATCAATGAAAAGGTTCCGCGGGGCTTCATTATTGAAAATCTTGAAGGAGCGGTTATCAGTAGTTTGCCTGAATATACTTTAATCACCTGGAAAGACGTTACTCTAAAGGAAGGTGAAAAATTAAATCTGAGCTATCGCTTTGACGCACCTGATATTAGCCCTTATATGTATTTGCTTGGGCCACTGGATATGGATGGTTTTAGTGAACTACGCCAATGGCAGATTGCTTCTGACGCTTTAAATAATATTGGTTGGTTTGAAGGAACGCGGACTGTTTCCGGCACAAATTTAAATGCGGTATTGAGTCCAATGCAGTGGTCAACCAGTTCGGTTGATAATTACTATTTCACACATTCAACTTCAAGTAATTCACATCAAGTAACACTTAGGCAGGCGGGTGACTATTTTATCTCAGTCACTTTACCTCAAGAACGAGTCGATGCAAACAATGTATTTACCAGAATTGGAATCGAAGTAAGAGTTAACGGAGTAGCTGTACCACAAGGTTTGGGTCGTAGTGGATTTATAAGAGGTAACAGTGGTAATAATCATTCTGAGTCATCATCCCACGCCACCTTTTTACTTACCAACGTATCACCTAATGATTATGTGGAAGTATTTGTGACTGATCTAACTTCACTTTCTGGAGCAGACACAGTTAACGTCACTGGGCAAGCTGCTATGTATATTGAATACATTTCTTCTTCCGCTACTGTGTTTGCGGCAACTGCGACTAGTACAGTAGCTTCTACTAGTTTAAATCTTTCCACAGCGTCAGCTCTGACTTGGACAGAGACACGGCAGGATAGCGGCTTTGTGCATTCTGATTCAGTCAATCCGGAAAATATTATTATTAGTAACCCGGGTACTTACATGGTGCATGTCAGCGTGCCATTGGAAACCTATAATGGTAATACAGTAGCGATGAACGTCCTTGGTCGAGTTTTATTAGATGGCACACAAGTTTCGGGCGGAGTGATGTCGCAAGGTTTTTCTTGGGGTAATGTTATTGCTTTATCTAATGATTTTAATTCGTCAATTCATTGGTCGGGAATTGTGACTTCGACAACGACAAATCAAGTACTGACTGTCACGACAGAGCAAGAGGCCAGTGCCGGTACGACCACTGTGCCAGCTGGATTTGTCGGTTCAATTTATATTGAACCGATACCAAGTGATGACATTATTGTTCTGACTGGAACAACAGTTTCTGGCGCTACTCCAAACGACTGGAGTCCAGCAGCGCAACAATCTGTTTTGTGGACAAATCGAGTAGCCTATGACTCTGTCACCTTCACTCATTCAACGACATCAACCTCTTCCGATATAACAATAAATGAAGGTGGAGATTATCTGATTACATATAATGATGCACTGACTTCAGCTGGGGCTTATACAAACGTCCGGGTAACTTTTGAGGTTGACGGAGTGGCAGTGGTTGGTGCTCAGACCAAATCTCACTTGATGCGTAACACCGGAGCACACAATAATTCATCGGGTGCAATTGTGTACTTACTAGAAGGTATCACTGCCGGCCAAGTGGTAAGAGTGCGAGTGGAAGAAGAGGCAACTAATCAAACGGTTGATGATGCTGTTCCGGCTATTTTAACGATTGCCAAAAAGGCGGCTCTCAATGAACGTCCAATTGCTCCGACCATGTTTAATACTCCATTTGATAATATTCGTTTTGCTTCGACGACACCCGCTTTTGAGTTTCAAAGTAGTGATCCTGATGGGACCTCCGACCTACAATACGAATTTTCAATCTCTACCACCTCAGACTTCACGGCGTCGGTGGTTCGTACCTCAGGAGTAGATGCTGCTTTTTCAAATGCGGCTTCATCAAGTGATACCTCACCGTTTATTGAAACTAATAAAATTCGCTTCCAACTACAGTCAGCAGACGCTCTGACTGATCTACTTACTTACTATTGGAGAGTGCGTGCTAAAGATGTTACCGGGTCTAATGGCTTTGGTGATTGGTCGACTACCCAGAGTTTGACGGTCAACCTAGCGGCGACGGTGCCAAACTGGTACCAAACATACACTGGGCAACTAAACACCAATACCTTGGTTGGAGCAGTGTCTTCTGGTGATGACCGTATTCAAGTTGATTCGGGAGCTAATTCTGAAATATTAATTGCTTATGGCGATGCTACTAGTACAGTACCTCGCTATCGACTATGGAACGGCACTTCATGGGGAACTCAATTCGATGCTCAAGCTGTCGGAGGTACAATAAATTGGGTTCGTACCGCAGCGGGTGTTACTCGAAATGAATATGTCATGCTAACTATCGATCAAAGTAATTCAGCTTATGCGCAAGTCTATAACAGCACCACGACGTCATGGGGTAATCAAACTCTCCTTACCAATGCAGTTAATAATCGAAATCACAAGGGAATTGCCATCGGTTATGAGAGTCTTTCTGGGGACGCGATGGCGGTATCATGTGACAGTGGAGCTGCTCCAGTGTATCGTATTTGGAATGGTACTAGTTGGTCAGCAACTTCAACAATATCGGTCAGCTTATCTGATAATTGTAGCTACTTGGAAATTGCTTCTGATCCAGCTTCGGACGAAATGATTTTAGTGATTCGTGATAGTGGTTTGACAGCTGGTAGTGATTACGAAGCTTTAGTTTGGAATGGCGGCTCTTGGATCGCCAATCGTGTACTTGGTTCCGTCCAGGCTGGTCAGCTTGATCGGGCCGGAATTGGTCTGGCCTATGAAGCCTCAGGTCAGCAAGCAGTTGTGGCGGTCACGAATGGTACTAATCCCAATATTGCCTACACTGTTTGGGACGGTACTATATTTGCCACTAACGCGACCCAACCACTTGGTAATGACTTTGAGTTCGGACACTTGTCAGCCGATACTGATACTGATGATATGGCACTCTGTTATGTCGATGAGGATACTGATGCTGGAGTATTACAGTGGAATGGTGGTGGTTGGCAAACGTTTCAAGAAATTGAGTTGACACCAAATTCAAATACTGGTCGACCAATAGACTGTGAATTTGAGACAGTAGCTGGACGTGATGACAATCTTTTCATTACTTATTCGGATACTGTTAATACGCGTTATCAACCTTATAGTGGTACCTGGCCGGTGACTGAACAGACAATTACTGGTATTGAAGACTCTTTCTGGGTACAGACTGAGCGAGCTGGTGACGGTACTATTGTCATGGTGTCTCATGATGATGCTGTTACTGGAGATGAAATTGAATCGAGTTATTTTAATGGTACTAGTTGGTCTACCAAACAATCAGTTGTTCCAAATCCTTCATCAATTATTGCTGCTCCCTATGAAACTTATGAGATGGCAGCTAAACGCTTTCAATTTACTCAAGGTGTCGTTACCACTCAGCCGATTAGTTTTTCTTTTGTACCAAACCGAACAACCTGGGGTGATTTAAGTTTCTCCACGACTGAACCATTTGGCACCGATGTAAAGGTAAAACTTAAGTATTCTAGTACTACTGCTTGTGATACTTATATCCCTAACGGAGCCCTTCCAGGAAATGCGGCAGGGTTTGATGTGGGAAGTTCGACGCTTAATATTTCTGGATTATCCACTACAACTTATAGTCAGATTTGTCTTGAGGCTAGTATTACCACTTTAGGCTCACAAAGTGCAAGTCTTGATGACTGGTCAGTTACTTGGCAACGTGAAGCAAAACTGGTGCAAAATAACTATCGCTGGTATGCAAACGGAAGTTTCTTGACACCGACCGACCCTTGGCCAGTTGGCGTGACGGACTTGCAATTAAATACTGACATGAGTGCCAGTGAGGCAGTTAATATAAATGACGTTGTCCGATTACGAATGTCGCTACAGGGACTAAATATAGATCTAGCCTCAACCACTAAAGCTTTCAAACTCCAGTATGCCGCCGGGCAAACCTGCACACCTCTGCTTTCATGGACCGATGTCGGTGCGCCAGCCAGTACTTCTGCACTCTGGCGTGGTTATGATAATGCTATTGTCGGTAGTGATTGGTTGAGTTCCTCATGGGTACGAAGGCTTAAGATTACAGTTGAAGGAACTCTCGTAACTGGGGCCCAAACAAATTTTCCGGTCTATGTTAATCTTGACGATTTACCCGACAGTTTCTTTGCCAAGGTACAGAGTGATGGAGATGACATCCGTATTACTAATGCTGACGGTATTACCGAAGTCCCCTATGAGTTAGTGTCAATTAATATAGCTACAAAAAAGGGGGAATTACATTTTAAAGGGACCCTTGCTTCGACAACGGATACTGATTTCTATATCTATTATGATAATCCAGCCGCTTCTGGGTATGCTGTGACTGCTACTTATGGACGTAATAATGTTTGGACTAACGGTTACGAAGCGGTCTACCATCTTGAAACTAGTCCAGCGAGTAACATGACTGATAGTACTGTCAATGGTCGTACCTTGACGACTAATGGTGGGATGGCGGCATCTCAAAGTACAACTAGTGTGATGGGGAATGGCGTTGACTTTGATGGTATAAATGATCGATTAACCAACGCAACTTGGGCGTGGCAAAATGGTTCAAATACAGTCACTGTCACTGCTTGGAATAATGTCACTACGGCAGAAACCAAGACTTCAAATTTATTTGGCTTCACCGCATCGGGTAATGAACGACTAGCGACGCATGCGCCATGGAGTGATGCAACTATTTATTGGGATTATGGTACCTGTTGTGGAGCCGGCGGTCGTGTGAACACAAGTTATTCAGCCTACCGTAACAAATGGACGCATATTGGCTTGGTATCACAAGGTGGTTCCGGCGCTTTTATGGGTATCTATCTCGATGGATCGGTCATCGCCAGCTCAACTAGCTCGGACGACCCTAATGTCACTCTTACTGGCTTCTCGCTTGGTAGTGATAATCCTAGTGGTGGTAATCATCATGACGGACGGATTGACGAATATCGTATCGCTTCAGTGGCACGTTCGGCCGGCTGGATAAGAACTGAAAGAACCAATCAATCAAACCCTACTGGTTTTTATGCAATTTCGGCTGAGGAACTTATTGGTGATGGTCGTACTTTACCTAGTACTATTTTGACAGGTTCTGATTATGCAGAAACCTATGAGGAAAGAAATCCAACGTCTTTAAACTTAAATACTATTGTCGTTGGTAATGACGCTGAATGGGATTTTGTGCTGCAAAATTATGGAGGAGTACCTAATACCGAATATTGTTTTCGAATGGTCTATGATGATGGCTCAACTCTCAATACCTATACTCGCTATCCTAAACTGATAACAAATTCACCACCACCTGCTCCGACTTTGTTAGCCCCTTTTGACAACGAACAATCATCTTCAACCGCCCCAGTGTTTGAATTTTATACCGATGATGCCCTTAGTGATGACGTCTCCTATCAAATTGAGATTGATAACAATTATGATTTTGGCTCAGTTACAGTAGGTCGTGAATCCAACGCCAACTTTTCATTGTTTACCAATTTATCCAATCCTTCTGAACGCGGAATCTATACTACTGGAAACACTATTCAATTTATTCCCAACGCCACACTTAGTAATGGTACCTATTATTGGCGAGTCCGGGCCAAAGATGATAATGGCTCAGGGGCTTACGGAGACTGGTCTACCCCTTTTAGTTTTACTGTTGCTAGTACTTCAATTACTACCTGGTTACAAACTACCGGTGAACAGTTCAATACTAATAATTTACTGGATGCAGTAATAAGTACTAGTACTAATGATGTGGGAATTTTAACTTCTTTTACCAATGCTACCGTCACCAGTACCGCTATCGATTATGATGATCGAGATACCGGTAACGCTTGGGGTCAATTTAGCTTTACCCATAATGTTACATCGGGTTCAATTCGTTACCACATTGAGTACAACACTGGTGGAGATGTTTGGGCCTTGATTCCTGATAGCGCTCTCTCAGGTAACTCTGCTGGATTTACCACTTCACCAGTATCTTTAATTGGACTCAATACCACCACTTATAATCAAATTAGAATCACGGCCGCTCTATCGGGGACACCATCTTTGCCACGATTGTTGGATTGGAAAGTTGAGTGGGGAGAGACGATAGACATTCCAACTTTATTACAACCATTTGATAATGCCAAGATTAGTTCTACTCTTCCGCAACTGACTTTCTTTACTACTGATCCGCAAAGCGATAATTTGCAATATGAAGTCCAAATTTCCACTTCCTACAACTTTACTTCTTCATCGACCTATCTATCTGGGGTAGATAGTGGATTTGCAGACGTGACAAATGGTGCAGACACCTCGCCTTACGCCTCTGGTGACACGATTCAATATACCGTTCAGTCAGCTCTGACTAGTGGTGTAACCTATTGGTGGCGAGTTAGGGCTCGTGACCCTGACATAGGTGATAGCAATATTTGGTCTGAATATAATACTCCACAGAGCTTTACAGTTGATACTGCCTCGTTGACTGCTACCTGGTTCCAAACTACCGGAGAGCAATTTGCTACTGACGATAACGTTAATATTGAGACACCAAGTGGTGGGGCACAAATTACCTCAGTCATCAGTGAAGTGATGTCTGTTTATGGTGAAGGTGCTGGTCAGTCACCACAGTATCGACTTTGGAATGGGACAACTTGGAGCGCTCCAGAGTCAGCTGAAACAGTCGATGCCCAAATTCGCTGGACTCGTCTAAAAGCAGCACCAACTCGGCCAGAATATGTTCTTGGAACACTGGGTACCGACCTTGATATAAATGTCCAAGTCTACAATGGGGTAACTGAAGCTTGGGGTAATAAGTTTGAAATTTTTACAGAAAGTACTGAGGCCACCAAGCGTCGCTTTGACTTAAGTTATGAAACAACTTCGGGTGATTTGGTAGCGGTGGCCTGTGCGGGTGTTGATGCGCAGTATAGCGTGTGGAATGGATCGAGTTGGTCGGCGACGACTACGATTGACTTGGCTAATACTAATGACTGTGAGTGGGTGCAACTTTCTTCTGACCCAACCTCAGATGAAATTGTGGCACTATTTAGACATACTAATTCTAGTACTACTGATTTCGAAGCATTAGTCTGGAGTGGTTCAAGTTGGGGAAACTCAACTGCATTTGGTGATATTGCTAACAATACCTACGAAGGTATGGCGGTTAATTATGAGGAATCTGGTGGTCAGGCTGTAGTGGTCACTTCCAATAATGCTAATAATAGTTTCCTCTGGTCAGCCTGGAATGGTTCGTCTTGGACCACGGCTACTGCCACAGCCGTAGGGGATAACTTTTACTGGGCGTCACTTAAACGAGATGTTGGTACTGACAAAATGGCTTTATGCTATGTTGATGCTGATAATGATATCGGAGTTATTTTGTGGAGTGGATCAGCTTGGAACACAACCACAGAAATTGATCAAAACAACAACGATATAAATGGTCGGGGTGTTGATTGTGAATATCAGACATCCTTGGGTACTGATGGCGATCTACTAGTATCATATTCGGACGGTGTTCTATCTAGGTATCAAACATACAGTTATGCTAGCTCATCATTCTCAGTGGAAAACGACTTGAGTTCTATGAACGACGGATTTTATATGCAGAGTGTGCGGGGTGGTGATGGTACCATTCATACCTATACGCTTGATGATGCCTCAAATCCAGATCGTTACGACACCAGTCGCTGGAACGGCTCGACCTGGTCTACTTTGAGTAATTTTAGTACTAACCCCTCAATTACCACCACTCCATTTAATGGTTCCATTATTATGGCCGCACAAATTTTCCCAAATTTCACTGAGGGTTCAATTCGTTCTAGTGCCATTGAATTTAGTTCTGGAAATAGTCCGCTTTGGGAAAGAATAAGATGGAACGACACTACTCCAGGAGCCAGTGATATCAGGTATCGTGTTTATTACGAAGCAGCGACCGGTACCTATGCCCTTATTCCCGATTCCGCTTTGAGTGGAAATGCGGCTGGCTTTACTAATTCACCGGTCAGTATTTCTTCTCTTGATAGAACAACTTACGCCACTCTTAAACTTGACGCTGAACTTATTTGTTCCAGTGGAAACTGTCCATCAGTCCAAGATTGGTCAGTCGAATGGTCACAGGGTATTACTATTTCTGGTTCGGCCTTAGGCTTTGATCAGCTTACTGCTATTTCGACTGGTACCGTCGCAGTAGCCGTGAATGGTGTCCTTCAGGTCGGTAAAACGGCGACGCTTGGGTCTGGTACCACCACACAGTCAGTGGTTTTTGATACTGCTGGAACTAGTACGTGGTCAGTTCCTACTGGTGTGACCAATGTGACAGTCAAGGCTTGGGGTGCTGGAGGAGGAGCGGGCGGTGGTGGTACAAGCGATGCTGGGGGAGCTGGCGGAGGAGCTGGTTTTATTCAAGGAAACATTACAGTGATTCCAGCAGAAGACCTATCTATCCGCATCGGTGGTGGTGGTACAGGTGGATCACTTGGAATACCTCCTGGAGCTGGCGGTGGCGGTGGCTACTCTGGAGTCCTGCGATCGTCGACACCACTAGCGATTGCGGCTGGAGGTGGTGGTGGTGGAGGTGGAACTGGTGGAGTACGCTATGTCGCTGTTGGTACAGCTTGTGCGGTATCTGCGGCATCGTGTACACCAGCGGTTCCGGCCGGAACCGTTAGTGATGATGTATATATTGCTGTTTTACATTCGAGAACCAATACCGCACATACCTGTACGACAAACTGTACTGGTTGGACAGAGTTTTCGACTCAAGCCGGTTCGGCTGGAGAGGGACGATTGTCAGTCTGGTGGTATCGTCAAAGCGGAGCCGCTCCCGCTAACCCTACTTTTGCTGGGCCGGCTACCGAATCTTATACGGGCCGGATTTGGGCGTATCGAGGGGTGGCTAATTCAGGTAATCCGTACGATATCCTCGGTAGTAATACAGCAATTACTGTAGCCTCAACCACTTTTGCGGGTAGTAATCTTAATAGTACAGTGGCGGATGCTATGGTCGTAAATGTTACAGGGTCAATGGATAACACAGCGTGGGGTCCAAGTAGTGGTGCGTGTAGTATACCTGGCAGTGCTGATGTAAATTTTTACTCAGCTAATGCCGCTGGTACTGACAACTCAGTGTCTCTCTGTTATAAGTCAAATCCACTCGCTGCGGCTGGATCTCTTGGTACGCCAAGTACTGTACAATCTCTGGCGGTAGTGGGACGCTACTTCACCTTTGCTTTGAGACCAAACAGTAGTGGCATAATGGCTGCTGGTAGTGGTGGTGTCGGTGGAGGTCTTTCTGGAGGCGCGGGAGTAAATGCTAGTACCACCAATGCCGGTGCTGGTGGTACACAGTCATCTGGCGGTAGTGCCGGCGGTGGGTCAGCTACTATTGGTAGTGCTTACACTGGTGGAGATGGTAGTAGCGGTACTGGTGGTGGTGCGGGTGGAGCCGGTGGAGTTAATGGTGGTGGTGCTGGAGGTACTGGTAACTTGGGTACCATCGGAGCTGCTGGCGGTGGAGGTGGTGCTGGTTACTACGGTGGCGGCGGTGCTAATAGTGCTTCTGGTCCATATATAGCTGGTGCTGGCGGTGGTGGTGGTTCGTCATATATTGTCAATACTGCCACCGCTACTTCAACTCAAAGTGGTACGACCACTCAAGCCGGAAACAATGCCGATATTGATTATGTTAGCGGTGTTGGTGTTGGAAATACTAGTGCGACTTCTAGTAATGGCAGTAATGGTGGGGTTGGACGGGTGGTTATTTCCTGGGATACTGCCAATGTACCAGGAGCCTGGTCGATTTCTAATGTCTCCGCTTTAGTTGGAGATGTCATTACAGTGTTTATGCAAAATGCCAGTGGTACGGCTGAAGCTATTGGGGTGACAAAATATGATGGTGTCGGTGATATTTCCGGTATGCTGTTGTCACAACGTCATCTGACAATTGGTTCCAATGATACCCCGACTGTCACTAATGCCAATATTGGACTTTATGACAGTACTGATACTGAAGATGTCTTCTTTAGTGTGTCGGGCGTGGGGGTATTAAATCTTTGTGGTGAAAGTACTTGTGGCGACGCTCGGTTGCGGGTTCTGGCTAGTAGTACTTATTCGCCAGGAGCCAATGGCGCAGTTATTAATTTCCAAAATAACGGTACTTTTGCCCCAGCTACAAATACTCTTCGAGTATCGGGTACTTGGTTACAAAATGCCACTTTTACGCCTGATACTTCGACGATTATATTTACCGCTACTACTTCAAGCTCAACCTTGCAAAACGCGACCACCTCATATTCATTCCACAATGTCACTTTTGGTGAGACTGCTGGTTCAGCTACTTGGAATCTAACAAAACCTCTAGATATAACGGGTACACTGGGGATTGATTTCGGAACACTAGCTCGCAGTACCTCTTCGATTAATGTTGAGCAGGGAATTCGTATTGGTGCTAGTGGTTTTGTATCCGGTCTTGGTACTACAACTTTTGATGGTTCTGGTAGTTATACCTGGGGTGATGCCAAAGCGGTGGCCTCAAGTACCAACCTTGGCTATGTCGTCATTGACGGTACGGCCAAGACGGTAACTTTGTCTGGAAATGTGGGTGCTCAATCCATACTAATTGGAGCTGATGATACTCTTAATAGTTCTGGTTCTGGGTATAACATTAATGTCGTAAATGGTTGGATAAATAATAATTCCTTTATCCCACAAACTGGCACAGTCACCTTTACTGGTACTTCAACTGGCGTTATTAACCGAGGAGTTTCATCATTCAATAACCTGACCTTTAGTGGAGTAGGTGGTAATTGGTCTTTTTCGACATCGACGCTGGCTTTGAATGGAACACTGACAATTGCTACAGGTACTGTTACATTACCAACGGGTACGACTACTGTTGGCGGTTCATTTTTAAATACTGGTGGAACATTTGCTCACAATAATGGTGAAGTAAGAATGACGAGTACTTCAGGAGGACGCACAATTACCCAGAGAGCAACCGCCTTCTTAAATGCATTCTATGATTTAGTCTTTTCTGGTTCTGGAGCTTGGACTTATACAGAAGCCTCAGCGACAACAACTAGAAATATGAACATTTTGGCTGGTACGGTCACGCTCGCAAGTAGTACCCTGACAGTCGGTGGTGACTTTAGTGTGAGTGGTACTGGTGCTTTTGCTCATAATAATGGTGAAGTTATTCTACAGGTTTTGAGAGCTAACAATGTCCGTACTAATGGTTCGTCGTTTAATAACCTGAGAACAGTTGGGGGCAGTGGTTCTTGGTATAATTTAAATTGGAGCAGCCGGAAATCTGTCATAGTCAATTCATCACAAGTTGTGACTAACGTTACTGACTTTCCAGTTTATATAAATCTAGCAAACTTAGGAAGCGATTTCTTTAGTACAGTAAAATCAGATGGTGGAGATATTCGCGTTACAACTAGCGATGGTTTGACGGAAGTTCCATTTGAAATAGTATCAATTAGTACCGGAGGTCAGACCGGAGAGCTTCACTTTAGAACGCCTACACTTAGTACATCTACGAATAGTACTTTTTATGTTTACTACGGAAATAGTAGTGCATCTCTCTATGCTTCAACTACTGCCTACGGCGCTAGAAACGTCTGGAGTAATGGCTACGAGGCGGTTTACCACCTAGATAGCAATCCAGCTAGTACGACCATTGATAGTACTCGTAATGGTCGTAATTTAACTCAGTTAGGTAGCATGAATTCAAGTGATGTCGTCGCTGGCGCTATCGGTAATGGTATCGATTTTGACGGAACAGATGATCGACTTACTAATGCTAGCTTTGCCTGGCCAAATGCCTCAAACACGGTCACTGTTACAGCGTGGAATAATGTTGCTACCGCCGAGACAAAAGCAGCGAACTTATTTGGTTTTACAGAATCTGGTGGTCAACGTTTTGCGACTCATGGTCCGTGGAGCGATGCCACTTTGTATTGGGACTTTGGTGCTGCCGGAGTACCGGGACGAGTTTCTACCTCGTACGCATCATATCGAGATAAATGGACGCACGTTGGTTTGGTGTCACCGGGAGCAGGTGGTGGTAACATGAGTATCTATCTGGATGGTTCGTTAATAAATAGTAGTACAGCCAGCGATCCGAGCGCCACTCTTACTGGATTTTTCTTAGGCAGTCTTGGGGCAGCTCATTATCATGATGGACGGATAGACGAATTTCGTATTGCTTCAGTAGTACGTGCTGGAGGTTGGATTGGGACAGAAAAAAACAATCAAGCCAGCACTACCTCCTTCTACTCAGTAGGCGGTGTAGAATCAAGTCTCCTAAGAACCTTTACCGACATCAACGCTACTATTCTAGGCAACTTCATTATTGGTGCTGATTCAGTCTTACCGACAGGAGTACTTTCAGTTGGCGGCTCATTTGATAATAATTCAAGCTTTAATTCTAGTAGTGGTACTGTTAGATTTAATTCAACCGCTGGAGCTGAAACTATCGCGGCTGGTAGTTCTACTTTTGCGACACTAGAATTCAATAGTGCTACTGGAGATTTTACTGTGACAGAAAATGCTACAGCTACTGTTGGTATAAATCTTACCAGCGTACAACAATTTACTCTAGCTAGCAGTACAATTTTGACAACTCAAGGCGTTTTTTCAAACGCTGCTACTGGAGCCAATACTACTTGGACGGGTTCAACTTTAAGACTACTAAGTGGAACCTCTACTACTATGAACTTAAAAACTAATGGTGGTGATACCTACGGCACCCTTGAGGCGGCCAGTAGCACTTTGGCCAAAATGTGGAATTCTAGCGCCACTACTTATCTAACTAGTGGAACTACTGGAGCTATTTATTCACAAGATCACGCGGGAGTAGATGGCGACTTGTATATCTTTGGCAACTATCTTCGAAACACTGGTACTGAATACTGGAGCTACGCTACTGATTTTGACGGAACAGTTTTAATTGCTAGTACTAGTCGACAAGTAGATGTGAGGGTATCAACCAGTAGTACAATTGGATTTACCAACGCTTCATTTAATTTGGTTGGTGGAGCAGGCGCTTCTACTACTATCGATGCCCAAACTGGTGCCTTTGCTTTAAGTGCTACCAATACGACATTAACCGCTGAATACTTTACCGTCGCTGGTACCAACGCTAGTGGGTTCGGGCTATATGCTTCTTCAACACTAAGTACGTTTAGAGACGGATTCTTTACTGTAGTACCAGGCCGAACCGGGATTACTTTTTCAACAAGTACCATCAATACCAATCCTTCAGCTCAGTTTTTCCGCATTGGTTTTGCTACCACTTCAGCCGGAACAGCTACTAACGTAACATTGGTTGGTACCACTACTAATTTCGTTTGGTTCCGTGATGGAAGTGGAAATCTATACGGAGAAGCTTTTGATGGTACTGATGCCAACCCGGGATCAATACGATTTGACGATAGTTCTAACTCTATAGTTGTGTCAGGAGTGGTCTATTCTGATGATGGAGTTACAATTATGGGTACATCTACTTGTAACGGCACCACTCCAAATGTAAGAGTTGTAGTTAATGGTGGTACTTATGTGGCATCAACTACTTGTGCTGTCGGAACCGGAGCTTACTCTTTCCCAGCAGTAAACTACGTCGGTGATCCAAAAATTGTGGTTTACCTAGATACTAATGGCGGTGTCCAAGGAAGTGTGGTCACTAAGACTCCAACGGCCAATATCACCAACATGAATATTTATGCTAATCGGGTGATTACCAGACATCAGGACATTCTACCGCTCACTGCCAGTGATATGCAGACTTATGATTATGATAACGATACCGACTTGAAGTTTATTGCTGCCACAACATCTTTGATACTGTTACCAAATACAGAATTGTATGTTTTTGCGTCGACGACCTTTGCTCCTGGCGGCAATATTACTCTTCAGGGTAATGCAAATGCTAATGGTTATGAGGGAACAGTGCAAATTGGACCAAATGCCACCTTCACTGCTTCTAGTACTGAAACCCACACACTTGGTGGTCGTTTTGTCATGGCGACAACTTCTACTTTTACAGCGGCTTCTTCCACCTTCGTCTTTAACGCCACCACGACTGGTAAAAGTATTACGTCACCAAATACAGTCACCTTTAACCAAATCCAATTTAATGGATTAGGCGGCGGCTGGAATATTACGGCACCACTTATAGTTCAGGCAGATATGAATGTGGCGACTGGTACTGTTACTGGAACTAGTAACATTACTCTCCAAAACGGTTCACTTTATGGAAATGGTGTTTTGTCGCTTGGTTCAGGCACCACAACGATTAATCGCAGCAATACTCTTGGAGGAACAACGGCCTGGACCTTCAATAATCTAGTGTTAGGAAATGGAAGTATTGTTGGTACCACTACACCAGCTTCAACTGCGACCACAACTGTCTTGGGAAGATTGACGATTGCCAATGCGCACTTCTTAAATGCCGGCAATAGTCAATTTGATTTGGCTGGGGTTGGATCAGTTTTTGTTAACAATGGAACCTTTATTTCTGGCACAAGTAATGTTCGTTATAGTGGAAATAATGCCACCATTCTTGGTACAACTTACTACAATCTTAATCTAGCGGCGGCAGCAGGGAGTTCAACCTTTACTGGTACTGCCGTTGGGATTAATGTACAAAATAACCTGACTGTTGGTGGTGCTGCTAGTACGACAGTAACATTATTAGCCAGCGATCCTGTTTTGGCGGTGGGTAATAGTTTCACTATCGTCAGTGCTGGTACGTTTGTGGCGAGTGACGTTGCTTCGACCACTATTGCTGGTAGTTATGCCAATACCGGTTTATTTATTGGTAGTGGCGGCAGACTTACCTTTACCGGATCGGGTACGCATACTATCGCCGCTGGAACTTCGAGCTTCTCTGGTGTGACAATAAATGGAACCGGTAATTTTACAGTGACGCAAAATGCTACAAGTACTGGATCATTTATACTACAAAACCACAGTAGCTTTACTTTAAGTAGTAGCACCACACTTTCCCTCGGTAGTACTTTTACTAACACCTTCGGTGGCGCCTCAACCACATTTAATGGAACCCTTTACTTCTTTGGTGGTGGTGATCGTAGTATAAATGCTTCAACAACAAACGATGTCTACAATACTTTGGACATCGCTTCAGGGACAAATGTTCGGATGTGGAATAGTAGCGCTAGTACATACAGTGGGCTTGGTGGTATTTATTCGCAGAAACATTCTGGCACAAATGGTTTACTTCATATTTATGGACAATTTACTTCGGCGACGGCTAATGACTACTGGAGTTACGCTACTGATTTTGATGGCACGGCATTAACAGGCGGTAGTGAACGGACAGCGAACGTTAGATTTGCCAGTGGTGCTAGTGCTACTTATAGCGGTGGTACGCTTTCCGTCATTGGTACGTCAACAGCCACAACCACCATTGCTAACCAGGGCTCAGGTACTTTCGGGTTGACTATCGGTGGCGGAACCACAAACTGGAATCGAGTACAGATCCGAGACATTAATAGCAGTGGCGTTGTTATTGCTGGCGCACCAACTGTTACTAATTTCTCCAATACGGATCACCTAGTAAAAATTAATAGCGCCTCAGCCTTGACTGTTGGCGGTACGGCTATTAATGCGAACGAGGCAAAATCATTTACCGGCAACATTTTTGCTGCGGATATTGGTGTCACTGGCGCGGTCAATGTGACGGCTACCGGAACAGCAGTTTCTTCTTGGCGATTTACTAATCATTTTGGAGACATCGCTGGTGAAGCCTTTGATAGTGATCCGGCTGGTGACCCTGGTTATATTACCTGGGATGACTCAGCTGCCTTGATTACGGTTTCTGGAACCGTCTTTAGTGATGAGGGAGTAACCCTTTCTAATGTCTGTGATGGTGTAACTAATAATATCAGGTTAGTAATAGCCAATAGCATAACTGATACCACTTACAATACTAACTGCAACGCTACTACTCGTGTTTACAGTATTCCTAACGTGGCTTATAGTCCGCTCGATACACTAGTAGTTTATATTGTGGGTACTACCAGCAAAGCTACAACGGTAAGTACTGAACCAATTTCTTCAATTGGCAACATGAATCTCTATGAGAATCGAGTAATTCTTAGACATGAAAGCACTAATCCACTGACAATTGAACGAATGTCGGTTTGGAGCTCGGCTGATGATAGTGATGTGCAATATGCTGCTATAGATAGTAGTCCAGATACCTTAATAATTCCCACTAACCGCAAATTAATTATCTGGAACGGTAAGACTTTCGAGCCAAATGGTAATGTTACCATCAGTGGCGGTGGAGCTGGGGCTGATTATGATGGAACTATAGAGGCTCAGACTAACGCAGTCTTTAGAGCTAAGACGACTGAATCTCATAGTGTTGGTGGCAGTGTGATATTTGGTTCTGGAGCTGTCTTTACAGCAGCCAGTTCAACTCTTACTCTGACGACAACTGGTGCCGGTCGCACCTTCGATATTAATGCTAGCAGCTTACATAACCTTACCGTGAGTGGTGCTGGCAGTTATAACTTCACCGATTCAACCCTGACTCTGGGCGGCTCCTATACTCAATCAAATGGTACAGTAACATTCCCAACTGGTACTTCAACCGTTGGAGCAGCCTTCAATATTACTTCTGGAAGCTTTACCAATAGCGGTAGTCCGTTTGTCTTCAATGGTTCAGGCGCCGGTAATACGGTGAGATTTAATGGTTCTAGTGTGGCTTCATTAACTTTTAATGGTTCTGGAAGCTGGATTATGACAGATACGAATGCCACTAGTACCGGTTCGGTATTGATTACCAGAGGGACAGTGACTTTGCCAAGCGGAATCTTTTCCGTTGGTGGTAGTTTCCAGAAAACCGCTGGCATAGTAACTCACAATACTTCTGATTTAATTATGACAGCGACAAGTACCGCTTTGCTCACTGCAAGCTCATCGGACTTATACAGTGTACGTTTCGCTGGACCAGCTATCTTTACGGTTACTGATTCAAGTATTACTTTCTTGGACTCGTTTACCATTGCTAGTGGAAGCGTCGTGATGGCAACAGGTACAACAGCTGTTGGCGGTTCATTTGATGCGACTGGAGGAACTTTTGTACATTCTTCAGGAACAGTTCTACTTAACGCTGCCGCTTCTGGTAAATCAATAAACCCTGGTAGTAGCTCATTTTATAATCTGCAAATTGGTGCGCCGTCAGGTGGATATACTTTGTATACAGCTACTACCACTAATAACTTCACTATTTCCAGTGTAAATATTTTGACAGTTAATCCGGGAGCGACCATTGCGGTGGGTGGAGTGTTTACTAACTCAGTTGGTGGAACCGGAACTACCTGGACAAATTCTACTTTGCTCTTAAATGGTCAAAATACTTACAGTGTAAATACGCGTTCAAATGCTGGTGATACCTACGGCACACTTTCTATTGGCGCCAATTCTGATATTGAAATCTGGTATAGCAGTGCGGCCACCACCACCGTCAATAATAGTAGTTCTCTCTATTCTCAAGATCATAATAATTTGGATGGGAAATTATATATTTACGGTGATTTAACTATAGCTACTAGCACGGAGTATTGGAGTTACGCCACGGATTTTGATGGTACGGCATTGATAGCTAGTACTAGTCGACAAGTTGATGTGCGTTTTGCTCCAAATGCCACCACTACAGTTACTACCGGTTCGTTACAAATTATTGGTACTTCTACAGCTAAAACTACTATCTTAAACCAAGCTACTGGTACCTATGCATTTTTGGTGACTGGCGGAACGTTAAATGCCAATAATTATCACTTTACTAATCTAAATATTAGCGGACTGCAGTTAAGTGGTTTGTCCACAATCACTGATTTTTCTAAAGGTTATTTTGATTTGACCGCTAATACCGGCTCCCTTATTACCTTATCTTCGACTACCCTCAATGCTAATCCATCAAAAATATTTGACAGTGTTGGCTTCAATGCCACAACCGGTGTTTCGGGCTATAACATTAATTTAGTAGGAGACACGACCAACGCTTGGCGCTTCCCAAACAGTTATGGAAATATTGGCGGAGAAGGTTTTGATATTGATGGTATTGATGCTTGTGGCTCAATTCGGTTTGATAACAGTTCATGTCTCTTAACTGAACAGACTCATGTTCGTTGGCGTACTGATGATGGGGAAGAAGGGGCGCCAGATGGTGAGTGGTACGACCAAAGTTTCACCTACCGAAAGAGTGTCCGTGTACTTAATAATGACAGTCAGTCATATGCTAGTACTGCCGTAAAAGTAGCGCTAACCTACGATGCTTCCATGCAATCAAATTTTGCTGACTTACGCTTTACGACTAGTGATGGACAAACAACTATTCCATTCTGGTTGGAGAAATATACGGCTAGTACTGATGCTGAAGTTTGGGTACTACTACCAAATCTTCCTGCTAGTAGCTACGCTAATGTGTTTATGTACTATGGTAGTAGCACTGCCACTTCAACCAGTAATGGACCAGCTACTTTTACCGTGATTGACGATTATGAGGACAACAGTATTAGTGAGTATACAGGTGATACCTCTTTGTTTACCACTACCGCTTCACCGGTATACGGAGGAAGTTATGCGTTAAAGGCCGCAAACACTAGTGGTAAAACAACGGATGGTATCTTTAGGTTTGATGATCCAGTGGCGCAAGGAGAAATAATTCGCTATCGCCAATACATTAATACCTCAGGTGGAAGTGGTGATGAAACTTGTACACTATTTGGTGTTCAGTCGCCAGGCACAACGAATAATAATTACGCTGTATGTCTAGAACTATTCGGAACTGATCGAATTTCACTCGTGAAAAATGCTGAAAACAATGATTCTTCAGGAACAATACTGAGCTCATCCACTGTGACGTATTCTACTGGCTGGTATGAAGTAGAGATTGATTGGCGAACAAATAATTCCATGTATGTTACCCTCTATAATGCTGCCGGTACTTTGGTGGCCTCGACCTCAGCCACGGATTCGTCTTATACCTCTGGCGGTTATGGCTATGCTTTCTGGTTCCAAAATGGCGCTTGGGATAGCTTTACTTCAAGACCAAGGGTTGCAACTAGACCATCTGCTTACCTAGGAGCAAAACAAACTGCCGGTGGAGCCAATTGGGCCTCAGCTCTTGATGGTGCCGGTAGCGCCTTGCCCGGTGATACTTTAAGACTCCGTATCGCAGTAGAAAACTCCGGTCTTGATGTTACGGCTCAGCAATATCGTTTAGAGTATGCACCAAAAGACGTGGCCCCAACTTGTGAGTCTGTTAGTGGTGGTGATTATGTACAAGTTCCAAATCAAGCCTCTTGCGGCAGTTCTCCTGTTTGCATGCAGACATCAAGTTTTGTGACTAACGGTGAAGTGACTACAAATTTATTGTTTGATACCGACGGTACATTTTCTGCTGGTACCATTGTTACTAGTCCTTCTAATCAAACCTCAGCCTTGGATGTTGATCAAAATTACTACACTGAACTGGAATACGTAGTTACTCCAACCGTTAATGCTACAGATGCTTATTGTCTAAGAGTCACCAATGCTGGCAGTGAGTTAGATTACTACTCTAAGGTTGCTGAATTGGGTCTACAGTTTGATCCTGTACTTAGTACGGTCGATTTAAACGGAGGCCTAGATATAAGTCTAACTCCAGGAACAACTACGGCCGTTATTGTTACGGGAAATGTAACAGATTACAATGGTTATTCAGACCTTACGCACGCAACTGCAACCATTTATAGAAGTGGTGCTGGAGCTGCCTGTACCCCAGACAATAACAACTGTTACGTAGCCACAACCGAAAATTCGCAATGTTCATTTACTGGTTGTTCTGGAGATAGTTGTACTCTTTCTTGTCAGGTTGATATGTACTTCCATGCCGACCCAACCGCCACTGGCTCAGTCCCATATGAAGGTGAGGAATGGGTTGCTTATGCCGAAGTCAGCGACTATTCTGATGGTTATGATTTTGGTTCAGCAATGGGAGTTGAATTGTTAGCTCTAAGGGCACTAGATGTTGATTCACTAATCAATTATGGAGCTTTGGCAGCTGATAGTGATACTGGTTCGTTTAATCCAACTACGACTGTCACTAATATTGGAAACGTTCCTATTAATGTTGATATTGAAGGAACAAATCTAACTGATGGATTAAGTTCTGTTATTTCAGCCGATTTACAAAAGGTCGCTACTTCCAGCTTTACTTATAGTGGTTGTGTAAGTTGTCAGCAATTAGCTACCTCAACTCCAGTTACGCTTGGAATAAACCTATCAAAGCCGAGTAACCCGACTCCACCTGTCGATACGGATATTTACTGGGGAATAGCGGTACCATTCTCCGCTAGTAATGCCCCACATACTGGTACCAACATCTTTACCGCCATTTCTGCAGATTAGAATGGTATTATAAAACAATATGAGGAAGCTCTTAAAAATCAGTTCACCATTCTTAGTCTCAGTATTAATTTTTCAATTAGGCACTTATTCAGTTGGGGCTGTTTCTACCACGCCACCAGAAATATCCAATGTAAAAGTTGAAGAAGTTACTGATAATTCTATGAAAGTAACCTGGGAGACCGACAAAAATGCAGACTCAGTAGTAAATTACGGATTGCAACCAGATTTAGGAATCGTTCGTATTCCTGTCCCAGAGAGAAAAGTTCACTCTATTACTTTGGAAAATCTTGAAGCGGGAAGAGTTTATTATTTTCGGGTTATTTCAGCCGACGTTGATGGAAACCAGGGTATTTCAGCTGATTATAAGGTTCAGATGAGCGGAACTCCTCAGACGGGCGATGGTCCAGGACAAGGTCAGTCTGAGTCTGATTCTCCTACTGTATCTGTACAAACACCAACGGTTCAAGAAATAGTTGAAGAAATAAATCAAATTACAAACCCACAACAGTTGCAGGAAATATTAAATGAAGTTGTTAAAGCTATAAAAGGTATCACGGAAGACCTTACTATTATTGGACCGCCAACAGTTATTCCTGAAACAAATACAGCCTTAGTAAAATGGACAACTGATCGCGAAGCAAGTTCAGAAGTAAGGTTTTCACCAACCAATAGTTTTGATGGTACAAACTTTGCCTACTCGCAAGCCTCTACTGATGGAGTTAAAACTGACCATGAAATTAGATTAATTGGACTTGAGCCATATACAAACTATAGTTTCAAAGTTTTGTCGACAGACTCATATGGAATTGTTGGTGAAAGTCGTAACTTTACTTTCCAAACCAAAGCCTCATTACCAGACATTAGAAATTTAAGAGTTCTTAAAGTTGAAGAAAATGCGGCTACTTTGGCTTGGGACACTACGGTGCCAGCTAAAGCTTTGATTGAGTATCAAGATCAGACTACGGGTGCACAAAATTCAGTTGGACGACCTACTTTAGCGACAACACACCAAATGAGACTGGCTGATTTAACCTTAGGAACTAGATATGTGGCTTTTGTTATTTCAGAAAACTCTGGCGGGGATAGAGTACGTAGTCAACCGATTCAGTTTATTACGGTTCGTGATATTGCTCCCCCGATTGTTTCTAATGTAACCAATGAGTCAACTTTATTTCCTGGTAGTGAATCCCGGATTCAAACTATCGTTGAATGGATAACCGATGAACCTTCATCTTGTATTATGACTTACCGCGAGGGTGTAGCTGGTGGTTCAGAGCCAACAATTAGAGAGAAGGAACGAGTCGAATATAATACTAAACACGTGGAAGTAATAGTTGATTTTGCTCCTGCTACTGTTTATCAGTTTTGGCTCAACTGTACTGACGAAGCTGGTAATAAAGTTCAGTCAGAAAATTTCGTTTTGTTCACACCGATTCAAGAAAAAAATATTATTGACCTTATTTTAGAAAACTTCCAAAGTACATTTGGTTGGGTTAAAAACATTGGCGCTTAGTCGATGTGGGGATAGGTTTGACAGTTTAAAACGAACTCTAATGGCATAATATTAAACATGGCGAAGCCGCTCATTGTTTGTCGTGATCTTTCAATTATTTACAACAAGGGAAAGTCTAATGAATTTAAGGCTCTCCAGGGTGTAAATACGGATATTTATGAAGGCGAGTACATTATTCTTTTCGGAGCTTCTGGTTCCGGTAAGTCAACATTAATGTATTCTATTCAAGGTTCGCTTCCTCCGGGAGAAGGAACCCTTCTTATTCGTGGCGATGACATTTACTCCTATCCACCCAGTGAACGTGTTTATTTCCAAAGATACGTAATGGGAATCATTTTTCAGTCTTTTAACTTGATCGGTTCTCTCTCTGTGCTCGATAACGTTGCCTTACCGATGATATTTTGTGATGCTGACAAAACAACTAGAGAAAGACGAGCGCAATCTCTTTTAGATAGATTTGGCGTTGGACATGTTTCGCATAAAATTCCCTCCATGCTTTCTGGAGGCCAACAACAACGCGTTTCTGTTTCTCGTTCTATGGTTAATGATCCAAAAATTCTTTTAGCTGATGAGCCGACAGGTAACTTGGACTCGGTTTCAACTCAGCAAGTTATGGATAAAATTGATGAGATTAATACCTTTGACAGAAGAACTATTATCATGGTCTCTCACAATGCCGCTCACCTAAGTTACGCTCATCGAGTTTACTATTTAAAGGATGGTTTTGTGGTGCGTGAGGTGGTGAACCCGCAACGAAAGCAAATTAAACCAGTTAGAGAAGGAGAAACAATTGTTACTGAACTTGAGCAGTTGGCCCGACTGTATCCTTATGACTCTGTAGATACTTTGCGGGTTAAAAGCATGGTTAATTTTTTGACTCAAGAATATACCTATGACCAATTAATTCGCCTTGAACACGCGATAGAACTTTTTATTAAAGGCAAAATTGATAAGGACACATTTATTAGAGCTTTAGTACTTAAAATGGAACAGGGTGGAGTGGAGATTGATATCGTTGAAGCAAAAAAAATGGCCCACACGGCGGAAAAATTAATGTTACAAGCCGATGACATAAGAAGATTCAGAGCTAAAAAGGATAATAATGACGTTTTCTTTAGTCAACATAAATTAGCCGAACGCCTAAAAGACCACTTAATAAGTTCTTATGGTATGAAATTGAATAAAGAACAAAATGAAAATATGGTTGAAATGGTAGCTGACAGAGTAACTGGAGTGATTGAACAAGCTCAGCTTAACGAAAGGTTGATGTTAAGTGTTAAGTCAGGCGGACTTGGCCTTGATTCTAGAGAAGCAGATGATTTAACCAGAAGTTTTGAAAAAATAATTGCCCAAGGAGTTGATGTTAGTTACAAGAGTTAGTTAAGTTTAGTTAATATCTAGCAACTCAGTAAAAGACAAATGCTATGATGTTAAGGTAGGGGAGTTATGAAGCGTTTGACTTAGTGCTCCAGCGATTTGCCAAATGAAGGGCAAGTCGGTAACTAAATTCGATGTAATCATTATATTCCTTATCTCATTTAAATGAGAATTCAAGACTTAGCACAACTTTCTACGAGAATGTTTAAAACCAACCCGCTTAGAACCTGGTTGACAATTTTAGGTATGGGAGTTGGAACTGGGGCGGTGGTAGTTTTGGTAGGTCTTGGTTTCGGTCTGCAAAAAATTATCTTAGAGCAAATTGTTTTTGGAGAAACTCTTCTATCTCTAGGAGTGTCAGCGACCGGTTCGCAAAATTTAAAACTAACAGTAGAGACTGTTGATACTTTTAAAAAATACGAGGAGGTTTTGGACGCAGCTCCTTTAGCAAGATTTCCTGCGCTGGTTACGTATAAAGGTTTGACTGGCAACGTTTTTATTCAGGGTGTTGAACCACCATATTTACGTTATGCTGGAGTGACGGCTACAAAAGGTACTGTTTTTGGTAATGAAGATATTGGAGACGTAAATTCAATCATGCTTTCTCCAGCTGTGTTAAAACTGTTTGGAATTGAAGACATCGATTCCTTCGTTGGACAGAAGGTTTCTTTTAGACTTTTAGTACCAGCGGAAGATGGAAGCGATACCGTCCTGGAAGTACCAATTGATAAAGAATACACTGTAAGGGGTATCACCAAAGAGGAGGGAGTACTCAATGCCATGATGATGCTGCCCGAGCTTCGAAACCATGTCGGCATTGAAGAATACGAGCGAATTCAAGTTCGTGTAAATTCAAATGAAAACCTCCCAATCGTAGAGGCTCGTTTAATTGAGGCTGGCTATCGAGTAACGGCACTTTCTAAAACCGTCGAGCAGGCTTCAAAAATTTTCCAAGGCATCCAAGCAGTCTTGGCAACTTTTGGTGGAATTGCCCTTATTGTATCTGCTATTGGTATGTTCAACACAATGACGGTTACCTTGCTTGAGCGAACAAAAGAAATTGGAATTATGCGTACTATCGGAGCCTCACCAAAAGATGTTAAAAATTTGTTTATTTCTGAGTCCATTGTGGTTGGTTTTATGGGTGGGCTCAGTGGTATCGTCATGGGAGTCACACTAGGGGCCACCGTTAATCTATTTCTAAATTTAGTAGCTGGTCAATTTGGAGGGCAATCTGTCTCACTTTTCTCCTTCCCCTTGCTTTTTTTATTGTTCATTGCTTTATTTTCCGCTGCCGTAGGCTACTTAACGGGACTTTTTCCGGCGCGCAGAGCTTCCACTTTAAATCCACTTGATGCCATTAGGTACGAATAAGCTGTAGATAAAATGTGTATAACTAATGTATAACTGACCTTTATATTGGGTACAATAGTAAGTGAAGAATAAATTTATAAATAGTTCATTATTATGTTGTACAACTTCCTAGAGAAATCAAATTATATGCAGACGGCTGGTAAAATCACTATCGCGGCCGCACTTTCAGGCTTACTTATCTTTGCCTTCGTTTTTCTTTTTAATGCTGGTAAGTCTGAGCTGCTTAGAGTAGAAGCTCAGACAGCTAGTACTACCCTGACAGTGCTAAATACTCCACCACAGTGGATTACTTTGGCTCGTGAAGAGTTTGAATCGTCAACCAGCTCACCCACAAACTCTGGTAGGCAGATTTCTTGGATTGCAACAGCATCAAATAATGGAGGTGTTCCATACTACCTAATTGTCTGTAGTACAGTTGCAACACCAACTATTCCAGTCTCTGGGGCTCCTTCATGTAATGGAGGAACACAGTGGGGAGTCTCAGCTACGACCACAGAAAGTACTCAGGCCAGAGTGGCTACTACTACCACTGAGGTAGCTCCTTTTGGTGAGGTTAATAATTGGTTTGCTTGGGTTTGTGACAATGATGCAGTCAATCCACGTTGTAACAACACCTACTCACAAGGAATTAGTGCTACAAACTCCTCTCCTTTTCATGTAAATTATCGTCCTGTCTTTACTAATCTATCTTCAAGTCCTGGGGGTAACCCCGGTACAGTTATGAGCTTCTTCACTACCTCTACCGACCCAGATACAGTTGGAGGTGAAGACACTCTGGTATTACACATGTGTTATTTGAATGATTTTAGTACTACCACTGCCATGTGTGGACTAGGAGGTACAATTGCCACTACCACCGTCCCTGTAACCTTCGATGCTGGTGCTTCGTTTACTCTGCCGGCCGTCATACAAGACGATGTTTATGATGCTTATGGTTACATAGTTGATCAACATAATCACTCTGCGTCCGGAGGACAGCAAGGTAGCAACGTTGGTTTTACCGTCAACAATGTGGCTCCGACTACTGGTACCATCTCTCTCAATAATGGAGGTAACATCATTCTCACAGTAGATGGTGGTCAAACTACTGGCTTCCCACTAACTTTTCAAAGTTCCGATGCCAACAGCTGTGTTAATGCCGCTTCTACTTCTGAAATGGTAGGTTACGATTTGAGTATTTTTAGAGACAGTATTGGGACATCGACTTGTTCTACAGCAGCCGGAGCTTACAATCCTAACAATTGTTACCCAAGCGGAGCCGCAACTACTACCTGGAATCTTACTTGTACTGCATCTTCTACAAGTTGTACTGGCGCCAATGATCCTACCGTAACTTGGGCATGTACTTTCCCACTTTGGTTTGTGGCCGATCCTACAGACTCAGCTTCACCGTTCAGTGGTGACGATTGGGTAGCGGCAGTCGCAGCTGTCGATGACAATAACGCTACTGGAACCAGAACAATTGGATCTTCACCTGTTACTTTAGTCAGCTTCCCAGCCATCTCACTTATCACTGCTGAAATTCCGTACGGTTCTTTGGAGCCAGGTTTTAACACCGGCACCCTTAAGGCCACAACCACTATTCGCTCAGTTGGAAACACAGGTCTCAATCAAAGTGTAGACGGCTCTGCTATGTGTCCCGGTTATTCTGTAGGAACTCCTTGTCCAAGTAGTGCATCATCTACAATTGCCGACTTCAAGCAAGAGTTTGCTACCTCCAGTGTAAGTTACAACAGCGGGTTTGATCTTTCTTCCACCTCTCCATTTATGCTAGCCTTGAAAGTCCAAAAAACAAGTTCGACCACTAATCCAAATTCTGGAGTAACCTATTGGGGAATTGAAGTACCGATTGAAATTACCGTAGCTGGCGCCTATACTGGACTGAACACCTTCTACGCTGTAACCTCTTCTTCAACCGACTGGTAGTATAGGCAGAATTAGATTTATAACTTAAGCAACAGCTACTGTTATCCAGACAGTGGCTGTTGCTTTTTGTCTGTTTTATTCAGATAATTAGAAAGTGCAAAAAAGTTCTCGCTTTTTATATTTTAGAAGAACGCTTGGTCTGTGCCTGCTGTTTTTTATATTGTCCGCTGAGATAGCGAGAGCTGGTTTTGGTATTACTCCTCCGTATGTGCGAAACACAAGTTTGACTAGAAATTCAACTTATGAACAACAAATTCTTCTTGTAAGGGGTAATCCAGATGACCCCCAGAAGGCACAGATTGTCATAGATGCCCCAGAAATCATCGACTGGATAGAAGTAGTAGAGGGATCTTCAATACCGCTACCTAGAGGCTCACAGAAAGTTCCGATGACAGTCCGTGTCAAAGTTCCTAAGGACGCTGACTTTAAGAATTATAAAGGAATAATCAGAATAAAAACTGTGCCAGATGATGACCAAGTAGCTGCGGGTGCAGTTTCTATTTCCTTAGGAGCACAGGTGGATATTGACCTTACTGTTATAGATAGAGAAATAAAAGATTTTAGAGTTAGAAAGATTGGTGTCTCAGACTTAAATGAAGGAAAAAAGTTGGGCTGGTTGTATTTCCCTGGAAAAATTAAGTTTTCAATGTTAATTGAAAATACAGGAAATGTAGATATTTCACCTTCTAGAGTTGTTTTCAGAATATTTGACTTTGCTGGCAATGTTTTACTTGAGGAGACAGAGAATAAGGGTAAGATTACAAAAATTGAACCCTATGCAACAAACGAAATCATGGCTGAGATACCGACAAAGTTACCAGCTGGAAATTATATTGCGCGATACGCAATATATAATGATGACGATATTAAACAAGAAGGGGAAGTCAGTTTGAGTGTACTTAAATATGGAACTTTACAAGAAGCCGGTTTTGGTTTTAGCGGACTCTCAGTACCGCACAAAATTTCTATTCTGCTACCAATCTTTTCTTTGTTAATCGTAATTTTGTACTACGTTTATAATCGACGTCTTGCTCGCCGCCGGGCTAGTTAGACCTATGAAAATTAATTTTGGATTCTTATCACTAATAGTTTTCCTACTAGTTGCATATCCTACTCTTGTAGCTGCTGTGACAGTTGGCACCGCATCGACCAGTCTAACTCTAAGTATCTGTGGAAATGCCTTAGTTGACGATGGTGAAGAGTGTGACGTTCCAGGAGAAACTGGCGTTTACAGTACAACCATAGTTGGACGACAGTGTAGCGCGGCTTGTTTTTATGGACCATATTGCGGAGATGGTATTTTGCAAACTCAACAAAGTGAAGAATGCGATGATGCCAATAACGATAATGGTGACTTCTGTTCTGCTATTTGTAAAATTGAACCGGCTGGGTCAGGTGGAGGTGGTAGCTCGGGCGGAGGGGGTGGGGGAAGTGGTGGTAGCTCTATTCAGTTAGGGGACACGATAATTAGTGTCACTGGATTGGCATACCCAGGAAGAACTGTAAATATAATTCTCGATTCCGTAACTGTAGGAAATGTTCGCACTAATAATCTTGGACGTTTTGATTTTACTACGGCAGCATCTCCTGGAACAGCCTCGCTTGGTTTTTGGTCAACTGACACACAAAACACTAGGTCTATAACTTTAAACTCTACCTTTGATGTAACCCAGGGTGCCGTGACCAATATTTCAGGTATTCTATTGCCACCTACCGTAAGAGTTTCAAATGCAAATATTAATCCAGGCGATTCTTTAACTATTAGTGGCCAATCTATTCCAGGCGCTAGAATAGAATTATTCATTGATAATCAAACGAGTGGCGTGGTAGCAACTGCCACTTCGGATGGTACTTGGAATGTTTCTTTTAATACCAGAACTTTGAGCGTTGCTGAACACACCTTAAAGGTTCGTTCTCTATCTGGAAATTTGCCACTGATTACACAAAGCGGATTCAGCTCTTTGCTGCAATTATTTGTAGGCGTTGATGGTAGGGCCTCCACTCCCTCAGATTTAAACCGTGATGGAAGGGTTAACTTAGTTGACTTTTCTATCTTAATTTTCTGGTGGGGAACAAATGGTGGTAATTCTAATCCCCCAGCCGACATTAATGGAAATGCTAGAGTTGGCATTGAAGATTTCTCTATATTGCTGTTTAACTGGACAGGTTAAGTAATATTGTTCTAACTTAGCTTAGTGATTTCGAGTTCGAGGAATTATCCCTGGGGAAGGTCGAATCTGTCAAAGAACCTAAGTTATTTTGGCTAACGATTTTCTCTAGGAGAGAAAAATCTTGGCAGGAAGTATATATTATTTTCTCCCACTTAAGTCGAAACTAATATTACTTCTGCATAAGCAAAATCTAGTCACCTACGGTTTCTTATTTCTGCTTAATTTGTGTATAAGTTTAAAATAAAGAAACTTTAACAAGTTACAATGAAGAAGTACTTGTTTTGGAGGTGAGCAATTAGTCTTACTGCAAATCCAGCGTAGCTGGGTTTGGACACTTCAGCCGAGTGTTACATTTCAAGTATGTTTGGAAGCGCTATATATGCGATAGGAGTGGAGACCCGTCGCTGCATGGGTTCCAAAACCCATTTAGTTTTTTCGGTCGCGACGTTGATCTAAGCTGAAAAACTAATACAACGTAGAGCAACATGATTAGAACGAATACAACGTTCAAGTTGCTCCAAGCAATCACCGCAGTCGTAACTCTAGCAATCATTCTTTGGTTCGCTGGAGTACCAATGTTCCGCACGGCGGAAGCTGCAAATGTCATCTCCTTCAGTGACACGCTCTCTGATTCAGAGCCAGGTCAAGTGTCAAACCACACACTTTCCTTTGTCACTCCAACTGGACTTGCTGCCGGCGAGATTATCACAATTAATTTCGCCACCACAGGTTTCTCTGGTGTCGGAAGTATTGTTGCAGGCGATGTTGACCTTAATGTCAACGGCGTCGAAAGAAATCTAGTCGATACAGCAGCCAGTGGATCAAATTGGAACGTAACCGCTGCCGGTACCACGATTGATATCGAAAGCGGTACAGATACAATTGGCACAAATGCAACGGTTACCATTAGAATCGGTACCAATGCAGTTGCAAGTACTACTGGAACAAACCAAATCACAAACCCAGCCGTCGGATCGTATGAAATTACGATTGACGTAGGTGGTCAACCAACAAGTGATTCAGGCGCCACTCGAGTAGCAATTGTAGATGTAGTCACCGTTACTGCTGCAGTTGCAACAGTTTTCAACTTCACAGTAAATGGAGTAAATGCTGGCCTTGATGTAAATCAAGATACAACCAATAGTACTTCAACTCCAACAGCTATACCTTTCGGTGTTCTTGTCGCGGATACACCAAAGACCGCTGCGCAGGACTTACAAGTAAGTACCAACGCAGCTAACGGCTTTGTGGTTACAGTACAAACTGACCAACAGCTGACTTCAGCTACTGGAGCTGATATCGATGGCTTTATAGAAGGAACATATACCTCATTCCCAGAACTTTGGGCCGCACCAGTTGCAGTACTAGGCTCTGAGGATACTTATGGTCACTGGGGTATAACCTCAGATGATGATACCGTTACAGCTGTACTTACTGACGATTTTGATGTCGGTAACGCAGGTAGAGCATATGTTTCAGCCTCAACCACCCCAGTAGAAGTATTCCGAAACGATGGACCTACCGACGGAACGACGCAAGGTGTCGGTATAACTCGTGTCGGATACACAATCGAAGTTACTTCCTTGCAAGAAGCAGGGGACGATTACACAGCTACGCTGACATACGTAGCGACACCAGTATTCTAGTAATATTGGTTCCAAGCTTGGAGCTAAAACAAAAAACCCTATCTCCCACCACGAGACGGGTTTTTTGTTTTATGTGTACAGCAACATAAAGATGAAATTCAACTTTGCTATACTTAATATTATGTCTAAGTTTGTACGTTTACTTACTGTACTTTTTTTATTGTATGCACCAGCTACGCAAGCGGCCACACTTTACATTGATCCTGGTAGAGCTACTTTGTATAGAGGGGATTCTATTACGTTGGCTGTACGCATTATGCCAGATGCAGCAGAAGGAGAATGTATCAATACAGTAGACGCCACTTTGTCGTACTCAGATAATATTCAGCCTGTTGACGTTTCAATTGGCAAGTCTATTTTTAGTATTTGGATTGAACGCCCTGTTATTAACAAAGAAAACCATACAATAACTTTTGCCGGGGGAATACCTAATGGCTACTGTGGCCGGGTAGAAGGGGATCCAAGATTAACTAATGTAATTGCTGAAATTGTTTTTCGTTCTCCCGGTATGCAGGTAGGAGGTTCTGATGATATCGAGGCCAAAGTAGATTTTACCTCTGGCACTAGAGTCCTTTTAAATGACGGACTAGGAACAGAAGCTCCTCTCAGAGCCCTGGGTGGAATTTTTACCCTTGAAAAAACAGCTGGTCAAGGTGGAATTATAGACGCTTGGCGAGAAGATGTCAGAGAAGATGATGTTCCTCCAGAAAAGTTTAGTATTGAACTACAAAGAGATGAAAATGGTATTAATTTTAATGGCAGATATTATATTATTTTTAATACTTCGGATAAACAAACTGGTATTAGTCACTATGAAGTGATGGAAGAGCCCGTTTTGGAATTTGCTAATTTTTCTTGGGGAGGGGTAGGTGTTCCATGGGTAAAAATTGGTACAGACAACTCTCCAGAAAATTCATATGTACTTAAGGATCAGTCTTTAAATAGCATTATTTTAGTAAAAGCAATTGATAAGGCAGGAAATGAGTATATAGCAACTTACATACCAAGCGAGTCACATAAAACTCTTTCAAAGAATGAATTTTATGACTATGGCCTAGTCGTTCTTTTAGTTCTAGTATTTATCTTTCTAATCTTTATTGCAGTTAGAATTGTTAAAAAAAGAAGAAGATTTATAAGTGAAAAAATTGAGTCAGAATCTTCTGGGCCAACCAAGGAAATAGAAATAATTCATGACAAAGATTAACCTTCAACATTTTTTAATCTCTTTCTTCTTTCTAGTTTGTACTTTTCCACAAATAATTTTTGCGGCCTCTTTGTCCATAAGTCCTGCCACTGGGGTGTACTCCTCTGGAGCAACTTTTATTTCTAGAGTTGTTGTAAATACAAATTCTCAGTCAATTAATGCTGCCGAGGGTACTGTAAAATTTAATCCTCAAGAATTGACGGTTGTGTCTGTGGATCGTTCTAATTCAATATTTAATTTGTGGGTGACAGAGCCTACCTTTTCGAATTCTGCTGGGACAATAACATTTAGTGGTGGTTTACCAACCGGGTACACAGGTTCTTCTGGTTCCATATTTAATATTACTTTTAGAACCAAGAATGCCAGCAATGCCAAAGTCTCAATTACTGGCGCTGCTGTATTGGCGAACGACGGCAGGGGCACTAATTTACTTTCAAGCATGAATGGAGCCGCTTACACTGTACAAGCTTTATCTAATAATCCTATACCAGAAGTTGTTGAATATGTTGCACCAGCAAATACCCCTTCTGCTCCTAAAATTACTTCTCCGTCACATCCTAACTCAGAAAGCTGGTATACAAACAAAAATGCTATTTTAAATTGGGAACTCCCAAATGAGGTAACGTCTATTCGTACTTTGCTAGATTCTAATCAAAGCTCCATTCCGACACGAGTATATGAGCAACCGATTAAAGGTATCAATCTAGAGGATTTAGCAGAAGGAGTTTCTTATTTTCATTTACAGTTTAAAAATTCTGATGGCTGGGGCAAGGTATCTCATTATCGCTTAGCTATCGACAGCCAAAAACCTTCTAGTTTTGAAATTTCTTTACCTGAAAATGCTGATTTGGCAAATCCAATTCAAACTTTGAATCTTAAAGTTGTAGATGAGACCTCAAAGATTATTAAATACTTAGTTAGAATAGATGACAATGAAGCTTACGAGTATATTGATAATTCTGGAACTAGTACAATTACGCTACCTGAACTTTCGCCCGGTAGACATTCGTTTATTATTGAAGCATTCGATCAAGCTGGAAATAGCATTATCGGTCAGTTTGCTTTTACAGCTTTAGCTTTTGACAGACCAATATTTACTGATTATCCTAGTGAAATTAACGAGGAAGTAATACCAGTCATAAAAGGTCTAACAAGACCAAACTCCGAAGTTGAAATAACTGTGCAGAAAACAGGCGCTACAGCAACCATTTACAATGTAAATTCTGATAGCTCTGGTATCTTTATTTTAATTCCAGAAGGTACTTTCACTACCGGTGTCTATGAACTATCAGCAAAAGCCAAAGATCAATTTGGTGCCCAGTCTGAGATATCAGAAATAATTCGTATTGCTGTTCAAGAGCCCGGATATGTTCAAATCGGTAACTTTTTAGTAAACATCTTGTCCATCTTTATTCCCTTGTTTGCTATGGTGGTACTTCTAGCGATTTCGATATGGTTCTTAGCCCTATACTTGAGACGCTTTAGAAAGAAGGTGTCAGTAGAATCAAAAGAAGTAGAAGTTATGTTAGATAGGGAATTTAAGTCTCTACATCAAGTGATGAAGATCCAACAGCAAAAACTAGCAGATTCCCATAAATCTAAAAAACTTACTAAAATAGAAGAAGACATGTTTTATACTTTAGAAGCGGCCTTAAGTATGGCTCAAAGTAAGGTAGAAAAAGAAGTGATAGATGTAGAGCGTTTGGTTCAAAAAAAGTAAAATTATATTTCTGTTAAACATAAATTAGACTGAATTCAATATGAAAAATAAGCAATTAATTTTAGGAGCTATAGTAGGGGCTGCAATTATTTACTTACTCTCCAGTATGGTAATCGATAATAAACTAGAATCCCTGAAAACTCATCTGGACGAAAAAATTAATAGTCATATTATTTCTGCTGAGAATATTGCAAAAATTATTGGTAGAGGAGGGGAGGTTAGTGAAGAAATTGCTTTAACTATACCTGAATGTCCAGCCAACGAAATGTCCCAGTACGATTCCTTACTTTCTTCATTAGACAAGGGGTTATCAAAGTATGAACTTCAGGGTCTTAATATTTTATTTAAAAGATGTGGTGACAAGTTTGCTAGTCGAAGAGCAGGAATGGTCTTGCTATTTGAATACGAAATACTAAATCTTAGTGAACTCATCTCTGAACGTGAAATTCTTGGAGATTACAGTGTTTTAGATACTAATTTGGAAAAATGGGAGGCACTTGTAAAAGAGGAAAAAGAGGTTAGTCGTCTGTATTTTGAATTAGTAAACGCGCAACGTCAAATCATTTCAATTTTGGCTGATGAAGGAGAAAGTATATCGACGGTCGAAGAAATTCAGTCTGAAGTAGCAAGAATAAAAAGTGAAATGACAGTTGCTACTACCAAGACCTTTGAGTTAAGAGAAAGCCTTATTTCATTATGATGAGTTTAAGTGATATATGGAAAAAATTCATAGAGTCACGTCGATCTAAAAAAACGACTACTGTTAAATACATGTTCCCATTATTTATCGGGCTATTTGCTGTTCTAGGGGCATCAGTAATTTCAGGTAGCGATTCCTATATTAGATTGGAGTCTACGCAAACTGCTGTTATGGAGGGGGAAAGATTTTCCATAAACATATACGCTTTTGCAAGTACTCCTGTCAATGCTATAGATTTAACTATTACGTTTGCAACTGATATGGTTGAAATTGTGAGTGTCGATAAAGGTCAATCAGTATTAAATATTTGGACACAAGAGCCAAAAATTGAGAATGGTAAAATTACTCTAGCCGGTGGGACTTTTAGACGAGGTTTTGTCGGCGAGCATTTAGTGGCTACAATTAAGGCTAAAGCAAAGTCTAATGGGACTACTGAATTTACCGTGAACGGAGCACAACTTTTGGCTGGTGACGGCAAAGGTACTCCAGTTTCAGTTACCACTAGCAATGCTTCTTCCAAAACTAGCTTTTATATTTATAATCAAAATGAAGATCCAGATGTCATATCAGCTAAACTAGGTATTAGTATAGTTGCTGATATCGACGGTGATGGTAAGGTAACTTTAAGAGATATCAGTAAGTTTCTGTCAGCTTGGAATATTCATGATAAAACCTACGATTTTAACAAAGATGGAAAAATGAATTTTATTGACTTCTCTATTATTCTAGCCAAGTCTTTCTTAGATTTATAACCCAACATAGTGCATATATCTGTTGATAAACTGTTAATAATAGCTGTAAAAAGCTGTTATTATTGAAATGTGATGGGTTAATTTACTCCCCGCTACAAATGGCTGTCGCTTGATGAGTAAAATAATTCAAAAAAGAACTACAAAAAAGCGTAAAACTACGACTGTAGCTAATTTTAGTGTGAAAAAAATAAGTGTTGGGCAAGAGATAAAAAATTCTTTGTGGCTATATAACTTTGTTTACTCTAGTAAGATTAGTCTTTGCGTAGTATTTTTGCTATTTGTCTCTTTCAGTCTTCAAAATGTAGATAGGGCTTTTGCTGCTGATGAAGAAAAATCAAACTCAGAAACACTAGTTGAAACAACAGTTTCAACTGAGATGGTTACTGATAATTTGCCAATTAATGAAAAGTCCTCACAAGCATTGGTAAATGACTTAGTAAGAGAAGAACAACCCACAGAAACACAAGAAATACTTATCTCAGGAATTGCATCAAGTTCCAAAGCTAAGACAGAAAATAATTCTTTAGATAGTATAGCTTCGACGTCAATCTTGAATATAAGTTCTTCTACCGCTAATTTACTTAAAAGCACAAGCACTCAATTGTCTAATTCCCTTAATAATTCGAGCTCTAAAGTAAGTATTTCCTCAGACAATAAGTTCAATGATATAAATAACTTGTCGACCACGACAGTTTTAATAATTTCTGAAAGTAAAGTACCAGATGAACAATTACCTGAGAATGATGACCTAAATGAAGTAATGAGTTTGGATAGTGGTCAAAATGATTTTCCTGAGAATCCTTCAGAACTTAGAAATGAACTGGACACAAATATTATTGTCGACTCACAAGCACCCTCAACCACGGAGTCAGAGCTAGTTGTAGCAGATGAGGTTATTGAAGAAATACCACTAGAAGATTTAATTACCAATAACGAGTCTGTTTCTGTCACAAATAGTGATAGTGAATTTTCGTTCAGTAAAAATGAATGTACCCAACTCGCAAGTGGATCTTTTTATTGTCGAACTCCAAACCCGAATCAACTTAAGGATGCTTTGTTTTCAGCTCCTGATGAAGATGGAGATTTAGAAATATTTATAGTTCGTGACGGACAACAAGTTCAGGTCACTAGCAATCAGATGGATGATGCAGCTCCATACTTTGATCAAAATTCAAATACGATTGTTTGGCACCGCTTAGTTGATGACAGATTCCAAATTATATCTTTTGATGTGGAGAGTGGAGAAGAAACAAAAATAACAAATACTAGCGAGAACAATATGGAGCCAACTAGGCAAGGTGACTATACAGTTTGGCAGCGCTGGATTGATGGTGGTTGGAATATAATTTTGTTCAATGGTAAAACCGAAACTCAAATAACTAAAAATACTGACAACAATGTTGCACCTTATATCCACGGCTCGCTTGTAGTTTGGAATAGTCGAGACCAAGCTGGAGATAAAACCATAGAAATGTATGACATTCAGAGCAAGGCTTATCTGACGGTAGATGATCCGGATGGGATGTCTGTATCTAATCCACGCATGGTGTTTGTTTTTGACTCACTACATCCAAATGGTGATATCGTCACCCGCGGATATGATGTGATGGCCCACAAGTTCATTGACTTGGATTCTTTGCCACGTGAGCTCCCTGAAGAGTTACCTGAAAGTGATTCCACCGGAGAAACTCGAGCTTTAATTCAAAGTAAACCATCAGTCAAGTCTGAAGTTGAAGAATTAGTCACTAGCACCTCTACAAACAATGCTTTACCACCAAAATTACCTGATATGGCATCTAGTACAGGGCTAGGGACCCTTGATTTATCTATAAGTCAGCCAATCACTGAAACTCTTGCAACTTCTTCAATTAACACTGTTTTGCAACCTCAATTACCTGATTTAGCTACAAGTACAGACTCACTAACCTTAGATTTATCCATAAATACCAATACTGTAATTAATACAGCTGAAGTAGCTGAAAGTATGATTGAGCAAAACCCTGTAGTTGAGCCTATGTTAGATCCGATAAATTTATCTGAAGCGACTACGACTGAAACTGTGCAAGAGTAGGAATTTACTAATATTTTTCATGTAAAATAGAGTAAACTGGTATGAAATTTCCGGGTATGTTTTGTATGCTTAAAAGACCTATCACGCTAACTTTAGTGTGGGCAATTTTTCTGCAGGTCTCAGGAGCGACTATAATTAGCGTTCTGCTTCTTACTCCAGAAAAAGCTGAAGCTGCTGCAAAAATAATAGAACCAACTCCAAGTACAAGTGCCGTCACCCATACACAGTCTGGAACTGGGATTGTGTTTGTGACACCAGACGTTGGTTATAAGTTTCACGTCTTTGGTGCTGTTCCGGATTCAGGCAAGTGTGTATATCGTAAAACTACTGACGGTGGAATAAGCTGGGGGTCACAAGTAGTGGTTGACTCACAGACAGACTGTCAGGGGGTTTCAGTTTGGTATGATCGTTGGACCCCATCTGATACTGGAACAATAATTCATATTGCTACGTATGATACAAGTGCAGACGAAATTTACTACAATAGTCTCGACACTACTTCTGATACTTTGCTGCTTGTCACTTCTACTAGTACTATGTTAAATCTTGTCACGGCATACGCTGCTGGTACAAATAATGTTTCAATTACAAAAGCCACTAATGGAAACCTGTATATTAATATTGATGATGCTAATGGAACTTTTATTCGTACCTGTACATCTACTTGCTCAATAGGTAGTAATTGGACCGCCGCTGGTACACCACCGCAGGGAAACGCCAATACCGCTAGCATCCTGATGCCTCTTTCAGGTGGGAGTGTTATGTTGGTAAACCGTAGTACCGGAGGAGTAGTGCGTTCCAGTATTTGGAATGGTGCTTCCTGGTCCGCATTTACTAATATTGATACTTCAGCAGTAGTAAACACGACCTATGATGTCGGTATGTCACTGACTCTTTCAACCAGTACAAATGATATCTACATGTCATATATTGCCGATAATAATGACTTTATCACTAGTGATCATGACTTAAGGACGGCTTTGTATAACGGCAGTAGTTGGTCGACATCTACAGCAGCAATACTGACTGATACTAGTGGTCGCGGACTACATCAGGTTACAATGTCACGTGACGCAAGTACGGGTGATATTTATGCAGTTTACGCGGTACGGACAGATATTACTAATGCTGCCTCAGCCAATGTTTATTATGCTCGTTCGACCGACAACATGACTAGCTGGGAAAGTGAGGTAGGTCCAGTTAATACCGTCCCAGGAAATCTCTACGGTATCGACACTAACCCAATGTTTTACAGTAGACTTTTTGTGGCTTGGTTTAATAATCTGGCTCTAGATGTCATCGGTGATAGTATTTTACCCACTCCTACCGATACTTTAGTTGCACTTGAACCTACGCCACAAACCACCGCTTCAGGACATACGATAGCTGGAGCTGCAACTGTGTTTGTGACAGACCAAATTGGTTATCGTTTTCTACGTTTTGGGGCTGCTCCAGATAGCGGTAAATGTGTCTATCGTAAGACTCTGGACGGAGGTTTACACTGGAGTAGTCAGGTGGTGGTTGACGCACAGACTGACTGTTCGGGCTTGGCGGTTTGGTATGATAAATGGACACCGGGAGATACTGGCAGTTATATTCATATTGCGACCTACGATATAGGTAACGATGATATATTTTATAATCGCCTCGACACTGCTAATGATTCATTGCTTCTAACTACTTCTACAACTACCATGCCGGCTACGGCCAGTGTTTTAGCAGTCGGAACAAACTATGTTGCCATCACTAAAGCAACTGACGGAAAAGTATATGTAAATATTGATGATGCTAACGGTACGTTCTTACTTTCATGTGCAGCTACCTGTGATAATTCAAATAATTGGGCAGCTGTGGGTACTGCACCACAAGGAAATGCAGATAGCTGGAGTATCATGGCTCCATTATCAGGGGGAAACGTGATGCTTATTAACCGTTCGACTACCAATCAGATACGTTCTAGTATTTGGAATGGTTCAATTTGGTCTTCTTTTAATACAATCGACGCCGCTGCAGTCAGAAATACTGTTTACGACGTCGGTATGTCCGCTACTATAGATATAAGCACCAATGACATTTATCTAGCATATGCCACAGACAATGATAATTTTACGACGGCAGACCACGATATAAAAACTGCTAAATATACTGGGGGAGCTTGGTCAGCTATGACTAATATCATAACTAATGACCCTGCCCGAGGTGTTCTTCAGGTAGCGATAGGGCGCGATCAAAATAATGGTGATATCTACACGGCCTATTCAATTCGTTCCCAAATTTCAACCACTACTTCCGCTAATGTCTTCTACTCACGATCAACTAATGGGATGACCAGTTGGGAAGCTGAAGAGGGCCCGATAGGACGCGTTGAAGGTGATTATTATGGTTTGGATATGAATCCAATGTCATACGAAAGATTGTATGTTAGTTGGTTTGATAACGTGACTACGGTCAGAGACATTTATGGAAATACTCTGGCCGACATTGGACCCGATACAACCTTGAGCTCGCTAGGTACACAAAAAAGCGAGACTTTAGCTGGAGAAAATAACTTTTATGTCGGAGGTTCATTTATGTTAACGACCTTGGTGTCTAAAAACGTTAACACAATAATAATTGCTGAATCAGGGACAATTCAAGCTCGAAACAATATAAAAAATGTAAGTTTATATTACGACTTTGATACCTCGGCTCCCTATGACTGTGAAAGTGAGTCATATGGCGGAGGTGAAGCCCAGTTTGGGACAACTGTGGCAGGAGGTTTCTCTGGAGCTAACGGCGTCGCTTCATTTAGTACCTCTCCAGTCGGAATAACAGGAACAAAGAGTATGTGTATCTATCCTGTTTTCGATATCCAGTCCGGTGCCCAAGATGGAGACACGATTGAGATTTCCGTTCTAAACCCAGAGACCGACGTTTTGATTTCCGGAGTGTTTGAAGTATTTCCAGCTACTGAAGTAAGTATTCCTGGTACCACGACCATCGTTGATCCTCAGCTAACTCAGTCCGGTTTTCATTGGCGATTAGATAATGGCTCAGAAATAACAGCTTCATCTGCGACGGCGGGAGTTGAAAACACCAATTTAACAGCTTTGAAGATAGGAATTCCAAGGCGAGTTCGTCTCGATGTTTCGAATCAAGGTTCCACCACCTCTGTACCAGCCGCTTTTAGACTTGAGTACGGTGAAGCTGCTCCAACTTGTAACGATACAAGTTCCTGGAGTGTTGTCGGTGAACCAAGTTCAGACTGGATTATGTATGACTCAAGTAATTTAACTGATGGTACAGACACAACTAATATTCTAGTTGCAAATGGAGGTGTAACTGACCTTGGAACGAACTTTATAGGTAGTAATGGGGGAGTCAGAGACGTAAATAATACTTTCGGAACAACCACATTAGATATAGATGATTTCGTTGAGCTAGAGTACTCAATCATGGCTTCTTCTTCGGTGGTAGAAGGTTCAACTTACTGTTTTAGAGTTTCCAGAAATGGCATTCCACTTGGTTCATATTTGGAATTTCCAAGAGTGACAATCGCGGCTGATGTGTTGGTGCAGGGTTATGGTACCCAAATAGCCACTACATCAGTTTTAGCAACTAATGTATATGCTGGAGGAGGAATCAGAATTGTAGAAAATAGTAGCAATCGTGATGTAACAAGCGTAAAGCTTTCTGAGTTTGGAACCATAGACAGTGCTACCAGTATTAAGAATCTAAAATTATTCTACGACCTTGATACCTCTGGACCGTATGACTGTGCTAGTGAATCGTACAGTGGGGGAGAAGCTCAGTACGGCTCTACAGTTAGTGATGGATTTAATGGAGTCGGCGAAACGGCTTCATTTACAGATGCAGTAAATATATCGACAACAGAAACCCTTTGCTTATATGTGGTCTATGACGTCGGTGATTTGGCTCAAAATGGTCAGACTTTAGATATTGGGGTTAATTCTGGGTCGTCAGATGTGACTGTTACGGGAGTTGCAAGTGTCGGACCTTCAGGACTGATTAGTATATCAGGAGAAACAATTATCGAAGGGGCTATTTTATCACAAATAAATTATCACTGGAGAAGTGACAATGGTACCCAATTAACTGCCTCGTCTGCTACCGCTGGAGTTGAAAATACGCCAATTGTGGATTTTTCTCAAAATTCTCCAATTCGTTTAAGATTTGCAGTTACAAACACCGGTCTTGCTTCTTCAGTACCAGCTCGTTTTCAACTTGAGTACTCTCCTAAAATCACTACTTGTGATATGGCCACTGTTTGGACAGATGTGAACAGTACGCTTGACGGTTGGGATATGTATAACTCGTCATATTTAACTAATGGGGAAACAACAACAAATATTGCTGTTGCTAGTGGAGGAGTTTCAAATGGTTCGGGGACATTTATCTCTAGCAATGGTGGAGTAAGGGACACTGAGTCGCTTTCCGCTACTACTTCTATTCCAGTAGGAGATTATCTTGATGTCGAATACAGTATTACTTCAACTGATCTTACTTCTTACAGTACTACTTACTGCTTTAGAGTATCTTCAAATGTTTCATCTGCCTTTGGTTCATATGTTCAATATGCTGAAATTACCACTGCCGCTAAAAGAGATTTTAAGATTCAAAGAGGCTCAGTTCAAGTGAGTGGGACTTCGGCCACAGTGGTCGCTGGAGTCGACTATACAGCTCCGGCTAGTACTTCGCTAGCCTTTGTTAGAATCACTAATTCCCATCATACAGGAGCGGGAAATTCAACAGCCTCAACAAATCAAAACAGTGACGATGTGACAGCCTATATCTCAAATCCAGGCAACATTGCTACTAACTTTACTATTTCTCGTCCTAGTTCGGCCACGAGTAATACTCGCGTTGATTGGGAAATAATTGAATTTATCGGCAATTCTGGCACAGATAATGAAATGATTGTGCGTGGAGTTGGAACGGTTTCTTATACAACTACGTCCCTAGTGGCAACGGGTACAGTTTTATCAAACATTAGTAATAATAGTAAAGTGGTAGTTTTTGTCACTGGGGCTAGTGATAGAAATACTTCACGTAATTACTATGCCGGATTAGTAACTTCAGCCTGGGATACTAATACAAATTCACCTGTCTTTACTCGAGGAGCCAATGGTTCAAGTATCGCTGATATAAGCTACGCAGTGGTAGAGTTTGTTGGACCAAATTGGAATGTCCAAAGAGTAGAACATACTTACATAGCATCTGGTGTAACTGAGACAGAATCAATTACAGCTGTAAATAGTCTAGCAAAAACTTTCCTTCATACACAAAAAAGAATGGGAGCCACGACTAACGTTGTTCACTATGGACATCAAGTATGGTTATCAAGTATAGGGGCTGTTTCATTTCAGTTGGAGACTGGAGCCAGTGTAGCAGTCGGACAGACTTCAGTAGCCTGGATAATTGAAAATATCCAAGGTGGAATTGGGGCCATGAATATTCAAAGGTCTAATGGTAATACGACTGGTGGGACAGGACCGTTATCACTTTCTGTAGTGCTCTCTACCCCACTTGTAGCAGTAAATAATACTTCCATCATGGCAAATACCAGCGGGGCTGGAGTAAATACTAGTTATCCTAGACCGATGGCGGGTTTTACTATCACTAGTACTTCCACCTATCAAATTTGGCGTAGTAATACTGGAACAACTTTAACTTACAGAGTCGAGCTAGTGGAATGGCCAGTAGCAGACTTAGCTATTCGGCAGAATTACTATCGCTTCTACGTCGATAATAATTTGCTAACCCCTACGGACCCTTGGCCAGCCGGAGTTATTGATCTTGGTGAAAATACCTCCATTACTACTGCTGATGAACCACTTGGTAGTGGAGAACATTTAAGGATAAGAATGAGTTTAAGAACTTCAAATGCAGCCATGCCCGCTGGTTTACAAAACTTCAAACTCCAGTATGCCCTAAGAAGTACTACTTGTTCGGCTGTTTCCGGAGGTAGTTGGGCAGATGTTGGTCCCGCTAGTAGTGGTAGTGTTTGGAGAGGTTATGCTGCAACTGGAACAACAGACGGAACCTCGCTTTCTATTGATCCACCAACTGGGGGGGGCTTGCTGATTTCAGTTTCTGATCGAGCAGGATCGTTAGTGGAGGAAAATCCTTCTGCCGTCAATCCATATCCTGTGGCTGAAGGTGACAATATTGAATACGATTGGCATTTAGAACAAAACGGAGCTAATCCACAAAGCACTTATTGCTTTAGGGTTGTAAGAAGTGATAGTACTCCACTAGAAGGCTATAGTAACTATCCTCAAATTAGAACTGCCGGCTTCACTCCACTTTCAAAAAATTGGCGTTGGTACGATGATGCAGAAAATGAAACCCCATCTACAGGACTTGCCCTTGAAAATGTGGCCCCAATTGATATTGCTAACACTGATACTTTAGCTCTGCGCGTTAGCGTAAAAGAAAACAAGAATGCCCAAGGCGATAACATTAAATTTAAGTTACAGTTTTCTGAAGATGTAACTTTTTCTAATCCAATTGATGTTGCTGCAACAAGCAGCTGTCAAGACCAATCTTTTTGGTGCTATGTTGAAGGAGGAGGTGTAGATAATAATTATATAACAACTCAACTCCTTTCTGACGGAGATGGTTGCGTATCTAGTGTTGGAGCTGGTTGTGGACGACATAATACAATTCCAGACTCATTAACTACACACACACATTTCGGTAGTGACACACAAGAGTATAGTTTTATGATTCGCCACGTTGCTGCTAGAGTCAATGCGGTATATTACTTCCGCCTCTACGATATAACTAACGATTCACCTGTGTATGTAGCCGTAGGTGAAACTTATCCATCGTTAGTAACAGAAGGACCCTTATTACAGTTGTCTTTGGCAGGCCTACCAGCTGGTACTACTACTGCAGGAGTTATGACGGATATTTCTACTACACCTACAGGGATTAACTTTGGAAATTTAAACTTGAATATAGAATATATTGCTGCTCATAGAGTCTCTGTTGAAACCAATGCCACAGAAGGATATCAAGTTTTAAATTTTGCTAGACAACAATTATTGAATTCAAATGGAATTTCTATCCCTTCAGTTAGCGGCACAAATTTAATTCCCCTTAGTTGGTCTACTGCTTGTAACGCATCTTCAACCGGATGTGTAGGTTACCATTCCACTGATCCTACTTTAAGCAATGGATCGACTCGTTTTGCAGCTACAGACACCTATGCTGCACTTGAAACTAACCCAGCAGAGGTGATGTATAGTTCAATTCCATCTTCCGATACTCATGATATAGTTTACAGAATAAAGGTAGGTGAATTACAGGCAGCTGGTGATTATGAAACGGAAATAGTTTATCTAGCTGTACCTTCTTTTTAAAAATATGAAAATTAAACTAACTAAAACATACTTACTTATCGTAGTTTTTATACTCACCAGCACTCCATTTAACTTGACTTTGGCAGCAAACTTTTCAGTATCTCCTTTAATAATCGATATAGAAACAGAAGCAAGAGATTCACTTTCTAAAACAATAACTTTGACCAGCCAGCAAAACAATTCACTCAGATTATTTGCCTCCGTGCATGAAATTACACTTGGAGATGAGAGCGAAATTAAGTCTTTCGTTCCAGCCTCAATGAGTGACAGAACTACCTCTCCGACAAGTTGGATACAAGTCAGTCGAGCAAGAATTGACTTAAAAAGTGATGAAAAAAGAGAAATTCCAGTAACGATAAAAATAAATCCTAATACATTACCAGGTCTTTATCACGCTTACATTGGTTTTGCTCCTGGCCCCAATCGGGATGTGGCGGAAGCAACAATTTTGGCTGGACAGGGAAGCGGCGTAGTAATCAGAATACTTGTAGGCGGCAAACAAGAAGAATTTTTAAGACTAGTTTCATTTAGAACCGATCGCTTTAGTTACAAGGATTCTAAAGGAGAAATTGTCTATGTTTTAGAAAATACTGGTGATGTGCCTTTGTCACCTAAAGGAGATATTATTATATATGACTCGCAAGGAAGAGAACTTACAACTCTAGAGTTGAATCAAGATGAAACCAAAGTCATTAATCCAGGCGAAACCTTAGAGTACAGAGAAAATCTTCCTTTTATTAACCATATTGGTAAAAATAAGGCTTTTTTATCACTGGATTACGGAAAAGAAAATAGAGCTTCTGTTTATGACACTAATTTTTACTATTCAATCCCATGGTTATATATGCTAGTAATAATGTTATTATTAGCAACGGTTCTTACGGTTTTAATTATATTATTCAGACGCAGCACGTCAGAAAGAGAATTAACTGAACCAGAAGCGTATGACTTACCTTTATATGTTAGAGACAACAAGGACCACAGCGAATACGAACATGATATTGACCTTAAGAAAAAAGATTCTTAATACCACGTACCTAGTCCTACTGGTTTTACTGATTTCAATTTCATCAACCAGTAATGTTCAAGCGCAAGAAGCGTTAACCTTAAGTATTTCTCCGTCAATTTTTGACATGTCGGCCAATCCGGGACAAGAATGGCGTAGCTCGATCAGAGTTATCAATGTAAACAAATACGAACTAACGGTTTATTTAGATGTTGTGAATTTTTTACCACAAGGGGAAAGTGGAGGCGGTAAATTCATTTCAACTTTAGAAGGAGAACAAAATGGTTCCACTATTGCCGAATGGTTTACAATCAGTAAGGAACCTGTCACAATTTTACCTGAACAATCGGTAGAGATTCCCTTTTCGGTGAACGTTCCACTTGACTCAACGCCTGGCGGGCACTTTGCTGCCATTTTGGTTGGGACAAAACCTACGGCCACAGAAAATGGACAATCAAGAGTACAAACATCACAGATGGTGACATCTCTATTTTTTGCTCGAGTAGCCGGTGATGTTATTGAGTCAGGAACAATACGTGAATTCATTACTACTAAAAAATATTTAAACTCACCTGAAGCAACTTTTGAACTGCGTTTTGAAAACAAAGGTAATGTCCATTTAAAACCACAAGGCGATATAAGAATTACAAATATGTGGGGAGAAGAAAGGGGAGTTATTCCTATAAACCAAAATTCTAATTTCGGAAATGTTCTCCCTGACACAGTTAGAAAATTTATTTTTACCTGGAAAGGTGAATGGTCGATATCTGACATTGGCCGTTACACTGCTATAGCAACTTTAGCATATGGTTCAGATGGTAGACAATTTACCAACTCAAGAACAAGTTTCTGGGTAATTCCTTATAAACTTATACTTGGGGTCCTTCTAGGGTTGGCCATTTTTGTATCTATAGTATCTTGGCTAATACGTTTGTATATTAGACACATGCTTATTATGGCGGGTATAGATGTAAATGAATTTAAAAACTCAAAACAGACAAATACTTTAGCAATGCGTTATAGAAAGCATCAAAAAATTAAGTTGCATAGTTCTATAAAAGTAGCCTACACAAATTTACAACAGCATGTTTTACAAGCTAAAGGTTTATCAAATAAATATAAAGCCGCTTTTAATTATATTTTCCAGTACAAGTTACTGATAATTGCCATTGTATTAATAGTTGCGATGATAATTCTTTTAGTTGTATATGTAATAAATGCTAATACCTCATATCGTAGCTATGAGGTTGCTTATGTAAATTCGGACGAGACTGTTACTCTAACTTCAGAGGATATTATTTACAATAAATTAATAGTCGAAAGGGGATTGCAAGAAGTTGAAATCAATCCGAACTTACCAAAGTTAAAAATTATTAATCGAAGCGGAAAACCGGGAGTAGGAGCTGAGACAAGAATAAAGTTAGAAACTAAAGGGTATCAAGTAATTAGCTTAGCGGCCGACTTTAGTTCCCCTCAAGTTAGAACGGTAATAGTTTATCCAACTGATGATGAAAAAGAGGCTTTGAAATTAAGCCCTAGAATAGGAAATGCTCTACTTTCAGTTGATACTGAGCCAAGTAATTCAGAAGTAAATACAATTACAATCTATATTGGAAGTGATATGGCAACGAATTAGGTGTATAATTATTAGACAACTTAACTTACAATTTTAAATTTAAACTATGGATAAAAAGTCAATTGGTCTGGTAATTACACTGTTTATATTAGTTGTTTTAGGTATGTTTATTTTTGCTTATCTAAAAAAAGCTGAAGTGACAAATGAAGCACCCTTAGTTGAAGAAAGAGTTCTCCCTTACGCCGACATTACTATGATTGATTCAAAACACTATTTTATAGATGGCGTTCACACTTTTGTTGGCGAGATTGTTATGCCGACACCTTGTGATCTACTGGAAGTAACTTCCAGTGTAGCTGAGTCATATCCAGAACAAATTAAATTAGATTTCAATGTAATTAACAATTCAGATGCGTGTGCCCAAATTTTAACTGCCCAGAGATTTAGTGTTACAGCAATTGCTTCCGAAAATGCTCAGGTGTCCGCAACTTTTATGGGTAGAAACATAAATTTAAATCTTATTCCAGCCGGAGAAGATGAAACGCCAGATGAGTTTGAACTTTATATCAAAGGATAACAATCGTAGTAATGATAAAACATAATTTAAAAGTTATATTTGTATTGATCTTTGTCTTGATAATTGCTTTGTCACTAACTATTTGGCTTAAAAATCAAAATAGCCAAGAAATACTTAAAGATACAGTAGCGACATTTTCAAACGAACCAGGTGAATTACCTTACACAGATTTAGTTGGCAATCCTGTTTCACTTGATAAGTATTTAGGCAAAGTACTTGTTGTCCAAACTTGGGCTAGTTGGTCCCCGTTTACACAAACTGATATGGAAGTACTTGATGAACTAGCGAAACCATACTCTCCTGAAAAAGTGGTATTTTTAGCAATTAATCGCAAAGAAACAAAGGAACAAGCAATGCGCTATCTAAGTACAGTCCCAAATATTGTTAATGTTGTTATTATTCTTGATCCAAGAGACAGGTTTTATTCTGCCGTTGGTGGTTATGCCATGCCAGAAACAGTTATATACAACCAGAAAGGTGAAATAGTAAGACATCTCAGAGGTCAAGCGTCAGCAGAAGAAATAAGTACAACTTTAAACGAAATAACTATTAATTAAACTATTGTTTGAGTGCTATAGGTTGGGTATATTACCTAGATCTTTCTGGGTTTACTTGTTATAGTTAAGGCAATATGACTATCAGTCGAATTGTTGAATACGTTTTCTTTTTTCTTTTGTTAGTCGGTTCTGGCTACTTGGTATGGAAGGTTCTTTCACCATTTATTGGGGCCCTAGCGCTTTCCATAGTTATTGTAACTATTTGCTACCCTCTTTACGAAAAGTTTTTAAAAATTTCCTACAAGAAAAGTCCTACAATCGCCGCTGGATTAAGTACTTTGACTGTAGTTTGTGTCGTCGTTCTTCCCCTAGTGCTAATTTCTTCATTATTTGTAAAGGAATTGGCCAGTTTTTACCAGACGCTAAATACTGGACAGGAACTTGCAATAGAAAAGTACATTTTAAACATAGAGCCTGCAATTCAAAAATATATACCATCTTTTCAAATTAACTTTACTGACCAAATAAGACAAGGTGCTGAATGGTTAGTTAAAAATATTGGGGCCATCTTCGCCGGTACAGTTTCGACAATATTTATAATTTTTGTATCGCTAATTGGTTCATTTTACTTTTTTAAAGATGGTCGTGAGTTTGTTAAGTTGGCAATAAAAGTCAGTCCATTACCTGACCGAGAAGATGAATTAATTATATCTCGTTTGGCACGAGCAGTTAGGACTGTGGCGACTGGAGTAGTATTAGTATCACTTATTCAAGGTACTTTAGCAGCTATTGGATTTGCCATATTCGGTGTAGAAAGGGCTGTGCTTTGGGGAGCAGTAGGAGCTATACTTTCCTTAATTCCAGGTCTAGGGACAATTACTGTTATGATTCCTGGAATTATATACCTATTTTTTACAAGTACTCTTTTTAATACAATTGGCTTAGCTATTTGGACCATACTCATTGTCATTTTCGTTGACAATATTTTATCACCAAAATTAATGAGTCGAGGCAATAATCTTCATCCTTTCATCATGCTTATATCTGTTTTGGGAGGAGTATCAGCCTTTGGTCCAATTGGGTTTATTATTGGCCCGGTAATAGTTACTCTTTTTGTTGTATTACTAGAAGTTTACAATCAGTATATAGTTAAGGCTAAGAAACAAGACCGTTAGTATGATAGCCAAAAAAGACATTGAGACCATTCTTAAAATAAATGGAGTTTCACCGACTGCTGCAGACGAAGAAATTCGCTCGGTTTTAATGAGCGCGAAATACGATAATGATGAAATTAACACTGCCATTATGGTACTTAGAGAAAACTCTTCCACTCATGTGACAAGAGTCAGTAGTTTGCATAAAATTTTTACTAGTGATTCTTCACTAAAACCAAGTGAAATTTCTTCATTATTGGGAATTAATGTCGATATTGAAGAATTAAAATTTAGAAGAAGTCGCTCACAGGGCCGAGATTTGACAAAAATTCAGATGCTAATAATTGTAACGATTACTATAATTCTAGCACTCTCGGGCACTTTTTTTGCAATGTACTACAATAAAGTAGGTATATTTCACGCAAGCGCCTCTACCTTTACACGCTAGGATTCATGAAAAAGCCGTTAATCATCCTTTTTGAAATATTAGGCCTTGCGTTAGTGTTTTCACTGGTTTACTTTTACCTTTCAAGTTCAATTTATTCTATAGCAGCTAAAAATAACGTTGTGTTAATGCCAAATTTCGAATTTGGAAATATAGACTCAAGGTTTGTAAATAATGAATCAAATGATGAAGCCAGTAAGAATTCCATCTTTTTTGTTGGTGATATTATGCTCACTCGAGATGTGGAAGAATACGTCTTAGATAATGGGTTTGATTATCCGTATCGGAAGTTGAGTTTTATAGATCAAAATTCATACGTAATAGCAAATTTTGAAGCTTCGATTCCTATTCGACATGTTCATGTTCCAGTAAATACTTTTAAGTTTTCAGTAAACCCAGACTTTATTCCAGCACTAAAATCAGCAGGCTTCACGCATCTTTCTTTAGCAAATAATCACTCTTTCGACTTTGGATTGTCTGGATATAACAATACCGTAACAACACTTTGGAATAATGATATCGTGCCTTTTGGACACCCATCTATATTAGCTTCGACCTCTGTTTCTTTCTTAAATCTCAGTGGTGGTCTTACGGCGTCAATAATTGCTATTCATACACTCTATGTAGAACCCACAGAACTAAAAATTAGAGAAATACTAAATTACGCAAGTGAGAATAGTGATGTGCAAATTGTTTTTATACATTGGGGTGAGGAATATAAAGATATTCAAATTAATCAGCAACGTAAATTTGCAACCATATTAGCAAATGCCGGAGCTGATGTAGTAATTGGACACCATCCGCATGTTACTCAAGGAATTGAACTTATAGACAATACAATTGTTTTCTACTCTCTCGGGAATTTCATTTTTGATCAGTACTTCTCTGATAATGTACAAAATGGTTTAGTTTTGAAATTAGGTTTAAAAAACCATTTAGAAATAGGCCTATTGCCATTTACTAGCTTAGTAAATAGAGCTCAACCTGAACCAATGGTTGCCGAGAAAAGAACTGAATTTTTAAGTGCTTTAGCCGAAAAAAGTACCTTAAGTTTAAGTGAGCAGATAAAATCCGGCAATATTTTTCTAAGTTTTGCTATTGCAACTTCTGCAGAAGAAGTTATTATGACTGAATAAATTTAAATATATGTTGAGTAAATTTGAAATTGTTTGTATTGGATTAAGTGTGTTATCGATGGCAGCAGCGCTGTATCTGGTAAGAATTGAAACCTCTTTCCTCGCTCTAACTCCAGCATCAACCCAAACAGCCCAATTAAACAATAATGGAATTATTGTAGTGGCAGACGGAGGTGATGTTAATAATCAAAGGACTGATGCACTACAAAATGCAGCAGACGAGAAAGGTAATCTTAAAAGACTTGTGATAGAAGATATTCGTGTAGGTGAAGGGACTGAAGTGGCAAACGGGGACACCGTAGTGGTACATTACATTGGAACTTTGCAGAATGGAGTAGAGTTTGATAATTCAAACAAAAGAGGGGAACCCTTTACTTTTACCGTAGGAAAGGGCCAGGTAATTAAGGGTTGGGAGCAAGGCCTTGTTGGTATGAAAATAGGTGGGCAAAGAATATTAGTTGTACCGCCTGACTTAGCCTACGGCAGTACGAGTATAGGACCAATTCCTGCTAATTCTACCCTCGTTTTTGTTATTGAATTACTTGAAATAAGATAAGCAAGTATGTGCAATAAATAAAACCTGCTTAGTGCAGGTTTTATTTATTTAAATCAAAGTAATTTGCTACACTTAATTTATACTTTTACTTTATGTCAGAGCCCGTTACATTTACAATAAAGAAAAAATTATCAAACTCTCTGGCGCGAGTGGGAACTATCCATACCCCTCATGGTGATATTGAAACCCCAGCCTTTGTCACGGTAGGTACTAAAGGTACCATAAAGGGAGTAATGTCAGAGGAAATGGAAAAGTACGTTGGTAATCAAGTAGCTTTAGCGAATACTTACCATCTATTTCTTCAGCCTGGTCACGAAGTTATTAAAGCCTCTGGAGGATTACATGAATTTGCTAATTGGCATTTGCCGACGATGACTGATTCTGGTGGATTTCAAGTTTTTTCACTAGGAGCCGCCTTTGGTAAAGGAGTTACAAAGTTCGCTAAAGGTGAAGCGGATGAAGAAGTGCTTAAACAACATCATGGTCTCAGTGTCTACTCACAAGAATTTGCTAGTGAACACGGCAAACTTTGTATTATTGATGAAGAAGGGGTGACTTTTACTTCACATATTGACGGCTCGATGCATCGCTTTACGGCAGAACGTTCGATTGAAATTCAGCAGGCGATAGGAGCTGATATTATTATTGCTTTTGATGAATGTACTAGTCCAACAGCGGATTACCAGTATCAAAAAGAAGCTATGGACCGGACACATCGCTGGGCTAAACGTAGCGTAATGGCACACAAGCAAAACTATGAAGCCATCAAGAAGCAGGGGCTTTACGGAGTAGTACAAGGTGGACGTTATACTGATTTGCGCCAAGAGAGCTCTAAAACTTTAGCTGCGATGGATTTTGCTGGCTTTGGCATCGGGGGTTCATTTTCCAAAGAGGATTTAGGTGACTCTCTAAAGGTGGTAAATGAAATTTTGCCTGAGGATAAACCGCGACACTTACTGGGAATTGGGGAACCCGAAGATATTGTTGAAGGAATATTGCAAGGTTGTGATACCTTCGACTGCGTCGCTCCCACTAGGATAGGAAGGACTGGCACTATCTATGTTTATACCGGTAGGACTGTCACCAGTAAGTGTGGACGAATAGCATATCCAGAAACAACTAAAATAAATTTAAATAACGAAAAATACAAAAACGACCACTCGCTACTAGATCCGTTTTCTGAAGGCCATGTTGCCACGACCTACACCAAAGCCTACCTTTCACATTTATTTCGAGCCAAAGAAATGCTTGGACCGCAATTGGCTTCAATTCACAACCTACATTTTATTGTCAGTTTTACTAAGAAATTACGAGATCAATTATTAAAATAGAAACTCTCCGGAACTCGTTGAGTTAACCGGCGAGGTGGGTGACAACCAGAAGGGGACAAGTGCGTCGTGCACGGACGACTACACACGGAGGGACGGAATTCTCCACTGGCTATCAGGTAAATCCATTAATAGAGTAGCATAAAGATCTTCTTTATCAACTATTATAAGAGTGCTATATTTAAACAATATTTTATGCCATTTAAGATATCTACAGAAAAAACCCCGGCTGGCGATCAGCCAGAGGCTATCAAAGCTCTCGTAAAAGGGATTAAAGCTGGCCACACCCACCAGACGCTTTTGGGCGTTACGGGCTCTGGTAAGACGTTTACGGCTGCTAATGTCATACAACAGATTCAAAAACCCACCTTAGTAATTGCTCACAACAAGACACTAGCCGCCCAACTAGCTCAAGAGTATCGTGATTTCTTCCCAGAAAATGCGGTACATTATTTCGTTTCATACTACGACTACTATCAACCAGAGGCCTACATGCCCACTTCTGATACTTATATCGAGAAAGAAGCCCAAATCAACGAAGAGATTGATAGACTGCGTCACGCCTCCACTCAAGCTCTACTGACCAGAAATGATGTCATTATCGTAGCGTCTGTGTCGTGTATTTACGGCTTAGGGGCTCCAGCCGAATATCTCAAACGACATTTAAAAATTGAACGTGGTTACGAGACCACCCGCACTAATATTCTCCGCACTTTGATAGCAATGTATTTTCAAAGAACTAACGCCGATTTAATTCCAGGAAATTTCAGGGCGGTTGGTAATACTGTCGAAATCATGCCCACCAATGAGCGAGTTATTTTTAGACTAGGTTTTGCTGGTAATAAAGTTTCTTCCATTACAAAAATAGACGCTGTCACCAGAGCCATTATTTCTGAACCGGAAACCTTTTTCTTATTCCCTGCCAAACACTTTGTTACTCCAGAAGAGGAGCGAAAAATTGCCATTAGCGAAATTCAAACTGACTTAGACAAACAGTTAAATAAATTCAAAAAAGAAGGTAAATTGTTGGAATCTGAAAGACTTCGTCGTCGCACTCAGCATGATTTGGCTTTGATGCGTGAGGTTGGTTACTGTAACGGTATTGAAAACTACTCTCGTCATTTTGATAGACGTAAGGAAGGTGAACCACCCTACACTCTATTGTCATATTTCCCACATACCAAGGATGGTAAGCCTGATTTTCTCACTATTATTGATGAGTCTCATGTCACGATTCCACAAATCAATGGCATGTTTGCGGGTGATCGCTCACGCAAGGAAACTTTAATTGAATTCGGTTTTCGTTTACCCAGTGCTTTAGACAATCGACCACTACGCTTTTCTGAATTTGAAGAGAAGGTTGGTCAAAGAATTTATACTTCTGCAACTCCAGGTAAGTATGAATACGAGCAATTGAACAAAAGCAAGATACCAATGATTGAACAAGTAATCAGACCAACGGGACTAGTAGACCCAATAATTGATATTAGAAAAATTACTGAAGTAGGCAATTATCCAGGTCAGGTTAAAGATTTTATTGAAGAGGCCATAAAGGTCATTAAGGGCGGTACTAGGGTTTTGACCACAACCCTCACAAAGAAGATGGCCGAGGACTTATCAGAATTTTTGACAGAGCGAGGAATTAACGCTAAGTATATTCATAGTGACATTGACACAATTGAACGAATTGAAATATTGACTGACTTTAGACGCGGTAAATTTGATTGTCTAGTAGGGGTCAACTTACTCCGTGAAGGTCTCGACTTACCCGAAGTGGAACTAGTGGCAATTCTTGATGCTGACAAGCAAGGTTTCCTTCGTAGCGAAACAGCTTTAATTCAAACTATTGGTCGAGCAGCCAGAAATATCAATGGAAGAGTTATTCTTTACGCAGACGAAATGACTCCAGCCTTAGAATATGCAATTGGAGAAACGAATCGGCGCCGCGACAAGCAACTTGCTTACAACAAAGCAAACGGTATTACTCCTAAAACAATCGCTAAGGAAATAAAATCTATTACAGACCAAATGCGGACCGAACATGATGAAACCGTGGATACTTTATTAAAAGTTGATATGGACATTTTTCTTAAAAATCCAAAAGTCGTCTTGAAGGATAAAAAACGACAAATGGATGAGGCTGTATCTGTCCTAGACTTTGAAACAGCAGCGATAATTAGAGATGAACTTAAAATTTTAGAAGAAACCTTACTGAAAAATAAGAAGTCAAAACTTAAGTCAAAACGTTAATAAACATAATTTTTGTTGCATATAAAGTGTATAATCTAAACAATGCCTACGTCGTTAAAAAATAAAACGACTACTGTTTCTGTCAGAAAAAAAGCAGCTGTTTTAGCTGAATCCAGCACAAAGGTCAAAAAAGCTATTAAAGTTCCTACTAAAACGCCGTCAAAAAATGAAGCTCCAAAGAAAGCAAAACGGACACTAAGGAGAGCTGTTAAAATTGAAACACCTGTGGTTGTCCCGTCAGTGGCTAGTCTAAGACTAGTTGAAAAAGTTGAAGCTTATAGGACCTGGTACTACGAAAACTTTCCTTTATATGTTTCAAGTGTTACGAGAGTAGCTGGCTTCTCCTTTATCTTGTTTGGTACGTTACTAACTTCTACTTTTTATTTAGCCGATAAAAACTACTCTTGGTTTTCTTCGGCCGCACTTGTCTGTAGTCTCCAAAATTGTATTGAGACACCAGACTCCGAACTACCTATTGGTTCTCCACTGGTTGTTTACAATAATTCTCTTCCGCTGGTCGTCTCTACAGACACTGATTTTATTATTAAACTTGAGAATACCTCAGAGGTAAGTGTTGAAGTTAGATCATCCCTTAGCTGGGAATCATACCCTCTTGAATACGAAGAAAAAATTAGTGATACCGAGTATAAGTATCTTATTCGTCCGACAGCTTTGCCTGCTTCAACCTATTTTATCAATGCCCGGGTTCATTTAAATGGTAAAAGCTTCATCTTCAAAGGACCAAGTTTTTCTATATTAGAAAACGGGACTTTGGAATCTGAAGTAAATTTGGAGTCTCTACCTGCCGCTACGAACCTGAGTACTTTGTCTAAAAGTTTAGTTAATGAAAGTCCAGTTCTGGAGGCTGATGAGCAAAATTTAAGTAGCAGTACTAGTTTTGATATTGAGACTAAAACAAAGTTGGAGAAAAATGATTTAGAAAATAAACCGATTACTATCAAACTCAAAGAAGTAAATCAGTCTAAGTATCTTTTGTTAACTTTAGCAGATTTCCTACCTGATAAAGTAGAAGTTTATGCGGAAGTAACTGATTCTAAGCAACCACTATTTTTAGGTCTAGCCACCCTGGTAAATGGTGAGTGGCTGTTTAGCTTGTCCGCATTAGATTTACCAGCAGTAAATTTAAAGGTATACGCTGCCTTTAGAACAGAAGAGGGCCTAAATCAATCTGAAAGTGTTACCTATAAGCCATTTTTATTACCAAGACCAGGTAGTGAAGAAGACGCTAAACTGGAAGTGGCTATCTTGAAACAAAAAATTGAGCTAGCCTTAGAAAACATCAATATAAGCCTCAGTGACCGCGAAAATTATGGAACCAGTTTTGCTAGTTCAACTAACAGTTTATCTAAGTTACTATACGAAAAGCAATTTTTGACTCAAGCTGAAGCATCGTTTCTAAGTACAGAAGTTAAAGGAAATATGCCATATATCGATTCTTTACTACAAAGATATGCCAGTGTACGTAAAACAGACTACTTAATAGATGAAAACAATACTCTAATAGACAGTTTGAACAACACCATGGCTAATCAAGTTGCTCTCGATACAGATAATGAAAATTTGTTTTCTTCTTTAGTTACAATTTTGGCTACCAGATTTGAACTTTACAAGGCTTACGTTGATAAGATTGAAAATGAAATAGAAGATGCCACTGCTGGTCTTTCACTGCGTGACACTGACAAAGACGGGCTTAATGACCTAGACGAGGCCATCTTTTACAAGACTGATATTGAGTCTACCGATACAGACATGGACGGAGTAATTGACAGCATTGAAGTAATCAATATCTCTGACCCCAAGGTGTCAAACTTAAGAAGTTTTGTAAAAAGTGATTCAACACCAAATATAAAAATCGATGAAAATGTGGTTATCATAGATTCAGTGGAGCCTTTGGTGATGAAAAGTTACAACGAAGATTACGAACAAGTCTATGCGTCAGTTCAGGGAAAAAGTCTTCCTAATACACATGTAGCTGTTATTATGAAAAACCCTTATACTTCTGGTTTAATCAAAACTGACTCTACTGGAAACTTTTCTTACTTTATTGAAAAACCATTATTAGATGGAAATTATGAAGTGATGGCTGCCTTGCAAAATAATGATGGAGAATTAGTGGTAGCTACCGCCCCGTATACTTTCAGTAAAGTTTCTAAAGAATTTACTGCTTCACTGGCTTCAGTTGGAAAATCATATTTTGAAGCTCCACCTAATAAAAGTGAACTTTTCAGTCGAACGGGGGCTGCTGCCTTGATAATCGTCATATTTGGAGTAACCTTGCTTTTATTGGCACAATCACTGCGAATTAAAACTAAAATTTTGATAAAATAGGCCAAAATTACTACTTTATTAACTTTTGCATCTGGCTGTAAAATAGTTATACTTGTTCGATAGAAACCTTCATCATCAAATGAAGGCGTTATGATATGGCAAAAAAAACAACAAAAACAAAGTGGGCTTCTGACGAGGTAGAAAAATCTAGTAATAAGATTATTATTAGAGGTGCTCGCACTCATAACTTAAAAAATATTGATGTAGAAATGCCGAGAGGAAAGATGATCGCCATTACCGGACCATCTGGTTCAGGAAAGTCTTCTTTAGCTTTTGATACAATTTTTGCTGAGGGTCAACGCAGATATGTTGAGTCGCTATCCCCATACGCAAGGCAATTTTTAAATAAGTTGCAAAAACCTGACGTAGATGAAATCAGTGGTTTATCACCAGCTATTTCGATTGATCAAAAGTCGGCTTCAAGAAATCCTCGTTCAACTGTAGCAACCATAACTGAAATTTATGATTACTTAAGAATTCTCTATGCTCGGGTGGGACAACCATACTGTCTTGATGTAGATGTACCAATTCAAAAATTATCGCAAGATGAAATTTTAGGTATTATTCTTAATTCAATTGAAACTAAAGAAGTACTTACTGCCACCAAAAACCAATCGCAAACTGTAATGGGAATCAACCTTTCCAAAGGTCGAGTCTCAATTTTTTCACCAGTGGTAGTAGGAAGAAAAGGTGAATATTATCAACTCCTTTATGACTTGTTGGGAAAGGGTTATGAAGCAGTCAAGATTGATGGTGAAATAAAGCAATTACGTGAAAAAATAATTCTAACTAAAACTAAAAGACACGATATTGATGTGCTGGTTGACGAAATTTATGTAAGTGAATTTACAGATGTCCCTAAAGGATCACGGGAAAGACTTTCTGAAGCGGTTGAGCGTGCTTTACATGAATCAAATGGGCTCGTGAAAATTGAAAGCCCGGACGGAACTAGTCGAACACTATCGGCAAAATTTATTTGTCCGATAGATGGCTCTTCCTTCCCAGAAGTAGAGCCTAGACTTTTTTCTTTCAATTCACCATATGGGGCTTGTCCAGAATGTAATGGTCTAGGCGTGGTAGGAATTTTTCAGTCTGATATATGTCAAGTGTGTCAGGGTGCAAGACTGCGTCCAGAAGCGATGCGGGTGTACTTAGGGGGGGATGGTAAAAAGAACTTGGGTATAAATATTGTGGCCTTTACAGCTATGACGGTAAAAGAAGCTAGCGATTTTATTGACTCTCTTAAACTTACAAAAAAGCAGCAGGATATTGCATGGCCCGCCTTACGTGAAATAATTGAACGCTTACAATTCATGAATAATGTTGGAATTCAATATTTAACCTTGGACAGAAAGGCGAACACTCTTTCTGGGGGCGAAGCTCAGAGAATACGTTTAGCATCTCAACTTGGTTCAGGACTGGTCGGGGCTTTATATGTTCTAGATGAACCAACCATAGGGTTACATCAGCGCGACAATGATAGATTAATAAAAACCCTTACGGAACTACGTGACTTAGGTAACACTATAATAGTTGTGGAACATGATGAAGATACAATTTTTGCAGCTGATTATCTAATAGACATTGGACCTGGGGCAGGTATCCACGGTGGGGAAGTGATTGTTGCTGATTATTTGGAAAAGTTACTTTCAGATACAAAAAACACTTCAAAGTCAGTCACTTTGGATTATTTAAGAGGTGACAAAAAAATACCAATACCGAAAAGAAGGACTAGTGAAAAAGGTTCAATAAAAATTAGAGGGGGTAAAGCTTTTAACATCAAAAACTTAAATGTTGATATTCCCTTGGGTAAACTAGTCTGTGTAACAGGTGTGTCTGGTTCAGGGAAGTCTACTTTCATGTACGAAATTTTAGATAAAAACTTAAAATCAAGGCTAGAAAAAAAATTTAGAACCCCACATACCTACAATTGTAAAACTTTTACCGGTTCAGAATACTTAGGTAGATCTTGTTTGATTGACCAGTCACCAATTGGTAGGACACCCAGAAGTAACCCGGCTACCTACACTGGTGCTTTTACCCACATAAGAGACATGTTCGCTGCTAGCGGCGAAGCAAAAGCCCGTGGTTGGAAACCTGGACGGTTTAGCTTTAATGTAAAAGGTGGCCGATGTGAAGCTTGTCAGGGAAATGGAGAAATCGCAGTTGAAATGCATTTTCTTCCGACCGTCTATGTGACTTGTGATGTTTGTGAGGGTAAGAGATTTACTAAAGAAACGCTAGAAGTAACTTATCGCAGAAAAAACATTAATGAAGTTTTACATATGACGATTGAAGAGGCTTACTCATTCTTTATGGATGTGCCAGCCATTGAAGAAAGGCTAAAATCCTTACTTGATGTAGGCCTTGGCTACTTACAACTTGGTCAAAGTGCTACAACTTTATCAGGTGGAGAAGCACAAAGAGTAAAAATTGCTTCTGAACTCTTTAAGCCACATAGTCAAAAAACAATTTACATGTTAGACGAGCCCACGATTGGTTTGCACTATGAAGACGTAAAAAAACTAATCGAAATTCTACAAAAGTTAGTCAATCAAGGTAACACCGTCATGGTAATTGAACATAATTTAGACTTAGTTAAAAGCTCTGATTATATAATTGATATTGGGCCTGAAGGGGGCGTTGCCGGCGGCGATATCGTAGCTAAAGGGACTCCAGAAGAAGTAGCGCAAAATAGTAAATCTTATACTGGCCAATATTTAAAAAAAGTACTGTAGATAACCACTATGGATAAAAAGTCTATACTAAGAAAGAAATTGCCTGATAAACCTGGAGTATATTTCTTCTTAGGAAAGAATAAAAAGATACTTTATATTGGGAAAGCGACATCAATAAAGAATCGAATAACTAGTTATTTTGGCTTAGACATTGTAGAAAAAAGATCTAACTTAATTGAAAAAATGGTTCAAGAGGCAATTTCTATTGATTACACTGAAACAGACAGCGTGGTTGAGGCTTTAATATTAGAGTCAAACCTAATACGTTCCCATAAACCTTATTATAATACTAAAAGTAAAGATGATAAAACTTATAATCATTTAATAATTACTAATGAAGAATGGCCAAGATTACTTATTGTCCGTGAAAGCGATTTAACAGAAAAATTCTCACCCGAAGATATAAAGTATCAATTTGGTCCTTTCCCCAATGGTTCGCTATTTAAAGAGGCCCTCAGAATTATTAGAAAGCTTTTTAAATATTACGATTCCAAGAACTCTGTTGGGGAAGAAAAAACAAAAATTGAAAGAGGCCGTATAGATTTTAACCGTCAAATTGGACTTTATCCTAGTTTGATAGGTCGTAGTGAATATTTAAAAACTATTCTACATATAAAGCTTTTCTTTGAGGGTAAAAAATCAAAAATAATTTTAGACTTAGAAAAAGAAATGTCTATTAAGGCAAAATTACAAAAGTTTGAAGAAGCTAACGAAATTAAAAAAAGGATATTTGCTTTAAAGCACATAGAAGACATTGCTTTAATTAAAATAGAGAGAAATATGCCTGATGTTCCTATTTTTAGGATTGAAGCTTATGACATAGCTCATCATGCTGGGAAAGATATGGTGGGTGTTATGGTAGTAATACAAAACTCAGAGGCCAAAAAGTCAGAGTATCGTAAATTCAAAATTAAAACCCTAAAAAGTGCAAATGATCCAGCGGCCCTTACGGAAGTCCTAGAACGAAGATTTTGTCATCAGGAGTGGGCTATGCCTGATTTAATTGTTGTCGATGGAAATTTAATACAAATTAACGCCGCCGTACGAATTTTGTCAAAACTTATGCTAGAAATACCAGTTTTAGCAGTGACCAAGGACAAGAGTCATAAACCAATAAAAATTGTCCCAGAGAGTGGACTAGCACTTAAATATAAGTATGAAATTTTGATGGCGAACGCAGAGGCACACAGATTCGCCATAAACTATTATCGAAACCTTAATCGAAAAACTTTTTTAAAGAGCAGTAAGTAGTTTTTATTCACCTAGAATTCGCTATTTAGAAAAATTTAATGTTATTATTAAATTAACTTTTATGAAAAACTTCAAAAACCTATTTGAGTTCACAAATGCTTTTTTTCTTTTGTTAGTAATTATTCTTACTACTTATAGTCTTTACTTGTACATGAATTTAGGTAAAGACTCCTCGACAATTGTTCCAAATACCAACACTGATAAAAAGTACTTATCTGAAGGAGAATTAAATATTGAACGTAATAGTTTATTAAAAACTCCAGCTACGTCCTCTGAAATAATTCAAATTCAATTTTCTAAAGCTACATCTAGTGTAGTTTCTGATACAGAACTACAAGTAACATCAAAAGTAAAAAATGAACAGCCTAAGGAAGTATTCGTTGCAGTAAATTCAGGTATTACTTTTATTGACTCTTCAGTTTCGACCTATGAAGATTTTGAAGAGCCAATCATTGAAGTCATAGAAGAAGGAACTATTTTTTTTATAGATAATGACAATAGTAAATTTGGTATATCCAATAATTCAGTTTCACCGATTATTTTTAGAACGAATTTAGAAACAAATTACGAAATAAACACTAAAAATATTACTTTCTCTAATTTAAAAGTTGGCGATATTGTAAAAGTCGAAGGAAATGGTCACAATGAATCAAATGATTATCTGGCGTCTAAAGTAATAATAACTGGAATTTACCAAGCCACTCTTGAATAAACAAATAAATTATGAAAATTAAAGTAATAAAAAATTTCTCTTTTGCAATAATCACTGTTTTTGTACTCTCTTTTAACTTATCACAAGTTGAAGCAAATACTGCTTCAGGGTGGATTTCACCTAAAGCTATATACATTGAGCCACAAACAACTTGTGCCGACCCAAGTAATGCTTCTATTGAATTTGTTCTTGTTGAACATGGCACAACCAACCAAATTACATCTTCAATTGGAAGTTGGGTAGTTAGAGTGCGAGATAGTTCACTTTCTATTAAGCAAAGTATAAATTTTAATGGAGTAAAATCATCTTCCAAGATTTGTTTTGACCCAACTACTGATGGTTTACAAGTTCTTGTTAATAATTCACCAAACTATTATAAATTTACAGGCCCGACCATTCTACCGAAAAGTTCTTCTGATTTTTCAAGTATGCGAGGTTCCCATTTTAGGGGCTATGTTGAGTTACTTAGTACTTCTGTAACCACGGAAGATATCGAGATGACTTCTCCACTTGGTGGAAGCGCTTACTCGACCTTCCCGTCTTTAACTTTTACAAATAACCGCTTATCAAGCTTATTTAATTCTACTGAACTTAAATTAATTAAATTTTATATTTCTAACCAAAGTAGTGGAGCGTTGTATACAGCAGAAATCCCAGCCACTGGCGGAGCCGGCCCAAGAATTATTAACAATTTCTCTACTACAACCTTACCCCAAGGCATATATTTTTGGACGTTCCATCAAGAAGAAAACGGATATTCTGATACAAATGAAACGTCAGGTATAAAAACATGGAATTTTACAGATTTACCAGTTTCTGCCGCTCCTTCGGCCGGATCTTTTATGATTGACAACCAACCTCTTTCCACTAATCAATTTCACTATGTCTTAATGACTTCTGTTCCGGTAGCTTCAAGTACATCTATTAGATATGTTCAGAAACTTAAAGATGATTTGTCTGGCATTGATAGTGTAACTACCTATGTTATGGACTCTTTGAATAATATTATCTTAATTAGTCCGGAACAGATTAAACCCTCAGCTGACCTGTACGGAACTACTGCTTTTACATATGCCTTCACAAATTTCACAGGCACTCTTGGTACAACATATAAGTTTTATGCGGTAGCTAAAGATGTGGCAGGTAATACATCGACTTCTTCAATAACTACCTATACTGTACCAACAGTTTATGGTGTACCAATTTTAAGTGCACCAAGTGTTGACTCGATCACAAGCAGTTCAAGCCGTACGACAGCTACAGTTTTATCTGAAGATGGTTTTCGTTACAGCTCAAGAGGAGTTTGCTGGTCTGCCGAAACTGCTGATTTAACTACTACAGGTGGAACTTGTAAGACAACTGTAGCCTATAATCCAACACCGTACACTTTTAATGAATATCCAAATGGAATGCCTTCTAATACTACTATCTACTATCGAGCTTTTGCGACTAGTGTTGCAGGAACAGGTTATAGCTCCATTGGTTCATTTAATACCCTGGGCGAAGCCTTCTCTACAACTTCTTCCTCTACAATACCAACCGTTGTGGGGGAAACACCGACTGGAATATACTCAAGTTCAGCTTATGTAGGTTCAAACATAACCAGTACTGGAGGTTCTTTGATTACCGCAAGAGGAATGTGCTGGGACACTTCTTTAGCCTCTCTTAATGCGCAAAACGTGGCGACTTCAACCAAATGTGTAACACAAGGTTCATTGCCCTTGGCAGCAACTCTACCTTTTAGGTCACAGTTTTCACTTGATGGTTTACCAGCTAATACGCTAATTTATTATCGAGCATTTGCCACCAATGCTAACGGAACGGCTTATTCCAACAGTACGTTTACAACCGATATTCAAAGAAATGATTTTGTGGTTAATACCATTATACCAACACAAACCTATATTCAAGCAACTGATAGTTATAATTTGGATTTAAACTTTATCATGAAAGACAAAAGTAATTACCAGGTACTTTCATTAGGCATACCCCAACCCAAAATGGTACCTTATGAAATTAAGCTTGATTTCGGTAATAATGGCACCTACGAAAGAACAGCAACCGGAAGTATTGGCACTGCTGCCTGGCTAGGAAGCACTCCAATTGAATACGTCTCGTTTTCTAATTTACCAGGTGGTTTTGTGCGCATTGTTTTAGAAGTAAATAAGCCTGAGAGCACTTATCCTGAACTAGCAGCAAATAGAATTAATAACTCAACCAGCACAACTATTATTTTGTCTCAGACTGGTTCAGAAATTGACGAGAGCTTGTCGGCTGCTGGCGGCGGTTCCTCAGCTCTCATCCCCGTAGATCCTGGCATGTTAATATGGGCAGGAACAGGAATAGTTAGAAGTGGACAACAGACTACTGTTTCCTGGGACACTGTAGCTGCTTACGATATGAGCTGTACTATTTATGGACCAAGTGATTTTGTGCGCACAACTTTCAACCCTTCAGTTGACGGAACAACCGGTACTATTAGCTCAGGCACTATTAATTCAGCACAAAATTATCTCCTAGAATGCACAGAACCTTTAACAGGCACTAAGTTTACTTCTTCGGTAAGAGTTAAGGTGGCTGGAGTTGTACAAGAAATCTAGAGTAAAGATAATTTTGCTTTGTAGTAGTATTTCATTATATGATGAATCACCTTCAAATTGCTGTTTTAAGAGGAGGGACAAGTGATGAATACCAGGTTTCGCTACAGACTGGTTCAGCTGTTTTACGTGCTCTTTCAGAATCTGGATATCTTGTAAAAGACATAGTAATCACAAAAAATGGGGATTGGTTGGACAGAGGTATTGTTAAATCACCTGAAATAGCTTTAACCTCAGTCGACGTTGTATTTGTGGCGCTACATGGAACCTTCGGAGAAGATGGTGAAGTACAAAAAATTTTACAAAGAATAGGGATTCCTTTCACCGGAAGCAACTCCTTTTCTTCTGCTTTGGCATTTAACAAACAGACTACAAAAGAATTTTTAAAGCAGTATGACATTCTAACTCCAAAGTATTTAGTTGTTACAAAAGATGATATTAGTATTATTGACGAAGTAGTTGCTCAAGTTGAAGATAATTTTGGACCTGAGTATATTATTAAACCAACTTCAAGTGGGTCGTCTTTTGGGGTTTCTTTTGTTAAAACTAAAAGTTCACTGAAAAGTAATCTTCTTAAATCTTTAAATCTTTATGAAAAAGTCTTGATAGAAGAATTTATATTTGGTAGAGAAGCGACTAGTGCCGTTTTAGAAAACTATCGAAACGAAAATATTTATGTTTTTCCAACCATTGAAATAATTACTCCTAATAATCAATCATATTTCGATACCGAATCTAAGTATAATGGAAAAACTTTAGAAATATGTCCATCTGATTTTCCTTACTCTGAAAGAACAAAAATTGCTGAAATTTCTACTCTGATTCATAGAGAGTTGGGATTGTCTCAGTATTCAAGAAGTGATTTTATTGTTAGTCAAAATGGAATCTACTTTCTAGAAGTTAATACCCTACCTGGCTTGACTTCTGAATCACTATACCCGAAAGCAGCTAATTCGGTCGGACTTACTTTTAATCAACTTATTTCGCATTTGGTTAGTACGGCAAACTGTTAGTAAGGTTTATTAACTTAGTAATTATTTGTTATAATTTTAGTATGGAAGGATCCAGACATGAACGAGCTGTAATTGTAGCAATATCATATGTAATTGGTTTTACAGCTGCTTTTTTACTGTACGCTGCACATTCTGATTTCAGTAATGAAGACAACGGTTATTTAAATGAAAGTGCAAGTTTGCCGGCTGCAGTTATTCAGTCAGACTTCAGCACAGGTAATACTGAAATTTCTAGCGCTATTGGAAAAGTTAACTACACAGATGGCAAACTTGAGTATCTAAGTAACACAGGAACTAGACTTTTGTCGTTTAACCCAGACATAACTGGTTTTTCAAAATTGAAAAATTTGGAACAACAAGGCACCCATACTAGAGACATTTTCTATTCAGTCTCAGACGACAATAAGCAAGTTTTTTTCTGCGAAAATGGCACAAGGGAGATCGACTACTGTAAGGGTTATATTTACAGCGTTGAAGAAGATTTAATTTATCCAATTACTGAAAATGGGACTTTTCCTATTTTTACTAGTGAAGAAGCTTCAGAAGCTATATGGTCTTCAGGTCAGTTATTAATTAAAAACTCCTATTCTGCAAATAAGCTCGAACCGTGGCTATTCATTACGGAGAAGTCAGCGTTTGACTTGCAATAAATATGTCTGTATTATAGGCAAAATTAAAGTCTTACTTTAATTTGGGCCAGTAGCTCACTTGGTAGAGCGCCTCATTTGCACTGAGGAGGCAGGGAGTTCGAATCTTCTCTGGTCCACCATCTAATTTACTTGTAGCAGCTCGACTAGTTCAGTTAATTTCAATTTTGAAAGCTTGAGCGTAAGTAAAATTTAAGTTATTATTCTTCGTCCCTTAGGGCCCTTAGCTCATCCGGTAGAGCGCTTCCATGGCATGGAAGAGGTGAGCGGTTCAAGTCCGCTAGGGTCCACAAAAAACATCCTTTTTTTGTGGACCCTAGACAAAGCAACATTCGTTGCTTTGGTCGGACTTGAACCACCGGAACGATGTGAGTTTACGAACGAGTGAGGTGTGTCCCGCGGCACCTGCTAGATTGTGAGCGAATGCAAAACAATATAGCTTGGTGACCGTCAGGATCTGTCCGCTAGGGTCCACATATTAACATACTAGATATAGTATGTTATCTCATAACTCGAACAATTCCGTTCATCAGAAAGGAGACCTGCGATGGTCGCTCTCAAACGTCAGAACATCCCCGCTGGCAAGTTCCGTGTCCTCGGCTGCGACCTGTTCGATCACTCGGTCGACGTCGTCGAAGACTGCGACACCAAGGACGAGGCCTTCAAGATCGCCGACGACCACAACCGTCAGCGCACGGGGTCGATGTCCGACGTGTACTACGTCTACAACGACAAAGGCAGCTATCACCGTGGCGAGGAAGCGATCAAGAATGCCAAGGGCGAGAGACCACCGTCAGCGTCAGCCCGTAAACGCAAGCGTCGGCATTGCCGGCACGAGACCCCAGAGATAACATCAAGGGGTCTCATTTCGTTTATAATTCTACTTTTCACTCAAACTCTTTGCAAAGTAGGACATCCTTGATACGTCACCCAAGACTTCATTAAATATCCCCTAAATTGGTTCTGTAAATTTCCACTATAGTCCACGAGTACAGAAAGAGCGCCTTTGTTGTTCGTGGACTATAAGCAAGCAAACTACCTTGCTTGCTTGAGGCCTTTTCGTGTAGATTGACAAGTCACACTATTCATGCTAGTATTTTGAATGAAATTCTTGTTATTCCACAACCAGGAGATGTCATGGCGATTTTGAAATGTCGTTATTGCAAAGAAGGTGTGCTTACGGGCGCGCGTCATCACTGCAAGCAAATGCAACTTGCAAAACAACCATCGGCTGTTGTCGATGAGAGTGAAGGAAGCATCTTTCTCTCATTCGCGGTCGCAGCGGCAACAGACAATTGGGCAATTGGGACGCTTGTTGGAGGCAATCTCATTGGTGGAATTGTCGGCGACGCAGTAGTAGGAAACAACGACTCATGTAACGACGGTGACTCTGGTAGCGACGACTGAGCGCAACTAGCCCCACGAGGAAGTCCCACGACTTCACAACTCGTGGGGCTTCTTCTTTTCTAAAATTAACTGCAAAGTAGGACAAGATTGATACGTCACCCAAAACTTCATTAAATACCCCCTACATTGGTTCTGTAAATTTCCCCTATAGTCCACAAACAAATTAAAATCAATAGAGCACAAGACCAAGTTTGTGAAATACTGCCAATGGACTTGTAAAATATAGATAAAGGTATATATTTAGACTAAATATGAAAAGGAGACGTAGAGCAACCATGTTTATAATGATAGCTATCATTGCTGCTGTTTGCTTTATTCTCAGGTCTGATTACTTCAGCCACATCACTTCGAATCAGATTATCAATGATTCTAGAGCAAGTTTGCTTGCTGAATAAAGAGCCAGGTCTTTAAAACTATTGTTTAAACATTTTAACTAACTTTCGGTAAGTGTCTAAATAGTCTACCACTGGTACCGTTTCAATTACGCCAATCACAGCTTCATCATTACCTCCCGGGTATAGTCCATCTCCAAAATAAATACAATTATTTTTATCCCATTTCATTAGATCAATGAGCTTTTGAACATTGGTTCCTTTATGTCTGTCTTTATGGATGTAATCAAAACTTGTAGAACCTCCGATTTTAACTATTAACTCATCAGATTCAAATGGTATTGTCTTAATTAAATTCTCACGGATCCTTCTGTCCGGGTCGTAAGTGTTTTTTATTTCGTGCGGAGCAGTATTTCCAATTGGGCTAAAAGTTATCTGTGCACCTCTATCCTCAATCGGATTCCATTCTTGGTTTATATCATGTTCAATTAGATTTGATATTTTTTTAATGTGATTCAAAATTTCTAGTCGATGATTATTGTCTAAAGGAATATTCCACAATTCTTTATCATCCAAATCAGTTGCATGATTTCCATTTTGGCCAAGTGTATATGAACGCAAATAATTACTTTGTGCTCCAATTTTCACCACTTCTTGTCCAGAAACTATAACAATGTCCTGAGAAAAGCTATTTAGTAGATCAAACATGTCGTCAAGGATTAGTTGCCTGGCCGGAGCTATCGTCTGATCCATATCAAAAAAGAGATGTTTATACATATCCTACAAGAATACAATATAATTTTGTATTGTGAATACACATCTGTCAGTTACCAAATAGATATTCATTTGTTATTATGAATGGGTTATGGAATCTCTTATAATGACTCTAAACATTGTTCAATCATTTGCTATTGCAATAGGTGCAGGTACATCAACTCTCGCTGTAGTTAATTTTTTTTACGCCATAGCCGACGGTAAAATTGATGAAACGGAAAGAAACTTTATGGGTATTACCTATGTAGTACTTAGAGTCGCAATGGCCTTTATATTGATTACTTTAATTCTATTAACAATTTTGGGTTGTCTTTCTGAAGGGGCGGCTTTCTTCACCGGCTACACAACTGCTGAATCAATTTTGGTTGCGATTCTGTTTGTTAACTCTTTTTTGATGACAATTCGCCTGATGCCAAGTACCTTTGGTCCAGCTATCCAGGCGTCTAGCTGGTACTCCTTAGCATTTTTGCAAGCATTGTATACCTACTACCAAGCCGACTTTAGTCTACTAGTATTTTGTTTTTCTTACTTAACATTTCTTTTCTTTGCTGTTTCTCTCATTAATAGCATAATGGCTTATCTAAAAGATAAATCAACTTCGGAAAAGGCAGCAGAAAATAGTCCTTCCTAGAATTATTTATTTAATCGTGTAACTTTCCTGGCCATCGATCATATATAATTGGTACCAAAACAAGCGTAATAATTACTGAAAATGTTAAGCCGAAAATTACAGCGGTAGCAAGTGGTACCCAAATCGGGTCTGAGTAAAGCAAGGGCACCATACCAACAATTGTAGTTAAGGAAGTCAATATAATAGGTCTTAACCTACTAACTGCAGCGTCAATTACAATTGTATCAATTGCTTTATTTGGAAACTTTAGTCTCATTTCGTTCATTCTATCGATCAATAGAATGGAATTGTTAACAATAATACCAGTTAAGGCTATGAAGCCCATAATAGAAGGGAAGGAAAGAGCACTACCAGTAATGGCAAGTCCAAATAAAATTCCAATTAAAGAGAAAGGAACGATAGATAGAACGTAGGCTGTGTACCTAAATGAGTTAAACTCCAGTACCAAGACAGCTATCATTAGAACTAGTCCGATTATCAAAGCTAGGAATAGCTCTATAAAGGCTTGATTTGAATCTTCTGCTTCTCCTCCAAAGGCATAACTTACGTCAGTCGGAAACTGTGAACTCGATTCAATTTTTTTAGAAAGTTCATTATTGATTTCAATTACATTGCCACTTGCAGTAATATCAGCCGAAACTGTAACGACTCTTGATTGATTTTCATGATTAATTGCACTACTAGATTCACGTAGTGAAGTAACAATTAAAGAAGACAAAATAATACTGTCCCCTTGATTATTTTTAATCGATATATTATTTAACGAGTCTATGGTAGTACGATTGGTTTGGGCTGCATCTATTTGGTCATTGCCAGTTAAGTTTAGTCTAACCACTACAGGGATGTCTTCATTTACAGTAGTTAAATTTGTTGCTTCTGTCCCATAAACAGCAGCTCTGAGAGTCTGAGAAACAACCAGAGGGTTTAGTCCTGCAGCTGCCGTTTTAGCCTTATCTAAAGTCAAAACGTATTCAATATTATTACTTGTATTGCTAGTTTGAATATTGGTCACACCAACTATTTCGTCCAATAAATCAGCTACCAAATTTGCTGCTTTATCAAGCTCAATTAAATCATTTCCCATTAATTTGACTCCAATTGGACTGCCGGTAGGAGGACCATTGTTTGGTTCAGAAACTGTAATTAAAGCTCCTTTAATTACAGGTATTTCGTTGCGTAGTTTTGTTATAAATTCAGTACTAGTTATTGTTCTATCATCCTTTAAGTTAATTGTTATATTAGCGAGTTTTTCATTTTTTCCGCCACCTAAGAAAGCGCTACCTGAACCAACAGTAACGGCGTGAGCTTCAATAATGTCTTTGTTCTTATAAAGTACTTCTTCTACTTGTCTCACAACCAAATCAGTACTTTCTTTAATACTACCTTCAGGTAGTTTAATTTCAATATAAATCTGTGGAGTATCAGTTTGTTCAAAGAAAACAACTTTAACTAATCCAGCTGGAATCAAAGCTAAAGAAATAAAAAATAAAGAAATAATAACTGTCAGAAATATTTTTTTTCCCTTCTTACTTGTTATTAGTTTTTCAATATTTTTTCTATACCAACCCTGAATTTTAATATTTATTTTTTCTCCGGCACTTAGATCACTTTCTGCCAAAATGACCTTCGCTCCTTTAAGAAAACTAGATGATATAAGTGGAATAAATCCAATGGCGACAAGAAGCGAAGCAAAGAGCACAAAGATTAGGGTAAAGGGAATACCGGAAATAAACTGTCCAGTGACACCAGAAACAATAAATAGGCCTACAAACATTGCTACCGTAGTTAAAGTACCAGAGGTAATCGGACTAGCAAAATCAACAACTGCTTTTCTTGTTACTTCTTTCTTACTCCAATCTGGGTGATCAGAAATATTTTTGTTTATTCCTTCCACCATTACAATACCTGCGTCAACTAAAACACCAATACCAAGAATTAGCGCAAATAAACTGATAAAGTTTATGGTATTACCTGAAAGATAGAGTCCAATAAAGCCAATTGTGAACGAAAGGGGTATTGATAGTCCAGCCAGCAAACCCTCACGCCAGCCAATCATTAGTACCAAAACAAGCATGACCATCACGACAGTTTGAAGACCAGACGATGTTAAATTTTTTAAGTCATGAGCAATGTCTGCTCCAGCATCTTGTATCGTGTAAATAGTTAAATTATGTAGGAGCTGGCCTTCTGCTTGAAGTTCAACCAACTTTTCTTGAACGGATTTTGTAATTTTTGTAATATCTCCACCGCTTTGCTTGTAAATGTCAAAACTTGCTCCAGTAAACGAAGGCTTACCGTCGATACTTAGTCTAGTAATTGAATTTGAAGGACTCAAACCATCATCAACTATCGCAATATCTCTAACATAAACTGGCTGCCCCCCTCGGGTTGCAATTGGAATGTTAGCAACTTCTGAACGGTCCTCGATGTCACCAAAAAAAGAAACATTATATGAAATATCTCCGGTCACTATTTGCCCGATTGGAAAGGTACTGTTAGCTGAACGTAAACCATTTATTACATCTGAAACAGTTAAATCATATCGTGAGAGAGCTGTTGGGCTAGTGATTAAAGTTATTTCTCGTGTTCTAACGCCTTGAACCTCTACTTTTGAAACGCCTGTCAAAGATTCCAATTCGCTCTCTAGTTTATCTGACATTTGAGTGAACTCTGCATCTGAAAGACTTCCAGACACTGAAATTGTTGTTATCGGCTGATTGACGAAATCAATCTGTGTCACTCTAGGGTCTTCTGCATTGTCAGGTAAGTCTGAAATAACGGTATCAACTGCGTCTTTTAAATCTTGGATTGAGGCATCTAAGTCAGCGCTAGCTTCAAACTCTACGGTTATTAATGAAACGCTTTCATTAGAAACTGAAGTTATTGATTTAACTTGTGTTAAGGAACTTGCTAGTGTTCTTTCTATTTCATTAGTAACTAAATTTTCAACATCGCTGGCTGGAGCTCCAGGTAGAATGGTAGTAACAATACCAACAGGAATTACAACCTCAGGAGCAGATTCCTTTGGAATTGAAATGGCCGAGTAAACTCCAAACAAGATTAGTGATGCAATTAGCAGGTAAGTAAACCTACTGTTTTTTAAGAAAAATTCCCACATAAAATATTTACTTGCTTACTTCCGTTACTTTTGTACCTTCGACAAGACCTCGTGCATCTACAACAATTTTTGTATTCAAATCAATTCCTGAACTAATTGTTACTCTTTCTCCTCTAATTGTACCCAGTTCCACGTCTTGTCTTTTTAATAGTTCAGACTCAACCAAAAATACATAACTAACCGGACCGTCGAACTTTACTGAGGATAAAGGAATTTGAGTCTCAACCAACGTTTGAGTTTTAGCTTTAGGAACAAATAATCGAACCGTATCTCCATTTTGAAATCCAGACCCAACAACCGCTACTCTGACTTCAATTTTTCCAGTCTGATTATCAACAACTGGAGAAACATTAGTTACCGTACCGGTACCATTACCTTCAAGTATTAAATTGTCGCCAATTGTAATCAAATCCCTTTCGTTTACTCCAATGTAGGTAGTAATTTCAAGACCTTGATTGTTAGCAATTTGAGCCACTGGGGCAAAAGCCGATAGATAATCTCCAGTTTTAATCGATAAAGTATTAACTTGACCAGCAATAGGTGTTCTAATAATTGTTTTTGCGTAGTTTGATTGAGCAGCTCGCAGTGAACCTAATGCTTGTTTTACTTGAGCGTCTGCCGTTGAATAGTTATTACTTGATCCTCCAGCAATATCTGCACGATTTTTAGCCTCCAAAGCCGCTGTAAGAGCTGAAGAAGCTCTGTCCAAAGAATCTATTGTGGTATTTAAGCTTGTCCGAGCGGCACCAAAAGTGGCTAAGTCAAGTTGAATCTCCGCGTCGGTGTAACCTAAGGTAGAATCCTCTTTTTGCAGAACGCTGATGAATGTATCCACTATGTCAATTAAATTTTGTGTAGCTGACTTTGCTTCTAGGTAAATTTCATTAAGATTATCTGTTGTCTTGGTACTTTCTGTTTTTTGCTGCCAAAGAGGCAAGGATTTCTGTAATTTTACTCTTTCTTCATTTAAATAAGTAGTATACCCTCGTCCATTGATTCGTAAGCCGGGCACATATGCAAATGGATTTCCAAAAAATTGGTCAATTGTCCCAATCACAATAGTATTATTTGTGTTATAAGCAGCTTTATAGGCAGATAAAGAAGCATTTTGCGCAGCTAAAAAAGAATTTTCAGCCTCAGTCACTCCAATCAAGCCTTGCTGTGAACCAGCCAAAGCTGCTTCATAAGCCCCTTCCGCTTGCAATAAAACGGCACTTTGTGCTGAATTCTCCAAGGTAGCAATCACTGTTCCAGCAGAAACGGTTTGTCCCAAAGAGACATTAACAGAGGTAACCCGTCCACCAACCTCAGATAGTAGGCCAGCTTGTGTTTTTGCTGCAACAACTCCAATCAATTCAACTGATTGGTTATTATTTAGTTGCGCTGGTGTAGCTGTTTCAACTAGATTTACAATTGCTTTAACTTCTAAATCAGCGGCGTCGTCATTTGAAGTTAATGTTGAAACTACAGCCACAAATAATAGGGTAATCAAGATATACGTCCGAAAGGGTCGAACGTATCTTTGATATAAACTTAACAACATGCTTTTCATACTAATTGAATGACTTAATTTTGCGCAAAATAATAAGCTGGAATAATAACACTAAATTTTCAATTTGTCTATATCTAAAAAATTATTGCTAACGATTTTTGCGTGATAGAATAACAATCTTATGTTTGGAAAATTAAAACAATTTGCCCTAAAAAAAGTATTACAATCGCAGATGAAAGATGCTCCGCCTGAGCAACAAAAAATGCTCCTTGAAATGCTGGATAAAGACCCGGCTCTATTTGAGAAAATCGCCAAAGAAATGCAGGCTGAATTAAAAAAGAACGGTAACAACCAAATGTCAGCTGCCATGAAAGTGCTACCTAAGTACCAAAAGGAAATAATGTCGGCCATGAGTCCAGAAATGAAAGATCAAATGATAAAGATGCAAATGGGTTCTCAAGGTAAATTTAATCCTAACGGTTCAATTAGGCGCTAAGTAAATCAAGTAGTTTTGAAAGTAATCAACACACCGCAAGCTTTGCTTGCGGTGTGTTCAGTTATACTAGTCATATATGCAAAATCCTAAAAAAATTCTTATTATTTGCGGTCACCCAGACCATGAATCATTTAGTGGAAACGTGGCTGATCATTATCAAGTTGGGGCCGAAGACGCTGGTCATACTGTTGTAAGAGTGAACCTAGGCCAACTAAACTTTGACCCAATTTTGCACAAAGGATACAAAGAGATTCAACAGCTTGAACCAGATTTAATTGATTTACAAAATAAATTTAAGGAAGCTGATCACATTGTAATTTTATATCCAAATTGGTGGTGTACTATGCCTGCCTTACTTAAAGGTCTTTTTGATAGATTTTGGCTGCCTGGATTTGCTTTCAACTTCAATAAGCAAACCAAAAAAATTGAAAAACACCTGTCTGGAAAAACTGGTCGAGTTATTATTCTTTCTGGTTCGCATACTCCATTTCAAACCTGGTGGAAGTTTGGTGACTATACAAACGAAATTCAATACGGGATTTTAGAATTTGCTGGTATTAGAACTCAAGTTAGCTCATACGGACCTTGTGAAAAAGTTAACGATGAAATAAGAGGGAAGTGGCTAAAAGAGGTAGAAAACCTAGGAAAAAAGGCCTTTTGAAGCCCCAAAATACATTGACTTTTTAGTCATTTCGTGCTATACTCTAAATAGAAGGTTCTTCACATTGAGGAATCAAAAATGGAGTACGGTATGTACACGAAGTATTTTTTCACCCTGGTTCTCGTTGCCCTTTTTGCTGGTTGTGCCAGCAACGAAAGCTACCATTCATCGCGTCGCAATGCGGTGCCGGTGGATGAACTCGGATCGCGCGGGGCCACCTTTGCCGGCCAAGCCCAGCAGTTCCATCAGAACAACATGGCCATGAGTGTGTGCCCCAACGGCACAATCACGAAAAAAGGCGGTGGCTCGATGAACGCCGGAGCTGGTGACCAGAGTGGCCGAGTGACCTACAGTGTCACCTCAGCCAGTCAGTTCAAAGAAGAATGCGACTACGGTGAACAAAACCAGGCACCAAAAACGCCGGCTCGTAACGTTGGAGAAAACCCGACCAAGAAGGAGAAGCGGCAATGAGGCTTCTTTGCGCAGCTCTCGCCATTGCAATGTCGGGTTGCGCCAGTACCAACTATTACGTCGAAAGCGACATTCCAGGCCTAGCCGGAAAAATTGCTGAGGGAATGCAATCAATCCCTCAGCACTCCTGTCAGCCTGGAGAAAAAGTTTTGATGCTCTCAAGAGCAGATTCCAACTGCACGAAAGCTGGTTGTCGGGAGAAATTCCAGAAGAAAATTTCCTGCCAAAAAGCAACCCCAGAGCGCCGCTAACATGTTAGCTGGCGCTCTTTTTTATATTCAATTTTATAAGATTACTTACCTCGACCGTATATTTCCTTTAGTTTATTGACGTGCTCTTCGTAGGTAACACTACAATAAAATTGACCTTTAGGTCCATGAAAATAGTACATGCAGTCTGTATTTTTTGGGTTTAAAGCAGCAACAATTGCTTCAGTTGAAGGATTTGAAATTGGGGCTGGTGGTAATCCGATGTTTGCGTAGGTATTGTATGGTGAATCAATAAACTTATCGGCTGGAATGACTTTTGGCCACCAATGTTTTTCCGAAGTCTTACTACCTTTGGCATACTGTAGGGTAGCGTCTAGTTGTAGTGGCATATCAATGAAAAGCCGATTCCAAATTACACCTGAAATATATCTCATGTCATTAAAGTCATAGGCTTCACGTTCAATTAATGAAGCAATCGTCAGACCATCTATTAAAGGTACTTGTTGTTCAACACTCTCATCATATTGCTTTAAAATTTCTTGATTAAAATTTTCATATAAGACATCAGCCACATTTTCTGGTGTAGCTTCAATACTGACAATATATCTTCCGGGGAAGAACTTACCTTCTGCTAGAGCAGGTTCCGCTTCAGTTATATATGAAGCAAAAAGATCTTGTTCAGCTTTGTTCCACTTTAAAATTTCGGCAAAATCAGCGATGATTTCTTCCTTCCTTTCACCAGAGTAAATTACTAAAATGCGACTGACTGGTGAAGCCAGATTTTGATAGAAATCCCATTTTGCAATTTGTGCAAGCAGTTTATCTTGGAAACGCTTTTTTCTGGAGTCAGCAACCTTTATGGAAAGGTAGGTTTCGACATATAAATCAACAGCTGGATTTTCTGTAATTAACTTAGTAGCAGTGTTTACACCAACCGGGAACTTATCCTGCCCTTGAACTTGAGTAAGTGTGTAGGTATTACTTTTAAAGTAGAAAGCATTAAACCAAACAAAAAACGCTAGTGATGCGAATAATATAAAAAGAAGAAGAGAAATTACTATCTTCCTGGTTAAGTTTACCGGCCTTTTAATAGACGTCATACAACAACCTCTATATTGTACACAATTAAACTAATCTTACTATTTAAATACATAGCGAAATTATTCTTCGCTTAGACCATCAATTGCTTCAACTAATAGAAGTTTTTCTGTTAGTTGCTGGTGAATCATAATTCTGGTGTCAATTTCGCGTATTAAATCAATTTGCTCCTTTAATCTGCCTTCGGCTAAACTTGTCACCTCATTAATATAGGCCTTATCTGATTTAGTTTTTCTTTTTTTGTCAGTAATAGAACCTGAAAAATCACGAAGTTCAAGTAAAAAAACGCTAGTATTTGAAACGCTATCTACTAGGTCCTGTCTGATTTCTTCAGCCTGAACAACCCATTCATCCCAATAGCCACAGAACGGTCCATACTGTTTGTGAAAATCAACTTCTACAGAATTAATTGCTTTGGAGCAATAGATTATCCTTGCTCGCAATTTATCAAGGCAAGCTAGATTTTTATTTAATAAAGAAAAAAGATTATCCATGTCTAACTATAATAACATTACGCCTAGGTCCAAATGTCACTGCTAGTTGCAACTGTGCATATGAAAAACATTGCTTTTTAAGCAATAATGTTATCTAATGTTACTGGCAATGTTTTTTTATACCTTACCAGGAGATAAGCAGTGACTTTAAAGTTGGTGTCAAAGCAAATACCGTCTGATCAAAATGTTTCGCAAACCTTGATTGAGTATTGGAGACTGGCCTCTGATAGAGTTACGGTTGATAAAATTGCTAAGCAGGCAGTTACTGCCAGTGCCGGTTTTGTTAACCACAGAGAAGCTTTAGGTGCCTTGAATGGTCTACTGCAAATCTTTGCTTTCCACGTCTCAAAAGTATCCAAAAAGGATGGTCCTGACGAAACACCGACGATATTGTTCGAAAGCCTTATCGACCGGATGTTTCAGTTTTTGGTTCGTGAAAGCCTTCCTTACCAGCAGCTTTGCAAGCACCTAGGCTTTCAAGTTGTTCGTATACCCATAGGATGTACGGAGACTAGTCGGCTTATTTTCGATTTAGGAGGTGTCGCCTACCAAGAACGTGAACTCTCGCTTGTTTTTGGCAAAGAGTTGGATCACGGCCTGCACGAATGGAATAGTCGTCACAATAAGTCAATTGCGATTTCTTCCTTTGCTCTTCCAATGTCAATTGATTACGACGATTCTTTTGATATAGATTTGCTTGATTTAAACCTATACAGTACTTTGTGGTCAAAATAGGAAACGGCCGGGAGGAAAGAGACGCTGTCAAAAAACAGCGTCTTTTAATTTTCTACTCGAACAAAAAACATAGTTTCGGAATTATCTGTCGAACTAAGTTTTAGCATGTTGTTAGTTAACAAATAATCAGAAACTTTTAAAAGTTGTGACGTATAGCTTTCCTCAAGTGAATTTTCACAATACATTTTAGTTGAAAGTAATTTATCAAAAGTTAGGGAGTTTCCTTCAACCATAAACTCTCCTCCAATAGTATTGCAATCTGTTTCACTTCCCATTGAGTCCGAAGCACCGAAGCGAAGTATAAAAGGTTTGTCTCTTGGTTCTAGTAGTATAGCGCCAGTCGTATCTTCAGTGCGTAACCAGCGCCAATTAGTACTAGAAAGGCTATTTGGAAGTTCTGCTGCAACGGTTTCCTCCATACTAACCAGTTCACCTTCCGCAGTCCTAAAATCGCTGGTAGTTGAAGAAACGCTATTATCGGAAGGAATAAAAACATTAGCTGAAGTATTAGATTCATCTTTTGGAGCCATGACATCACTAGTGTAAAGATAAGTAAAAACTATAATGACGACGAGAGCGACTACGTAGTAAGAAACTTGTTTCTTAGTCATATTTATAAATTTAAAATTAGTACTTTAATTTTATCATAGTTTTAAAACTATATTTCTGGTAACAAAAATGACAGCTATAAAGCTGTCATTTTTGTTAATTTAAAGTTGTAAAACTTTCCACCTCACCACAAGATAAATAGGGAGACTTGTTAGTGTCGGTATATTCTACACAAATACGATAGTAATTTTTTGTTCCTCTAGCAAGGCCGGAAGCAGTTAATTTTACAGTATTGCGACCAGTAAATTTAGCGTTGGCGGATTTTTTTGCTACTAAGCCCGCGGCAACTGGAATTTGGGCTAATGAATCGAAATCTTCTGCATCAACAACTTGATTTCTGTCACTTCCATAAACAAAGAAAACATTACCTAAACTGTAATCATTCATGGTAACAAATCCTTGAATAGAGGCTCCTGTAGCTGTTATGGCACTAGATCCTTCTGTTTCGGCGCTTGGTCGACCATTAAATGACATAGTGTTAGCTGATGAAACGGTTGTGAAAGTTCTAGTTTGTCCGTACTGTCGGTTTCCGTCCTTATCTTCGGCTGCAATACGAAAACTATAATTAGTATCCGAAAGCAAATCTGTCACAGCTATTGTTTGTGGTTGTATTCCAGTTTTTGTTAAGTCGGGCAGGTAAATTTTCTTTGAAAGACTACTGCCTGTTCCATATTCAAACCAAACCTCTGCCATAGTAGAACCACCTTTGTCGACAGTACCTTTTAAAGTAGCGTTATTTCTAGATATTGACGTTGGCGCTAAGGAAACAACATTCATAAAATAAGGATTTGGGCCCTTAGTGGTTGAGCTACGACCCGAATTACTACTAGATTCTTCAGCTTTCAAAGCAGCCAGTTGAGCTTGTAGTTGAGCCAAAACACCGTATAGGTATGCCAGTAGTTCAGTATTAGTTCTGGGTTGGTACTGACTAGTGGTTGCAGCATAAGAAAAATTAACAGTTGGTGCTAACAAAAGGACTGAAAGTAAGAGTGCTGATATTCCTTTTGCTAAAGTGAAGTTTTTAAACATTTTGTAAATCCTTAAGAATAATTTTAATTTTATCACACCCTAGCTTGAATTATAACTAAAGCACTATTATCAACTTTGAAAATAACATTTTTTCTGCTAATGTACGAGCGAACTTAAATAACTATCTAAAACTTTATGTCACTATCAGTCGGAATCGTTGGGCTTCCCAATGTCGGTAAATCAACTCTCTTTACCGCTCTTACTAAAAAGGAGGTCTTAATTGCCAATTATCCTTTCGCCACCATTGATCCTTCGGTGGGGATTGTCCCAGTACCCGATGGACGGCTTGAGACTTTATCAAAAATATCTGGTTCTAGTGTCATCATCCCCGCCGTTATTGAATTTGTGGATATTGCTGGACTAGTTTCTGGAGCCGCTTCGGGTGAAGGTCTTGGCAACAAGTTCTTAGCAAACATCCGCGAGACTGACGTCATTGCTGAAGTAGTCAGAATTTTTGAAGACAGTGATGTCCACCATGTCTCAGCTGAGATTAACCCCCTCTCTGATATCGAAGTTATAAATTTAGAACTAATTTTAGCTGACGCTGAAACCGTGAGTAAAAGAAAGATTAATGTCGAAAAAGATGCCAAGCGGGGAGATAAAGAGGCAATTAAAGAACAAGCTTTGCTGACCAGACTGCTTCCACATCTTGAATCAGGCAAACTAGCCAATTCACTAGCGATGGATGAGGAGGAACTCAAATTAATCAAGCACTTGCATCTACTTACAATGAAGCCGTTTTTGTATGTTTGTAATAAAAAAACCGACGCTTTCAATCTTGATGAGCAAAATGATGAAAGGTGGCAAAGATTGGTGGAATTTTTTGAAAGCTCTGGAGCAGAGTACGTCGTGGTAGATGCAGGAATGGAGCACGAACTCAAAGACCTCAGTGACGATGAAAAAAATGATTTCAGACGTGAATACGGCGCACAGGGGAGTGGAGTCGAAAGTCTGATTCGAGCTTGTTACAACCGCCTAGGCTTGATGAGTTACCTGACCACGGGCGAAAAGGAGACTAGGGCTTGGACAGTGCCAATTGGGTCTACTGGACCAAAAGCCGCCGCCGCTATTCACACTGATTTTGAAAAAAAATACATTCGCGCCCAAGTCGTGACGTTTGATGACTTAGTTAAATGTGGTTCGCTTGCTAAAGCTCGCGAACAAGGCAAACTCCGTACTGAAGGTAAAGACTATATAGTCAAAGATGGCGACGTGATTGAATTTTTGATTTAATCTAGCATTGACAAGCTGTACCAATCTAGTAGCCTTTAGTAAGATTGTTCAAGTAAATCTCAACCTGTCGGAGGTCTGTCATGCAAACTGAAATTGGTCGGAAAGTCGAACTTCGCGAGGAAATGTGCGCTGTATATGCAGAGAAACTTCTTTCTCTAAACCCACAACACTGGTTACTTCAGTACTATCGATTTCCAAAAGACGGTGAGGAGTGGCGGAAGATTCGCAAGCAGTTTTTTGACCGTTTTGGAAAGAAAGATTGTCCTGGTGACAACAGTGTCGGCTATCCAGCTTTGGCACACTTTTACGGAGCGCTGTTTATCGCCTTACTCGAAGCATGCCGAGAAAGCAAGCAAAATGGCTAAACGCCACAAAGGAACACCTTTGTGGCGTTCCTGTTTAACTAAGAGGAGTTGGTGGATTAGCTCTCTGGACAGGACTGACCACATTTGGATTCCAATCAGCTTTAATATCACCAAACTTTGCCTCAAACTCCTTTAAGTCATACTGGAGTTTTTGCACTAAACGTTTGGCATGAGCAGGCGTTAGGGCATACACTTGGGCCTGAGCGCCACTTAACATTCCCACGATAAAATATTCACCAGAATAGCCAGTTTGAATATTTTCACACAGTAATTTAGGAGCTTTTTTTAATTCTTCAGGATTCATATTTTATATATTATCGCACAATATTGTACCTTAGTCCAAATCCCATACCCGTAACTATTTGTTCAAAATAGGCGTATAATAAAGTATATGGAAAACAACACCGCCAAGCACTTTGCTTTACAACTCGGTTCACTGGCAAGTCTTTATTTATCATTAGCTTTCTTATTAGTTCTTATCTTTGGAATAGTCAATCTTCTTTATCCTGACGCCACTGAAGGCTCATGGGCGGTAGAAAGCGCCTCTTCGTCAGTGCGGCTCGGCTTTGCCATGGTCTTGGTCTTTTTCCCGACTTACTTAGTACTGACTAGACTAGTTAATCAAGCACGTCGACAAGAAACGGATGGTAACTATTTAACCTTAACTAAATGGTTAATCTATCTTTCACTTATTATTGGCGGCGGGGTTTTGCTTGGGGACATAGTAGCTATCGTTATGGCATTCTTGGAAGGAGGAATATCCACCAGATTTATCCTTAAAGCCTTAGCAGTTATCATTATTGTTGGTCCAGCATTTTATTACTACATCCTAGATGCCCGAGGTTATTGGCTGAAAAATGAAAAAATTTCTATTCGCTTTGCAATTGGCGCCACTTTAGTAGTACTTGTGGCCATGGTTTTTGGTTTAAAGAATATTGCTACCCCAGACGAAGTGAGGGAAAGGAAGATTGATGACAAACAAATTACCGACTTGCAGGACATTCAATATCGAGTGATTAATTATTATCAAATTAATTCTACTTTACCTAAGTCACTTTCTGAGCTACCCAAAACCGCACCGCTGCCTTCAGCCCCTGAATCAAGAACTGCTTATATTTATAATTTGTCAGACAAAGGCTACCAACTCTGTGCTAATTTTGCTTATCCAAATCAAATAGATCAATATCGCTACTATGGTATACCAATTGATGTTACTAATCCTATCAAGAATCAAGACAATTGGGAGCACAGTGAAGGAGACTTTTGTTTTGAAAGAGTTATTTCAAACGAATCAGTACCAACAAAATCTCTTTAGACTTTCTTACAAACTACTGAGTGTAAAATTACCTAGCTTCAAAAGAAGGAATGCTATAATTTAGTCACATGTCACTGGCAGAACAAGAACCAGACGGCTCTTTAGGCGAAGCCGTAAGCAAGGAGGAGCAAGTGGCCGGTAATGGCTGGGCGGCTTTTTCCGCCTTTTCCAAGAGTCCTGAAAACACCCGCCCAGCCTTCACCCCCACCCACGTCACCGCCAAACAAGACTTCTCACCCCTGACCAAGCTCCTGATTCTTTTAATTCCGCTATTACTTCTAGTTGGTTATCAAAGTTATTCCCAAGTTTTTGGTTCTACACTTATCGGTTATTTTTCTCCCAAACCATCAATAAATCTTGAGTCAGGATTAATTGCACATTGGACCTTTGACGGACTAGATATGACCACTGCAACATCGTCAGATGTAAGTGGTAATGGATATAACTTAGCGTTAGACGGTAATCCAAAATTATCAATTGGTAAAATTGGACAAGCTATAGAACTTGATGGTGCTAGTGATTCTCTTAACTTGCTAAATAATAGTAGCCTTAATTTAGATTCAGGCACCAGTGACTTCACTCTTTCTGGATGGTTTAAGCGCAACAGTTTTTCAACACGAGACGTAATATTAGCAAAGAGAGCCAACTCAGGTACTGGTGAATCTGGATATATGCTTGAAATTTCAGGGTCAGATTATCTTATTTTTCGAGCTTCCGACGGTGTTGATGATTATACCTTAAATTCTTTGACTAGAATTGAAAATTCAGACTGGCATCATTTCACAATCGTCTGGGGGGACAATACTATTGGTACCACCATGTACATCGATGGACGATCTAATGCCCCCACAGCTGCTGCGGGATCACTTGGATATATTGGTAATATAAATTTTACAAATTACTTCCGTTTAGGAGTTTCTTCCAACGGTTCTGACCCTTTTGACGGCAAATTAGATGATGTCCGTATCTATGACCACTCACTTTCTTCTGAAGAAGTCGCTGCTTTGTATGCTATGACTAAGGAAACGAAGATCAATACCACCCAAACTCCCACTAATCTAGAAACCGGCCTCGTCGGCCACTGGACCTTTGATGGCCCTGACATGACCACAGCTACTGCGACCGATGTGAGTGGAACTGGAAATGACGGCACACTAATAAGTTCACCAACTAAAATCATTGGAAAAACTGGCCAGGCAATAGAGTTTAATGGAATTGATAATTATATTTTTATCGAGGATAATTCAAGTCTTGATATTACAAATGAATTAACAATTTCAGCCTGGGTTAACAAACAAATTATTACTACTTGCGGTGACTATGATGGAGTTATCGGCAAAGGCTACCAAGGAGATCCCTCAGCAAACTATGCACTTGGTATATTTAACAACTGTGATGATGAGCATATTATTTTTTATTATAATAATAATTCATCAGAACACTCAATTCGAGGTAACACAACACTTCAACTTAATACTTGGAATCTTCTTACTGTCACATATAATGATGCCAGCAACAACATCAGTCTTTATGTTAACGGGGTTCTTGAAAGTAAGACTGTAATAGCAGGTGCTCCCGAAACAAATTCTTTAGAAACTAATTTGCATGGGGTAACAATTGGGGCAAAAGATGTTGGTTATTGGTTTATTCCAGCAAAAATTGATGACGTTCGTGTTTACAATAGAGCTATTTCAGCGGATGAAGTGCAAAAACTCTATAACCTTGGTGAAGGCACTAAATTCAACGTCACTCCGATCAACCGCTCACCACTTTCAGAAGGTCTAGTCGGCCACTGGACTTTTGATGGCCTAGATATGACCACAGCTACTGCGACTGATGTGAGTGGAAACGGAAACAACGCCACTCTTCTTGGCAACAGTGAAAAAGCAATTGGTAAAATGGGGCAAGGAATTAGTTTGGATGGCACCAACAGTACATATATCACTACCAACAGTGGTTCTGGTGTTATTGACGCATCACAAGATATTACAATTGGAGTTTGGGTTAAACCTAGAGTCATAAACCAGTACCAGGGAATTATTTCTAAGTCAGCAGCCTGTGATGAGCCAACATCAAAATACCTACTTGAATTTCTAGATGGCGGGGCCACGTTTTGGATGGGAGGGTCTAGTACCGGCTATCGTGGCTCGTTAATATCACTTAATGAATGGTCGCATATCGCAGTTACGAACAATGCAAATGGTTTTGCTATATATAAAAATGGCGTATTAGAGAAATCTGGCTCAGCTTTACCGGCGCCAACTTCCTCAACTGCTGACTGGACTTTTGGAAATTGTGGTGGACTTTATTATTCAGATATGAATATGGACGATGTCCGCATCTATAACCGCGCCCTATCAGCAACCGAAGTGGATCAGCTTTATAATCAAGGTCGGTAGGAGTTTACATAGGCCTTTCCTATGTAAACCTTTATACAAGCTGCTGGGTGTTAAGTTTTTTACATTATCCTATTTCGTGGCATACTAAATCAATAATTACTTTTTTAAGTGGGGTTTATTATGCACAAAAAATTTGACTCTGAAGCGATTGAAAAAAGGTGGCAGACCAAGTGGCAAACTGATGGTCTTTATGCTGTCGGACAGCGTAATAAAAGTAAAGAAAAGGAATATGTCTTGGTCGAGTGGCCATATCCCTCTGGCAATCTCCACATCGGGCATTGGTATGCTTTTGCTGTCCCAGACATCTATGTGCGTTTCAAACGTATGCTCGGTAAACAAGTGCTATATCCAATGGGTTTTGATGCGTTTGGCTTACCAGCCGAAAACGCCGCTATCAAACGCAACCTCAATCCCAAAGACTGGACCAACGACAACATCTCCTACATGAAGAATCAGTTGGCCAGTATGGGAAACAGCTTCTCTTGGGACAAGACCACCAACTCCACTGACCCTGAATACTACAAATGGACCCAATCCATGTTTACCAAGTTTTTTGATAATGATATTGCTTATCGTGGTAAGGGAATAGTTAATTGGTGTCCTGGCTGTAATACGGTGATTGCCAATGAACAAGTGTTAGCCGATGGTACCTGTGAACGCTCGGGAGACGTAATTGAAAAAAAAGAAATGCCGCAGTGGATGCTCCGTATCACTAAGTACGCGGACCGACTAATTGATGACTTAGAAACAGTCAACTGGCCTGAACATATCAAAGAAGCTCAACGCCAATGGATAGGAAGAAGCAAAGGGGCAAAAATTAATTTCAAACTATCTACCGGTGAAGAAGTGACTGTCTTCACCACCCGACCTGATACGCTTTTTGGAGCGACTTATTTGGTATTGGCCCCAGAACACCCTCTGGTGGCTCAAAACAAAGACCAGATAGGCAATTACTCAGAAGTGAGTACACATGTATCTCTATCTAGAGCCAAAGATGAGCAAGACCGTCTAGACGCGACCAAAGAAAAAACGGGTGTAAAGCTAGAGGGCATCACGGCTACCAATCCGGCCAGTGGAGAAGAAATCCCTGTCTACATCGCCGATTATGTCCTAGCTGGTTACGGCACCGGAGCCATCATGGCCGTACCAGCTCACGATGAAAGGGATTATGAATTTGCCAAGAAATTTGGAATTGAAGTCAAGCAGGTTATAGCCTCAACTGTTGAATTGCCATTTTCAGAAATAGGAAAATTAATTAATTCTGGAGAATTTAATAACCTAGACAGCGAAGAAGCTAAGGAGAAGATAGTTGAAAAAGTGGGTGGAAAGATGACTTCTACTTATCGTTTGCGGGACTGGTCTATTGGTCGCCAAAGATACTGGGGAGTGCCAATTCCAATTGTCTATGATCCAGACGGAAAAGCTCACGTGGTACCAAAGGAACATTTACCGTGGACCTTGCCTGAAGATGTAGACTTCAAGCCGACAGGAGAGGCCCCGCTGGCGAAGAGCGAAGCTCTTCGCCAGCGGACCGAAGAAATCTTTGGTAAAGGCTGGACACCGGAAGTCGAGACGATGGATACTTTTGTCGATTCGTCGTGGTATTTCCTTAGATATTTGGACAATGAAAACGGTAGTGAGCTGGCGAGCAAAGCTCGCCAGCAAGACTGGATGCCGATTGATATTTACTTTGGGGGAGCTGAGCATACTACCATGCACCTTCTATACTCTCGCTTTTGGCAGAAGGCTCTCCTAGACCTAGACTTAGTGACTGAAAATGAACCTTATCGCAGGCGTATCAATCGTGGATTAATTCTTGGTCCTGACGGCAACAAAATGAGTAAGAGTAAGGGCAACGTGATTGACCCCGATGAACAAGTGAAGTTAGTGGGTGCAGATACCGTCAAGATGTACTTAGCCTTTATGGGTCCTTATGAAGGAGCCAACTATCCGTTTGACCTCGGAGGCATCGCTGGCGTGCGTCGTTTCCTAGAGAGAGTTAATGGTCTGGCTGAACATATAATTGAGGATGAGAGTCCAGAAATGCTAGGTCAGCTACATAAAACTATCGACAAAGTACGCTCTGATATCGAAGCTTTTAAGTTCAACACTGCCATCTCCGCCATGATGATATTCGTCAATGCAGCTGAAAAGAGTGGTCTAAGCAGTGATTCTTACCACACTTTCCTTAAGCTTTTAGCTCCTTTTGCTCCTTACCTGACTGAAGAAATCTGGTCAACTTTGCAGACTGACACATCAATCCACCTAGCCAGTTACCCAGAGGCCAAAGCTGAATTACTGATAGATGACATGGTTACTTTGGGAGTACAAGTCAATGGAAAGCTTCGTGGGTCTATTACTGTCAGTCCTGAGGCGGAGGAGTCAGAAGTACTCGCAGCCGCCTTAGTTGAAGAAAGTGTAACCAGATACGCCACTAAGGAGAATGTAACTAAGGTAATTTACGTAAAAGGTAGGATTTTGAATCTGATTGTTCAAAGCTAACTCCAGCCGGAAAGGGGTCATAGAACGCGAGTAGGCTAAGTTTGTCATAGTCCTGTGGATAGGATTTGACCTTATTTGTTACTTATGTTATAAATAAGCCACGCATTGAGGTATCTATCGGGAAAAATTAGTTTTATGATTACATTTAAACCAAAACAAATAACAAAATCACTTTTAAGTGTGCTGCCTGAGCGAGCGCGCGACGTACTAACAAAGCGTTACGGACTTGGCCCAACCGGTGAAACTTCGACTTTGGAGTCTATTGGTCAAGCCTATGGTATTACTCGTGAGCGAGTAAGACAAATTGAAAACTACGGGATTCAGTCAATCCAAAAATCTGAAGAATATAAGAAAAACTTTGACTTATTTCTTGAAATTCAAAGCTTGATTGATCAATTAGGTGGTGGAGTAATCGCTGAACACGTCTTGCTCGATGAGCTAACCACCGACCCAGTGGTGAAAAATCACCTCTACTTTTTACTAGTGGTTGGAGACCCGTTTTATCGTGGCAAAGAAAACCCAACTTACACTCATCGTTGGTTTACTGAGCGTAAGATTGCAGATGTGGTTGAAAAGGCCTTGAAACAAGTTTATCTATCTTTAAATAGCGACGAACTGGTTAGTGAGCAAGAGATTTTAAATCGCTTCCGAACCCAATTGCTTGAACTAGCCGACAAGTATGATGAAGGAATCCTCAAGCGTTGGTTATTGATTTCAAAGCAAATTGGGCGCAATCCACTCGGTGACTGGGGTCCATCTGATAGCCCAAATATTAAAGTAAAAGGCATTCGTGATTATGCTTACCTGGCCGTTAAAAGACACGGTTCACCAATGCACTTTAGGGAAGTGGCCGAGTCAATTGATTCACTTTTTAAACACAAAGCCCATATAGCGACCACACACAACGAATTAATTAAAGATGCTCGCTTTGTACTAGTTGGTCGTGGACTATATGCCCTTACAGAATGGGGCTATACGGCTGGAGTGGTAAAGGATGTCTTGCGGGAAATCCTAGAAAAAGAAGGTCCACTGTCAAAAGAGGAACTGATTGATAAAGTTAGAAAAGAACGTTACGTAAAAGACAACACTATTATCGTCAACTTACAAGATGCCAACATCTTTAGACGATTAAGTAATGGGACTTACGCAATCGCAGAATAAGCGATCAATTAAAAAATCTCCCACAGACCAATGGTCCGGTGGGAGATTTTTTATAGTACAATAATCAAAATGGGAGAAATACTTAAAGTTATATTTACAGGCATCGCTGGACCTTTGTTTCTTGTTTTTGGAATACTGTTTTTTATATTTTTTCTAACTAGACTAAATTTAAACCCCGGACCGATTTTTTCGGTCATGATTGCCCTCACCCCTATTTGGCTACCAATAGCAATTTTTTTCATTACTTTTGAGCGTTGGATGTATTACATCCAAAACAAATTTGTTTTTAATACGGGACGCAGTACCTTGCGAATTAATTTACCGCAAGAAATTTTTAAATCTCCTGAAGCTATGGAAAGTGTTATTGCTCAAATTCACAACGTCAATACACCAGATAATCTAATGCAAACATATATAGACGGTAAACATCCTTTGCCTTTTAGTTTTGAGCTAGTTTCCACGGGTGGAGAAGTGCGCTTTTATATTAATGTACCCACCAAAAAAACCAAAAATGCTTTAGAAGCTCAACTTTATGCTCAGTATCCTGGCATTGAAGTAATTGAAGAGGACATGGACTATACCGATGAAATTAAATGGGATCCTGAACGTTATGAGTACATGGCTTTCCATATGGGTAAAAAAGAAGCTGAGTCTTTTCCCATCAAGACCTATATTGATTTTGGTCTTGATAAACTACCTAAAGAGGAAGAGAAATTCGAACCAATGGCACCAATGATTGAGGTGATGGGTAAAATAAAACCCCATGAAAGACTCTGGGTGCAAATTTTGGCAACTCCACACGTTAAAAAAACTTTTAAAAATGGCTACTTAATTGAGCAACAAACTTGGGACCATAAAACTAAAGCAACTATCAATGAAATGTTAAAAAGGGACCCAAGACCAGCAAATGAAATTGACGAGTATGAAAGAGCACCGATGCTAACCATGGGTGAAAGAGACACTATTGCAGCCATGGAAAGAAATGCCGGTAAATATGCTTTTGAAGTTGGGATTAGATGGATGTACATCACAGAAAAGGGAAAATTTAATGGTGATGTAATTTCTCCTATGATTCGTGCCTTTGCTCAATACGACATAATTGGACGTAATAGCATTGGTGTACGCTGGCGCACAGATTTTGATTATAATTTTATTTCTGACCGCTCGGGAAAAAGGAAGCTACGAATGAAAAGACTAGAGTTAGCCAGATACAAGGATAGATTTTATTATTACATGGACCGAAAGAATAGAGCCGACGCCCCGAAAGTATTTTCGGCTGAGGAACTGGCTACCATGTTCCATATCCCAGGTAGCTCTGTTGTTACTCCAACCATGCCACGTATTACTTCAGCCAGAAAAGAAGCTCCAAGCAACTTGCCTACTGGTTTAAAGACAACTATCTAGACTATTACGACATGTCTGACGAAACAGAAAACATTATATTTGGGCAGTACAACGAATCTACTTTGGAAGCACCTCTTAAAAAAAATAAGTGGCTGTTTGTAATTTGCTTTCTTTCGCTGTTGACACTGTTTTTTTCTTTATCACTGATTTTTATTAAAAATTACGCCACAAAGCCGCCAAATGAATTTCCAATTAATTCTACTTTTGTTGTTGAAAAAGGAGCTAGTACTTGGAGTGTAATTCAAGCGGCTAAGCAACAAAGATTAATCAGATATGAACTAGCCTTATATTTTGAATTAAAACTTAATCACCCAGAGGATTTAATCAAGGCCGGTACCTATACTTTTTCTAAGCCCCTAGACTTAGCAGAGCTGGCTACTGAGCTGACTTTGGGAAATCACTTAAGCGATTTAGTTAAAATTACCAATATTGAAGGGGAAACTTCTGTTCAAGTGGCGAATAAAGCCGCTAGTGTCTTAACCAACTTTAACGCGCAAATTTTTATAGAAATGGCCAAACCACTCGAAGGAAGACTTTTTCCTGATACCTATTTAGTTCCCAAATACTTTACTGAAGCAAAATTAGTGTATTTACTTACTTCTACTTTTGAGGAAAAAATTTCAGCCTACAAGGATAGAATTTTAGCTAGTAAGCTCAGTTTGGATGATATTATTATCCTTGCTTCAATTTTAGAAAGAGAAGCAAATACTATGGAAAGCAAAAAAATAGTTTCGGGTATTTTGCAAAAAAGACTTTCTATAAATATGCCCTTACAAGTAGACGCTTCACTTGAGTACGTACTTGATAAACCGCTTTCTAAACTTACCGCCGAAGACTTAGATATAGACTCACCATACAACACATACTTAAATTATGGTTTACCTCCTACGGCAATAGGTAATCCAGGATTAGACTCGATTATCGCAGTTTTGGAGCCTGAAGAAACAAACTATCTTTTTTATATAACTGGAGACGATGGTAATTTTTATTACGCTAAAGATTTTGACACCCATAAATTAAATGTGGCCAAATACTTGCGCTAATTCAGTAGCGTGATAATTTACTAAATCATGAACAAGAAAAAAACTGTTTTTATTGGTCTTTCGGGTGGGGTAGATTCTTCTGTCGCTGCTCTTAGACTTTTGCAATCAGGCTATAATGTAGTCGGAGTTTTTATAAAAGTTTGGCATCCAGATTTTTTGGTTTGCAATTGGGAGCAAGAAAGACTTGATGCTATGAGAGTGGCTGCTCATTTGGACATTAAATTTTTAACCTGCAACGCAGAAACAACCTACAAAGATGAAGTAGCTGATTATTTTATTAGCGAGTATCAGGCTGGACGAACCCCAAATCCTGACGTAATGTGCAACAAAAGTGTTAAATTTGGCGCTTTTTTGAAATTCGCCAAGGAAAATGGAGCTGACTATATTGCTACCGGGCACTATGCTCAAAAAATTACTGCGAATGAGGAAGTTGAATTACATAGAGGAATTGATGGAAATAAAGATCAGTCATATTTTTTATGGTCACTAGATAGAGAACAACTTAAATCAGTTTTACTTCCGGTTGGAGATACTGCCAAAGAACAAATTAGAGCCGAAGCAACCAAAGCTAAAATACCGACAGCCACAAAGAAAGATAGTCAAGGGGTTTGCTTTCTTGGTCATATCGACATCAGAGATTTTTTATCTCATTACGTTGAACTAAAGAAGGGCAATGTACAAGACGAGGTTGGAAATGTAATTGGAACACACAGCGGTTCACTAATTTACACAATTGGGCAAAGACATGGATTTGATGTCACCGTTATGGCCGAAAAAAGAGCTGCCTATTATGTCTGTGCAAAGAATCTTGAAAATAATACAATTACAGTTTCCACTACTCAACCAAAACTTAATGTCAGTAACGAAATGACTATTTCAAATTTAGAGTTTAGAAAGCAAATTATCGTCGGAGAAAAATACGAAGCTCAGACTAGATATAGACAAAAACCATTTCTAGTTGAAATTTTGTCGATACAACAAAATACTGGGGCTAAGTTAAAAATTCTAGAGACAACTGAAGCAGCTGCCAGTGGACAGTCCTGTGTACTATACTTAGGTAGCCAGTGCCTGGGAGGTGGTATCATAGTTTAATGCACCTGCAAATAAAAAAAGCAGACGGTACTTTCGAATTTTTTAAAATCGAAAAACTAAGACGCTCTCTGCGCAGAGCTGGAGCTTCTCCTGATGAGGTAAATAACGTGGTAGCCAAGATAACTCAGGAGTTATACGAAGGGATACAGACGCAAGAAATTTATCGACGGGCATTTACTTTACTACGTGAAAGTGAATTACCGACAGCAGCTAGGTACTCGCTACGTAGAGCTTTGTTTGGACTTGGTCCAACAGGATTTCCTTTTGAGAGATTTATAGCCCGGCTTTTTGAAACAGATGGCTACAAAACTAAAACTGGAATTGTGCTGCAAGGACGCTGCGCTCCCCATGAAATTGATATTGCGGCTTACACTGATACACACAGCTTTGTCGGAGAAGCAAAGTTTCACTCTCGACCAGGGGTAAAATCGGACTTACAAGTAGCTTTATATTCTTACGCTCGGCTAATTGACTTAAAAGGAACTACTATTTGTTCCGATGACATTTGTAGTATTCAAGAATTTTGGTTAATTACTAACACAAAATTTACTTCAACCGCTGAAGAGTACGGTGAATGCGTTGGAATTAAGATGCTTAGCTGGGATTACCCAAAACACAACAATCTTCATGACCGAATCCAAAGAGCTAAAATATACCCAATTACTGTTCTACAAAGTCTAAATTCTGCCCAGATAGCTACCCTGATAGCTAGAGATATCATTGTTTGTAACGATATTGTTGACAACCAAGGTGCGTTAAGACATTTACACCTCTCTTCACCTAAACTTCAGGCTGTCATGAATGAGGTAAATGAAATATGTGAAAAGAAAATAACCGCTTAAAATAGAGATATTGTCAATATGGACCATATTTCCCTTATGATATAATTGGCATTATTACTATATATTCAGAAATTCAAATACCAATATGTTAGATGAAAAGCAAGAAGGGCAAAAGACTGTAGTCTCGTTTATAGTAGGTCTACTCATTGGAGGACTCCTAGTGTGGGCATTCTCAGGGCCAGAAGTTAAAGCACCAAGCGATAAGGATGACGATAAGGATGGAAAAGAAATGATGGATGAAGAAAAAGATACAAATGAAGATGTAACAAAAACTGAAGAAAAAACAGAGGTGGTTCCAGTAGCAGTACTCCCAGTCGGAGACGGTAAAGTAACAACAGAAAATCAAGCCGCTGGCTCAGTTACAAAACTTACTTCAGCTGTTTTTCCAGTGAGCGAAGGCTGGATTGGTGTTAGAGATTACCAAAATGGTCAGCTAGGTGGGCTACTGGGCGTGGTTAGATTTAGTGAAGAACAAGGATTAGTGCCAAGTGAAGTAATCTTACAAAGAGCTACCGAAGCCGGAAAAGATTATGCTGTGGTAGTTTATACCGAAAGTGGTGATAGACAGTTTAGTTTGGCAGACGACAAACAATTGGATTCTGTTTTTGCTACCTTTACTGCTGAATAGTAGATACAATCTTTATGCTACAAAAAAGCCCGCTGGGGCTTTTTTGTTACCCAAATTACTATAGTGTTATACTTATCTCATGGCAGAATTTAAAAAATACTATAACCCCAATCGAAGTAGTGAGTGGAACTATGGCGGAGAAAAATGGCGCCTATCACGTTCAAAAATTGACTTTTTTATTGAATGTCCACGTTGTTTTTATCTTGATAACAAACTTGGCACCAAGCGCCCAGGTTTTCCCTCTTTCAATTTAAACATTGCGGTTGACGAGTTGTACAAGAAAGAATTTGACATTCATCGTGCCGCCAAAACGCCACATCCAATTATGAAGAAGTATAAAATTGAAGCGGTCCCTTTTTTGCACAAAAATATGGATAAATGGCGCGATCCATTTGTTGGTATCGAATATAAGGAACCCAAAACTGGTTTAATGGTATCGGGAGGGGTTGATGATATTTGGGAAACAAAAAAGAAATCGTTAATTATAGTTGATTATAAATCAACATCTAAAGCGGGTTCCATTACTGAGCTTTCAGATAGTCCCTGGGATCAACAATATACTAGACAACTTGGAGTCTATCGCTGGTTACTAGAGAAAAACAACTTTGCAGTCGAACCAAGAGGTTACTTGGTTTATGCCAATGCAAGTAAGGAAGAAGCTGCTTTTGCTGACAAGTTGGTCTTTGAAACCACGTTAGTGTCAGTAGAAACTGATACGAATTGGATATTACCAACATTACGAGACATTAAAATTTGTCTTGAGGGCGACGATTTACCAGCTATAGGTGAAAACTGTGAATTTTGTCCCTATCGTGAAGCTAGCGGTAAAAAACTTCAGGCCATCCATTATGCAAAAATTAAAGTCAAAAAGTAAGAGGAACTTCAGTCTAGAGGTAAAGAATGTGGTTAAGAACATCCCACGTGGCCAGACTCTTTCCTACAAAGAAGTGGCCACACTAGCTGGCAATGCGAAAGCCGCCCGAGCTGTAGCCAGAGTGATGTCTACTAATTATGATGAGAGTATTCCTTGTCATCGGGTAATTAGGAGTGACGGCACCTTTGGTGGCTATAACCGTGGTGGAGAGCTGGTCAAACGTGATATATTAGAGTCTGAATCTAAATAAACGTTATGATCAATGACTCAGAACTAACAAGATTTAACCAAGAACTAAATAGTCTAAGAGATAGCGAAAGAGAGACTGAAGAAGAAAGAAGAAGAACAGAGGCAAATAAAAAATAACTTATATGTACTCCTATCGAGTCGAACAAGCCATTAGAGCAGCGGCAGTGCTGCACAAAAACCAACTTCGAAAGGGTTCAATGCCTTTTCCATACATCACCCACTTAGTAGCCACAGCTTTTACTTTGATGGACTACAGCGACGATGAAGACGTTATAATTGCTGGGCTACTTCACGATACACTTGAAGACACGGACTATACCATTGATGAATTACAAGAAGATTTTGGGGGACGCGTACGAGAGATTGTTGAAGCAGTAACCGAACCGAAAAGTACGCCGGAAAACAGAATTGCTTGGAAAGATAGAAAAAAGGCTTATGTGGAATTACTCAAAAAAGGACCGAAGGAATCAGTCTTAGTGGCTGCAGCAGACAAGATACATAACTTTAGAACTTTAGTTGAAGATTACTCTGATGGTCACGACAGATTCATGACTGACTTTGGTAAAAATTTTGATGAAAGACTTGAAGTTTACCAACTAATTGCCAACGTTATAAACAATCGACTAGAAGGAAGTATTTTAGCTGAATTTAACCACGTTTTTGAGGAATATAAACAATTTTTATACAATGTCAAAGAAACAGAAGAAAAAAGATATACTATCTAAGGATTTTCGAAAAATACGTGAGGTAGATGGAATTACTGAGTATGTTTTAATAAATAACGGGCTACGCGTGCTTCATAAACATATTCCGAAAACCGGTGTAATTACCACAAATATTACCTATTTGGTTGGCTCAAGAGATGAACAGCCAGGTGAGACAGGTGTTGCACATATGCTTGAACACATGCTATTTAAACCGACCAAACAAGATATTGCAAAAAAAATACCTAGCGGCGCAATGGAATTTGAAAGAAACGTTGGCGTGGTTTTGAATGCTAATACTTGGAAAGACAGAACCACTTATTATTTTTCCTATGGCAAGGAACACTTTTCGGAGGCACTTTTAATTGAAGCGCAAAGAATGAGGGACGTGGTTTTATCTGATAAAGAATTTCTTCCAGAGCGGACAAATGTCCTTAGTGAGTTTGATATGTATAATGGTGACCCTCACTTTGCTTTAGCTGTTGACATGACCTGCTCGGCTTTTATTTCTCACCCTTATGGCCACGAGACAATAGGCTTTAGAGAGGACATTGAGGCCTATACGATCAGCAAACTCCAGAAATTCTATAATCACTTTTATCGACCAAACAATGCTGTTTTAATGGTCATTGGTGATGTTGACGCTAGTGTCGCCCTAAAAGAAATCGCGGTTAAATTCAAGCATTTAGAAGCTGAGCCTAATGTAATGGATAGACCAATAATAGTAGAACCAAAACAAGAGGGGACAAGAAGGGTGGAAGTAGTCCGACCAGGAATTACTAATATTCTCGCCCTAGGCTTCAAACATCCAGCTTTCCCAGAACAAGGTTGGTTCGAAACTTGTATTATTTTACGCTTATTAACAGATGGCTCGGACAGCATCCTAGCTAAAAAGTTAATCGATACTGGTTTGGCTTCAGGAATTTCAGTCAGTCAATCCTTTTCCAAGGATAAGGATTTAGCAACAATTTATGTTACTTTGACTAAAAAAACTACTCATAAAAGAGCTGAGGAATTAATCCTAGGATTAATTCGTGAAATATCAGTTACTACTATTAAAAAACAACTAAAACCAATTATTACCAAGATGGTTACTGAGGAAATCTTTTCAAGAGACAGTAGCCTAAATATTGCCGCCGAACTAACAGAATATGTAGCTGCCGGGAAGTGGGAAGCTTACGTCGAAACAGAGACCATCTTGAAAAAGATTAAACTTAAAGACATAAAAGTTCGTATGGACGAACTTTTTATTAATTCCAACTTAACTATTGGTAACTACAAAAGTATTTAGTATGTACGTCAAAACAAGCAGGGAGGGGAATCTTACTTACGGAGAAATAATTAAGCCGGGCGCAAGAACTATTTCATTAAATATTACTTCCGAAACTAACCTGAGGAATACTCCAGGTAATATTGTTTTAACTTTACTTTACAGCGATTTATTAATGTCTGGTTCGGGGGGGCTAAGCCGTGATGAATTTCAGTTCAAACTAAACGAACTAGGCTCTTCAATTACAGTTTCCGCCACTGAAGACAAAATTACCGTTAGCGTAAATCTACTTGAAACTAAACTTAAGCAAACAATGTCGCTATTTGAATTAATGATAGCTAAGCCCAGTTTTAAAGTTGGCGAATTTAAGAGAGCAGCACAAACATTAAAAAATTCGCTAGAGCAACATAAAGAAAATGCCAAAAGTATTGCTCTGTCCAAATTAAAAAACTCGCTTTTTAATCCTGACAGTAGAAACTACAGCTACGACCCAGACACTTTAATTAAGGCTGTAGAAGAAATTAAACTAGTGAACTTTAAGGATATTCATGCTTTGTTTTTAGCTTCTAAATGGATAGCAACGGCAGGAGGTAGCGAAAAGGCTGTTAAGTCAATAATTAAAAACTTAAGAAAGATTAAACCCCAGGGAGAAGAGTTGGAAAAAGCTGAGGAAGTTAATTTTAGTGGTTTGAAAAGCAAACATGTAATTACTCACGAAGTAAGTAGTAAACAAAATATTGAGGTTTCAATTGGAGGTTATTTACCCCTTACTCTAAACGACTCTGAACTGCCAGCTTTTTTATTTGGTTTGGCAGTTTTAGGGAAGTGGGGTGGTTTTTCAGGACGATTAATGAGCACAGTTCGTGAAAAAGAGGGTTTAACTTACGGTATTTATGCTCATGTGCAGGGAATTACTTTAGACAGGGCAGGGTTTTGGCGAATCATGACTTTTTTTTCACCAAAAGACGTTGTTAAGGGAGTCACGTCAACTTTACGAGAAGTAAGTCTTATTGCAAATAGAGGCATTACTGAAAAGGAACTAAGTAGATTTCGGACGATTCTCAAGACGGCTGACGAACTTGTTCTAGACTCACTGTCAGCCACTACTGGTCTAGTCCACAATAGACTACTTATTGGACAAACTTGGGATGAATACAAGGCTTTTAGAGAAAAAATGTATTCATGCACTAGAACAGAAATCAATAAAGTTTTAAAAGAATACTTGAATACTAATACTATAACTATTAGTACAGCCGGACCGATCGCAATTGTCAAAAAAGAATTAGTCAAATTTGCCAACTAAATCAATCACAACCAAAATCTTAGCTATATAAACACTTTTTTGATATAGTTCGATAGTAAAACTTATTTATTGATATGGGAGGAAACTTAATTCGAGAAAAATATTTGGCCTTTATGGAGAAAAATGGCCATGCCATCATTCCTTCAGCCGCCTTAGTGCCTGAAAATGATCCTACTACTTTGTTTACTGGTAGCGGGATGCAACCTTTAATTCCCTATTTAATGGGCGAAAGGCATCCTAAAGGAGTCCGTTTGGCAGATTCTCAAAAATGTTTTCGGGCTAATGATATTGAAGAAGTGGGGGATAATCGCCATACGACTTTTTTTGAAATGTTGGGTAATTGGTCACTGGGTGATTATTTTAAGGAAGAACAAATTAAGAACTTTTGGATATTTCTCACTGAGGAAATAAAACTCGACCCAAGTCGAATTTACGTTACTTGTTATATTGGAAATCTTGACGCAAATATTCCAAAAGATACTGAAAGTGCTGAAATTTGGCAGACACTATTTGCTGAAAAGGGAATTGATACAAAACAAGTTGAAATTGGTAGTGAAGAAAACGGATATCTGGTTGGAGACCAAGGCGGAAGAATTTTCTTTTACTCAGACAAGAATTGGTGGAGTAGGGCAGGTGGCCCAAGTAAAATGCCAGTAGGTGAACCTGGTGGTCCTGACTCTGAGGTATTTTATCTGTTCCCGGGCACTGTTCACGATAAAAAGTGGGGTGAGTATTGTCATCCTAACTGCGACTGCGGTAGATACATAGAACTTGGAAACTCGGTTTTCATGCAATATGTCAAAACTGAAACTGGTTTTGCTAATTTACCTAACAAAAATGTTGACTACGGCGGTGGTCTAGAACGTATTGCTGCAGCTGCCAATGATAGTTCTGATGTCTTTCCCACCAACCACAAGCCTATCCTTGAATATTTCGAAAAACACTCTGGCAAAATTTATGGCAATGATGAGAAACTAACTAAGTCATTTCGTGTTATCGCTGATCACATGAAAGCTGCTGTGTTTCTTGTCGCCGATGGCCTAGAACCCGGAAATGCAGACCAGGGCTACTTTGTGCGGCGACTTATTCGTCGATCTGTACGACACGCTGACATACTTGGAGTAAAAGAGCATACTTTTGCTAATGTAGTTAAACCAATTGCAGAAATGTACAAAGGTCCCTATCCGTATCTTCTTGAAAAATCTGATTTAATTAGTACTATTATTGCGCGCGAAGAAGAACAATTTAGGAAAACTCTTGAGAGTGGTTTGAAACAATTTAATAAAATATCTTTACAAATAAATCTGACCTCAAAGCTAGTAGATGGAAAAAAAGTGATTGATAAGTCAGTTCCACCAACCACCAAACAAGTTATTAGCGCTCAAAATGCCTTTGATTTATATACCACTTACGGGTTTCCAATTGAACTAACCGAAGAAATTGCAGCTGAAAAAGGTCTCACTGTAGAGCGAGCAAACTTTGATAAACTAATGGAAGAACATCGAGATAAATCAAGGTCAGGTGCTGAACAAAAGTTTAAAGGTGGACTGGCCGATAGTTCAGAGGCAGTTATACAACTACATACAGCAACACATTTAATGCTGGCTGGTTTACAAAAGGAGCTAGGTGGTCATATTCATCAAGCCGGTTCAAATATTACCGCGGAAAGACTGCGTTACGATTTTACCCATCCTGAAAAAATAGAAAGAGAAGTTTTAGATAAAGTTGAGGAGTTTGTAAACAACGCCATAAAGGTCGGCGGGGAAGTCACAATTGAAATAATGAGTAAAGAAAAAGCTCAACAAGACTCAACGATTGAAGCTAGTTTCTGGGATAGGTATCCTGATGAAGTAAAGGTTTATGTCATGAAAGGAAGGGACGGCACTATTTTTTCAAAAGAATTATGTGGCGGCCCACATGTTTCTAAACTTGAAGACATCAAAGGTAAATTTCGTATTACTAAGGAGGAGTCTTCTTCTGCTGGAGTGAGAAGAATCAAGGCTGTCCTTGAGTAGTATCCACGACAAAATATAAACTTTGACATCAAGAGATATTTTGACGTGTATAATGAAACCATCATGGGTTTTTTGTTTAAACGGAATAATAGTATTAAATACGGAATTATTGTCGACATTGGCTCTGGTAGTGTTCTGGCGTCAATAATTGCTTCTGATTCTGAAAAACTTCACCCAGACATATTGTGGTCAAGGCGCGAGTATACAAAACAGCGACAAAACGACTCACTTTCTATTAGCTCAAAAAATATTATTACCTCACTGGTAAATGTTTTAATGACCTTGGATGCAGAAGGCAGGAAAGCAATGACTGAAATTGTTGGTCATCAAAAATTAACCGTTATCCAGGTTACGATTGCTGCGCCTTGGTCCTATACGGTTGCAAAAACTATAACTTATAAAAACGATGAGCCCTTCGAAATCTCTAAGGAATTGGTAGACGAATTGATCAGAACTGCACAAAAAAAAGTACATGAAGAAATATTTGAAAGTGAAAAGGTTCGTGAACTAGGTCTTTCAATTATATCTAAATCTACTATACAACTTTTTGGTAACGGCTATCTGTTTAATGTTACTAATAAGCAAAAAGTTTCTGAGCTAAAACTTATACAAATCAGTGCCGCGGCTCAAAAGTTTTTAACCACTGCCGTTGATGACATCAGGGATAAACTGTTTCCAGAGACTAAACTTTATTTAAACTCATTTATGCTACCCTTTTTTTCAATTATGAAAGAATCTGTAGCGACCACCGGTGAGTACTGTTTGGTTGATATTACCTATGAAGCAACTGAAATTGGAGTAGTCAGAAACGGTTTTTTAAATTATTGTACCCACACACCAATCGGTTCGTTTACGATTGCTAGAGAAATCTCAAAAGTGCTGTCAATTACTCCAGAAGAAGCATACGGGTATCTTAATGAAAAAAACTTTTTACAGTTATTAAATGAGCATGGAGACAAGCAAAAAGCTCAAGTTAAGGAAATAGTCCAAAACTATAAAGATGTTGTTTCTGAGTTATTTAAAGAAACCGGTGACGCCTTGTCCATACCTAGAAAAATATATCTACATAGCAATTTAAAAAGCGAACCTTTTTTCAATGAACAAATAGCCTGGGCTGCTAACGCAGCAACAAAGATGAATCCCGATGTATGCAATGTAACAAAAAGAATATTAAACAAGAGTTATACTGACGAGGAAATACAAGCTTTAAACAGCTCGACAGGTGACACTTCTCTATTAATTTCAGCTCGTTTTTTCCACACCCAAGCAAACGGGAACAAATTTAAGTAATAATAAGCAGATATACTGTACAATATAAGAATATGACACAAAAATGGAATCTACAGGACATTCGTCCAGCTGAACCTAGGAGACGTACTCAAAATCAAGTGCCTACCTTAAATACAAAAAATGAGGATAGTCAAAGCGAGGAACGATATTCAGATAGCGATACCTCAACCATAATAATAAAAAATGGTAAAAAAGAAGGTAAAAGAAAATATCTTTTGCTTACTGCTATTGTGGTAATTCTCATTATTTCTGTTTTTAGTCTTAGCGCTATATTATCAAAAACTACTCTGACCGTTTTCCCAGAATACCGTGAACCCATAGTCAACGCTGAATTTACTGCTTACCCAGACCGAAGGGAAGGCTCTTTAAGTTACGAAGTAGTCACTCTTGACTCAACTGGTGAAAAGCAGGTTTCTGCAAGTGGAAAAGAATATGTTGAATCTCAAGCTAAAGGATACATTGAAATCATCAAAACAACTTCTGGCTCTGAAAGATTAATTAAAAACACACGTTTTCGCACACCAAGCGGACTTATCTTTAGAATCCAAGAGTCCGTTGTAGTTCCTGGGGCAATTAAAGATAGCAGTGGTAATTTAGTACCTGGTACAATCAGAGCTGAAGTTTTTGCAGATAGTATGGGTCAAGAATATAACGTAGAATCTGAGACAAAATTTGATGTTCCTGGTTTTAAAGAAAGCAATCTAAACGAATTATATAATTCTATCTATGCTGTGAACCGTGAAGCAATGACTGGTGGCTACAAGGGTCAAAAATTTATTATTAACGATGACGAGTTGAGCAAAGCGAGACAAGAACTACAGCTAAAATTAAGAGATGAACTTTTGGCAAGAATTGAAGCTGAAAAACCAGCTGGCTTTACAACTTTTCCAAGTGCAGTTTCTTTTACCTTTGAAGCTTTACCAACAGTTTCATATGGAGAAAACTTAGTCACAATTAGAGAACAAGCGTTACTTCAAATGCCGATGTTTAAAGAAGGAGAGTTTGCTAATTTTTTAGCCAAGCAAACAATACCGACCTACAATAGAGAACAAGTTAGAATCACTGATATTACAAAACTTGAATTTAGTTATACAGAATCATCTGTAAATTCTACTAATTTGGCCAATTTACCCTCACTAAACTTCAAATTAACTGGAAGACCAACCATAGTGTGGGAATTTAACGCAGAACAATTGCAGAAGGACTTAGTAGGAAAATCAAAAACTTCTATTAGCTCAGTTTTGACAGCTCATCCAGGTATCCGGAGCGCAAAGGTCTCAAGTAAGCCATTTTGGCGAAGAAGTTTCCCAGTTGACACGAAAGACATTGTTGTTGTGGAAATTATCGGTCAAGAATAAAATTATTAGCAGTTGCAACTATTGACTCATTCTGTTAAATTTGTTACACTCAGCCACGTTTAATGGATCAACAAGAACAAGCTATAAAAGATGATTTAGCGTATGGAATTGTAGAGGAAGCTCTACCCAATGCTTTTTTTCGTGTAGTTCTTGATGAAACCAACGCAGAAGTTAAAGCGTATCTTGCAGGTAAAATGCGCAAGTTTCGTATTAGAGTTCTAGTTGGTGACAAAGTTGGTATGGTACTTGATCCATATGGAGGTAAAGCACGTATTACAAAGAGACTCTAATTACACATATGAAAGTACGATCATCAGTCAAAAAAATGAGCCCTGATGACATTATTGTTAAAAGAAGAGGAACAGTTTTTGTCATCAACAAGAAAAAGCCCCGTCACAAACAGCGTCAAGGATAATAAATATGAGAATTTCAGGTATAACAATTCCAGATGAAAAGCAAATAGCCTATGGTCTAACTGCCGTTTATGGTATTGGACTTTCTAGAGCAAAAACTATTCTATCTGCACTAAATATTGATCCAACTATTAAACCAACCAGCCTTTCAACTGATCAAGAAAACTCTATTCGTGAAAAAGTTGAATCATTTAGAATTGAAGGGGACCTAAAGCGCGATATTTCATCTAATATTAAACGTCTTAAAGATATTCAATCTTATCGCGGTTCCAGACATGCAAAAAGACTACCGACTCGTGGTCAGCGTACTAAGACAAATGCTCGAACACTTAAGGGAGCTAAAAAGACTATGGGTAGTGGTCGCCGTAAGCTGGAAAAGACTTAAAATTTATTAATATAATTACGTATTGACATATGGGTAAGAAACGTATCATCAAAAAAGGAGGTGGCTCTGATATCGCAGGAACATCAAGAGCTTTAAATAGAATACCTAAGCGCAAGCTTGCAGCAGGTAGGTTAAATATTCTAGCAACTTTTAATAATACCCTCCTCACATTATGTGACATGAAGGGAAATGCTGTCATGAGCGCTTCAAGTGGAGCGTTGGGATTCAAAGGCTCTCGCAAGAGCACACCTTTTGCTGCTGCAAAAGTTGGAGAAATTATTGGGGAAAAGGCCCAACAAATGGGTATGAAAGATGCTGAAGTCGTCGTTCGTGGCGTAGGAGCTGGACGAGAATCAGCTCTAAGAGCTTTTACTGGCAAAGGAATCGGAGTGACCAAAATTACCGACATGACTCCAGTCCCTTTTAATGGCACACGACCACCTAAGCCACGTCGTGTCTAATTATTAAGCAAATATATGATAATAGGTCCAAAATACAAGATTGCAAAACGCCTTGGCTCACCAATCTTCGAAAAAACACAAACCCAAAAATTTGCTTTATCCCAAGCACGTGGTGGTAGAAAGCTGAAAAGACCAGCTCAAGCTAGTGATTACAAGAGACAGCTCATCGAAAAGCAGAAGATGCGTTTTACCTATGGTATTACCGAAAAACAGTTACGTCGCTATATTGATGAAGCCATTGCTAAAAGCTCTCAACCAATTCCCCATGTAATGGAACGTCTTGAGTCTCGACTAGATAATGTTATTTATCGCTTAGGTTTAGCCAAAACTCGTCGTTTTGCTAGACAGGTTGTCTCTCACGGACACATAGTAGTAAATGGAAAAAAACTATCCATTCCTTCACATAAAGTAAAAGTCGGTGATGTCATCGCAGTACGTGAGGGAAGTAAGGAAACTGGTATTTTTGTCCAGATTGCTGAAACACATGAATCTGCTGGTGTTCCTGCTTGGTTGGCAATTGATATTAAGAAACTTTCTGCGTCAGTTACTGGACTTCCGGTTTACAATCCTGCTGAAACTTTGTTTGATCCTGAACAAGTGATGGAATACTACAGTCGATAGGATATTGAGGTTATTAAACGTAATAGTAAAAACTATGTTAGAAACAAACGTAACTCTACCTTCAAAGCCACGAGTTGTATCAGAAGACGGCCTGCGTGGAATCTTTGAAATTGACAATCTGTATCCTGGATACGGACACACTCTTGGTAATTCATTACGAAGAATCATCCTTTCATCACTACCAGGAGCTGCTATTACGCAGGTAAAAATTGAAGGTGCAGAACATGAATTTAGTACCCTTGAAGGAGTCAAGGAGGATGTCATCACTATTTTACTAAACTTAAGACGAGTACGTCTTACTTTGCATGGGGATGAGCCAATGACAATCAAAATCAAAAAAAGTGGAGTAGGAAACATCACCGCGGCTGATTTAATAACCCCGTCACAAGTTGAAGTACTTAGTAAGGAGCAGCATATTGCTGAACTAACTTCAAAGTCTGCTAATTTTGAAATGGAGATTTTAGTTGAAAAAGGACTTGGTTATGTACCAAGAGAAGTACACCAAAAAGATAAGGTTGAGATTGGCACTATTGCTCTTGATGCTGTTTTCACTCCAATTAGAAGAGCAAACTACGAAGTTGAGAACATGCGCGTAGGTGACAGAACTGATTACAATCGTCTACGAGTTTCAATTGAAACTGATGGTACTTTTACACCTAGAGTGGCTCTTGAGAAGGCAATTGAGATTATGGTTCATCAATTAAAGTCTATTATTGGTTTTCAGGAGGAGTATGTAGCGCAAAGTACCCCAGTAGCTATCGAACGCAAGGAAGATGAATCAACTCCTGAGACAAATAACGAAGCTCTTAAAACAAGAATTGAAACCTTAGACCTCTCAAACCGTACACTACAAGCTTTAGAAGAAGCAAGTATACGAACGGTTGGAGGACTTGTGCGAAAGAAAAAAGATGATATTCTAGCCCTTGACGGAATTGGTCCAAAAGGACTAGACGAAATAGTGACTCTCTTAGAGAAACTAAACCTTTCACTGGTTGAATAATTAATATGCGACATTCTAACAAAAACAGAACCCTAAGCCGTCCAAAAGATCAAAGAGCTTCCTTGCTTAGAGGGCTTTCTGTGTCACTTATTCGAGATGGAAAAATCACAACCACTTTTGCTAAAGCCAAAGAACTACAACCTAGAATTGAACGTTTGGTTACTTTCGCAAAATCTGACACAGTTGCTTCAAGAAGAGTAGTGGCTAGCCGACTTGGTGAACCAAACGACAACATTATTAAGAAGTTTTTTACAGACATTGCTCCAAAGTTCGCTACGAGAAATGGTGGCTACACCAGAGTCATTAAGCTTGGTCGTATGCCGTCTGGTCGTGATGAAGCCGTAATTGAATTTGTTGAATAAATTTTATGAAAAAAACAACTACAACATCACGAACACACACTATTGATGCTACCGGTAAAAGACTTGGGGCTTTGGCTACCGAGACTGCAAAGGTCTTAATTGGTAAAGATTCTCCAGAGTTTGCTCGAAATCTAGTTGCGGACGTTACCGTAGAAATCACTAATGTCAGTAAACTTGATATACCAGACAAGAAAAAGTCTGAGATATACCAAACATACTCTGGACATCCAGGTGGACGAAAAACTGAGTCTTTAGATCATTTAGCTACTAGACGTGGTTACGCAGAAGTTGTCCGTCGAACCGTTGCTGGAATGTTACCAAGCAACAAGCTAAAAAAACTATTATTAAAGCAACTTGTTATTTCTGAATAATTACTATGGCTACAACTACTAAATCTGTCTATATTGAAGGAATTGGCCGTCGTAAAACTGCTACAGCTAGAGTGCGAATAACTCAAGCGAAGGAAACTTCAATAATTGTAAACAATAAGCCTCATGACGAGTACTTTAAACATTTGTCTTTACAGGGAGTTTTAATTTCAGTTCTCGAGACCAAGGATGCCGGTATTGAAAATTATTCTATTACCGCCAAGGTAGTAGGTGGAGGAATTTCATCACAGGCCGACGCAATCCGTTTAGGTATCGCACGGGCTTTAGTTAAGGAAAAGGAAGCTAGACGTATTCCACTAAAGAGGGAAGGTTTCCTAAAACGAGACCCTCGGGCTGTGGAGCGAAAGAAATTCGGTTTGCGAAAAGCTCGCAAGCGACCAGCTTGGAGTAAAAGATAACTGCTTATCTTCTACTCTGCTCCTGACTTCTTGTCAGGGCGCACCGATATTTATGAGGTGCGAGGAGGACATAACGATAGATATAAGGAGTCCCCTGCGGGACTCCTTTATCGTTTCAAGAAGACAATAATTTTAAATAGAAAAAGGAGCACCTATACCACATGGGATAAATTAGTGCTCCTTGGTTCCTCCGTGAAGAGGAAGGCTTTGACAATGCGAATGTGGAGGTCAACCCACATTCCGGTCTCCAGTCAGAGGGGTTCCGATGGACCATCCGGCTACATAATTCCCCCTATACCATCCAGCCAAGACAGTATACGCCGCACAACCTTTATACCACATCATATAAAATAAGCAATTTTTTTGTAAAGTAAGAGAATTTAAAAAATATTTTGACAGAAACATCTTTTGAATTTATAATACTAATATGGTGAATAAAAGTAATAAAGACTTGCCTCAGGATGACGTCGAAATCACCAGTGAAAATATGGAAATGACAGAACCTGAGCTTGAAGAAGTTGAGGTAAAAAATGATACATTTAACAACACCTTACGAGACAAACTAAAGACCTGTGAAAGTGAAAAAAGGAGTCTTTTAGAGGACGCACAAAGAACTAAAGCTGACTTCCTAAATGCTAGACGGAGACTAGAGGAGGAAAGGAGTCGAGATAAAGAAAGGAGCACAATAGAACATATTGAGGCTTTAATTCCGCTCTGCGATAGTTTTCAGGTCGCAATGTCAGACAAAGAAGTCTGGGAGAAAACTGATGAGAACTGGAGGAAAGGAATTGAGGGCATTCATTCTCAGCTACAATCAATTCTGAATAGTCATAAAATTGTAGCCTTAAACCCAGTAGGTGAGGAATTTAATCCTCATGAACACGAAGCGATTTCCTCTATTCCCGTCGAGACTGAAAAAGACAATCATAAAATAATATCAGTAATACAGACAGGTTATGTAATGAAAAAAGAAGGAACCAGTACTGTCATCATCAGACCAGCTAGAGTCATTATTGGAGAAAGGAAAGAAAATTAATAAATTAAATTAGTAACATAACTATTATGGCAAAAATTTTAGGTATTGACCTTGGGACAACTAATTCAGCAATGGCAATTATAGAAGCTGGTGAACCTACTATTATAGAGAATAGTGAGGGAAATAGAACCACACCTTCCATTGTTGCTATTTCTAAAACCAAAGAACGTTTAGTTGGACAAATTGCTAAGCGACAGGCGGTAACAAATCCCACTAACACTATTTACGGTATCAAAAGATTTATGGGGCACACCTACGAAGAAGAAGTGGTCCAGAAAGATAAAGGTTTAGTTTCTTACGAAATAAAAAAAGGTAGTGACGGGGGAGCGGTAGTAGTAATGGGCGACAAAGAATATCGTCCAGAAGAAGTTTCAGCCATGATTCTTTCGAAACTTAAGGCTGACGCTGAAGCAAAACTCGGCGAAAAAATCACTGAGGCAGTTATTACTGTTCCTGCTTATTTCAATGACTCTCAAAGAAAGGCAACACAAGATGCTGGTAAAATTGCTGGACTGGAAGTAAGGAGAATTATAAACGAACCAACCGCTGCCGCTTTAGCTTATGGTTTCAACAAAAAGAAGGACGAAAAGATTGTTGTCTATGACTTTGGCGGCGGCACTTTTGACGTTTCTGTCCTTGAGGTTGGAGATGACGTTATTGAAGTGCAATCAACAGACGGTGACGCTCACATGGGCGGCCGAGACATTGATCAAGGAGTTGTTAAGTTCTTGATTGACGAATTTAAAAAAGAAGAAGGAATTGATTTAGCAAAAGATAAGTTGGCCCTACAAAGGCTAGACGAATCAGCTGAAAAAGCCAAGCATGAACTTTCCTCAACAACTGAGACTGAAGTTAATATTCCTTTCATATCATCTGATGCAAATGGTCCAAAGCACCTATTAATTAAAATTTCTAGGTCAAAACTTGAGGAAATAGCTCACCAATACATAGACAAATCTATCGAAATTACCAAGCGCGCTTTAGAAGCATCAGGTATTCCTAAAGGTGAAATTGATGAAATTATTTTAGTCGGAGGACAAACAAGAATGCCAGCGATACATGCTGCAGTTAAAGAACTTTTTGGTAAGGAACCAAACAAAACTATCAATCCTGATGAAGTAGTGGCTTTAGGTGCAGCTATCCAAGCTGGTATTTTCCAAGGAGATGTCCAAGACATAACTTTGGTGGATGTGATTCCACTTTCCCTCGGAATTGAGACGATGGGAGGAGTTAATACTAAGTTAATAGAAAAAAATACCCACATTCCAACTAAAAAACAACAGATATTCTCAACCGCAGCTGATAACCAAACTTCAACTGAAATTCACATTGTTCAAGGAGAAAGACCAATGGCTACAGATAATAAATCACTTGGTAAATTTGTCCTAGACGGCATCCCTCCAGCACCAAGAGGAGTACCTCAAGTAGAAGTAACGTTTGATGTCGATAGTAATGGTGTTCTTAATGTCACAGCTAAGGACAAAGCTACCGGTAAGGAACAGTCAATCAAAATTGAAGCTAGTTCTGGCCTAACTGAATCTGATATTGAAAAAATGAAAAAAGAAGCTGAGGAACATGCCACAGAGGATGAAAAAAAGAAAGAATTAATTGAATCCAGTAATATGGCGGAGCAGTTAATTTACACTGCTGAAAAAGCTGTCAAAGAGCATGGGGACAAAGTGCCAGAAGAAACCAAAACTGAAATTCAATCAAAAATTACTGCACTAAAGGAAGTTAAAGATAAAGACAACAAGACAGTCATCGACACTAAAGCCGAAGAACTTTCAACTTCACTACAAAAGATAGGTGAGATTATGCAAAAAGCAGCTGAAGAAGAAGCCAAAAAGGACAGTCCGAAAAATGAAGCAGAAAAAGCAACTGACGCTGAGGTAAAAGATGTCGACACAGACGAAAAGAAGGACTAAAAATAAATTTTGCAGTCTGGGTGTGATTATGACATAATCGTCCTTATTCAAAGCTATTAGGCATATATGAAAGACTACTACCAAATACTAGGGCTACAAAAAGGTGCTTCAAAGGACGAGGTGAAGAAGGCTTTTCGTAAGCTAGCTGCCCAACATCACCCTGACAAAAAGACTGGGAATGAGGAGAAATACAAAGAAATTACTGAGGCATATGCAGTTTTGGGCGATGATAAGAAAAAAGCTGAATACGATTCATATGGACACGCCTTTAATGGGGCAGGAGGGCCTCAAGGAGCAGGTGGGTTTAATTGGGCAGACTTTGCGAACCAGGGTGGTTTTAATGGGCAAGGTTTTGAGTTTGATATCAGTGATATATTTGAAAACTTTGGTTTTGGAGGAGGTGGTGCAACCAAACAATCGCGTGGTAGGGATATTTCAATTGAAATTAACTTAAACTTCAAAGAAGCCATTTTTGGCACTGAAAGAAAAGTACTGCTAACTAAAAATTCTCTTTGTGAAGAGTGTAGTGGTACTGGTGGAAAAAGGGAATCTGGAACGACTACCTGTACAACCTGTAGTGGAAATGGAAAAATTAGAGAAACTCGCCAAAGTATTATGGGAAGCTTTACCACCGTACGAGAATGTAATATCTGTAACGGCCGGGGACAAGTTCCAAAAGAAAAATGTGCTCACTGTGCTGGATCTGGAATTAAGCGTGGACAGGAAGAAATTGAAATTAAAATTCCAAGTGGAATAGAAAATGGCGAGGTAATTAGAATGACCGGTCGTGGAGAAGCGATGCCAGGAGGTCAGGCTGGCGATTTGTATGTAAAAATCCACGTTGAGTCACACAAAACAATTAAACGAGAGGGAAACACGCTGTATACCACTTTACCGATAAAACTTACAGACGCCTTACTTGGCGGAAAATACAAAATCGAAACACTCGATGGATTAATTGAACTAACTGTACCAGCTGGAATTTCACATAGTGAACTTTTGCGTGTCAAAGAAAAAGGTGTTCCATCAGAGCGAGGTAGGGGAGACTTCATGGTACGAATTAATATCGAGATGCCTAAAAAGCTATCTAAAAAAGCTGAAAAAATCATCGAATCGCTGCGAGACGAAGGTATTTAGACTTATCCCGAGAATAGGTTTAAGTAACACTAAATTCCGCTTAAATTGAGCTTATAATGTAAGGCAATGGACGTCACGACCATTATTCACTTCGTTGTAGAATTCGCTTATATTATTGGTGTATTTAGTGTTTCTTTAATTTGGGTTATTTTCATTGGGAGACAATCTCTCATAAATATTATTTGTGGAATTTATATTGCTACTTTACTGTTTGCTAATTTTTCATTTCTGAACACTTTAGTTAAAGAACTCCAAAAGCCCCTTATAATTGCCGGAGTAAAAATTGGTATTTTTGTAATTATGACAATACTACTAACTATAATTTTCAAAAAATTAATGCCCAGGGAGTATGATGAGAATAAATTCGAGGGTTTTGGTAAAAAAATACTCTTATCGTTAGCCTTTACAATTATATTTACGGCTGTCAGTTTAACGATACTCCCTGTATCTGATTTTGCTAACCCTAGCACATTTTTACTAGAAACCTTTGCCGATAAAGATTTATTTTTTTGGTGGCTAGTTATACCTTTGTCAATATTATTCTTTGCTGGATAAATGTATTTTTATAACCTTAAATCTTAATTAAGGCGCATGTTATAATAGAGTTATACTGTTGTAGAAGAATTAAGTTTTGGTTATTTAGCAATAATTTATACTATCTTGACACTACCACTGCCGATTTTTCCAAACTTTAAAAGTCTTGACCTTACTGACAAGAAAGCCATTGTTGCATTTGGAAGCAAGCGAAAGCCCTATTCTGACTTTAATTTTACAAACCTTTGGACATGGGACACTTTATCGAATCGTAAAGTGTGTCAGCTTAATGGTAATTTGGTTATTCTTTTTACTGACTACAGAAGCACTGAACCTTTCCTATCTTTTCTTGGGGAAACTGAAACCATTGATACTGCTCTTAAAATTATTGATTTTGCTGAGACAAATAAACTTCCTGAAAAATTAAAATTTATTTCAGAAGAAATTGCTGACACGTTGTATGACTCACCACTTTTTGTAGAAGACGATCAAGAAAATTTTGACTACATTTTCTCTACTAAGCAACTTGCGGAATCACTTGAACCGAAACTAAAAAATAAAAGGCGTTTAGCAAAAAGCTTTTCCAAAAACTATCCGGAAGCTAGAGTAATAATTGGAGATTTTAGTGACCCTATTGTCCATGATCAAATTATTGAAGTTATGTATTGCTGGCGAGATAAAAAGAAAACTTTAAATAAAGTCAGTGACATCGAACATGAGGAGCTGGCTTTGAAACGTTTATTTGAAAGTTGTGGTAATTATAATTTAATTTTAACCTCGCTTTATTTTAAAGACAAAATGATTGGTTTTAGCATTGATGAAATTTTAAATAATTCTTATGCCATTTCTCACTTTATTAAAGCAGACATTAATTATCGAGGTGTTTATGAGTACATTAACGAAAGCGTGGCTGAGCAGTTACTTCTGGCCGGCTGTGAATTATGGAATTGGGAACAGGATTTAAATATAGAAGGATTAAGACAACTTAAGCAAAGTTATCGACCAATAAATTATCTGAAGAAATACGTTGTTTCTAAAAAGTAACTGATATAAAATATAATAATCATATGAGTTGGTTTTTTCTAGCTATTATAGCTCCGTTTCTATACGCACTAACAAATCAAATCGATAAAGCACTGCTCGATAAATACTTTAAGGTAAGCGGCGTAGGCACTTTGCTTATTTTTTCAGGCACTCTTTCAATTTTAGCTCTACCGATTATTTATTTTTTTGATTCAACAGTATTTAGTATTGGTGGTAAAGAGATGCTGATTATGCTCTTGGTTGGAATTTTAAACTTAACTTTACTTTGGTCTTACTTAGTTGCTTTAAAGGATGATGAAGCTTCAATAATCATTGTCTTTTATCAGCTTGTTCCTGTTTTTGCTTTAATTCTTGCCTATTTTCTACTCGGGGAAACTATAAGTAGCATTCAAGCAATTGCCATGGGAATAATAATTTTTGGTACTACTCTCGTATCGTTTGAAATCAATGACGATAATAATTTTAAATTAAAACGCCAGACAGTTATTTTTATGCTCATAGCTTCAGTACTTTGGGCATTGGAATCTGTTTTATTTAAGTATGTAGCGCTGGAAGAAAATGTTCTGCGTTCTTTGTTTTGGCAAAATCTAGCTTTAGCAACGGCTGGTATTTTAATATTTTGTCTAATACCAAAATACCGACAGCATTTTTTAGAAGCCGTTAAAGTTAATTCCAAAGTCATTTTTTCGGTTAATGTTCTCAACGAAATAATCTACATGGGTGCCAATGCCGTGTACGCCTTTGCTTTCATGTTGGCACCAATCGCTCTTGTTTTACTTACCAATTCATTTCAACCAATCTTTGTTTTTGCAATCGGTGTTTTTATGACAATTTATTTCCCACAAATAATTTCAGAAAAATTAGAAGCAAAGCATTTATGGCAAAAACTAATTGCAATAATTATAACGGGAATAGGAACATATCTCCTACTTATCAATTAGGATATACACTTATACTCAATTAGTGCTTTAAACTTTTGTTATACTCAATATATAAGGTTATGGTTCTAAACTGTGTCAATTTATATGAAACCTAGTGTCACTATTCTCCATTTCAGTATAATTATATTACTTGTTCTTCTCATCGGCTCTTCTTATGTACGCTTTATGGTTAACTACGACTATTTGATTAGCTACGAATTAGAATGTTCTCCCGAGACAACGCCTTGTTTTATTGGATGTGAAGACGAGGAGTGTAGTGAGGAATACTACTATACCAAAATTGAAAAATACGCGGCTGATTTACGCAGACAATGCGGAGTAGATATAACAGATTGTGAAAACTCATACTACTGTTTAGCGGAAGGAGATAGTCAATGTTCTATCACATACTGTAATCCTGACGTAGACGAGTGTAGTGAGATAAAGCCGAGTGTGAATCTAAATTTTACTGAGGAAAACAATATTTCTCCTGAATTCGATAACACGGACATATGATTTGTTACTTATATCCAGAACCTTCATACTTCTTTTTTATCTCTGACGCACCAGGTCTACTTTATTATTCGCATATTCCAGCAGCATTATTAGCTTTATTCATTGGATTTTTTATTTACTTAAATAACCCTAGGATACTTTTAAACAAATTACTTTTAGTTATTTCCCTCTGTTTTGCTTCATGGACTTTTGTAAATCTTGTCCTCTGGACCAATATTCATAGTGATTTTTTGCTGTTTCTCTGGCCTTTCCTTGGCGTCTTTTCAAGTCTTATCTCTATTTTTTCTATTTATTTTACTTATGTTTTTTTAGAAAAAAAGGATATTACTTTAAAATTAAAGACTTTCTTATTTTTGCTTGTCACCCCTGTGCTTATTTTTGCTCCAACCAATTTAAGCGTCACGGGTTTTAATATCACTAACTGCGATGCTTTTGGGTACGAAGGTACATTATTTAAATTTTACTATATTGCCCTTGGAATAATTGCTCTAATTTGGATACCGATAATTCTATTTAGAAAATACCTGCAATCAACAAGCCAGGACAAGAAGCAGATACTCCTAATGGGGTTTGGCTTAGAATTTTTCTTATTTTCATTTTTTACAATGACTTTTATCGCGTCTTATCTAGCTGGAATCGGTTACTTAGAAGACTCAAGATTAGAAATGTATGGTCTATTCGGCATGACCGTATTCATAGTATTTATTGGGATACTAATGGCAAAATTTAAAACTTTTAGTATTGGACTCATTGCTTCCCAAGGACTTGTCGTTGCCCTAATTGTCTTGGTCGGTTCTCAACTAACATACATTAATTCAAAAACAGGAATTGTTCTTTCTGCCATTACTTTAATCTTGACTGGAGTAGTAGGAGTTATTTTAATCCGCACCATTAAAAAAGACGCTAAACAAAAGGAGCAAATTGAAAAACTGGCTGTAAACTTGAAAAGTGCCAACATTAGACTTAAGCAAGTAGATAAACTTAAATCAGAATTTGTTTCAATTGCTTCACATCAACTACGTAGTCCAATCACTTCTATTTCGGGCTATGCTTCACTGATTAGAGAAGGTAATTATGGGGAAGTGACGACTAAAATGAAAGAACCTCTGGAAAGAATTGAGCAGTCGGCCAGAATGATGGCGTCTTCTATTGAAGACTATTTAAATGTCTCACGAATAGAATCTGGGTACATGAAATACAATAATTCTGATTTTAATTTAGCTGAAGAAGTTGAACACGTAAGTGACGACCTTCGTAGTGAAGCTTTAAAATCAGGTTTAATTTTGTTATTTAAAAAACGTTTGGAAAGTAAAGGAATCGTAAATGCTGATATCGGAAAAATCCAGCAAATTATTCATAATTTAATAAATAACGCAATTAAATATACCCCGAAAGGTACTATTACTGTATTTGTGCAGGATAATTTAAAGAACAAATTAATAACAGTGGATGTTTTAGACACTGGTATTGGTATGGATGAAGAAACTTTACATAGTATTTTTCAAAAATTTGAACGTGGCGATAAAGCTAACGCTGTAAATGTAAAAGGTACAGGTCTAGGTCTGTATGTTGCACTCAAGATGACAGAAGCGATGCATGGCCGTATCACAGCTTACTCAGAAGGGGAAGGTAAAGGTTCAAGATTTACAGTCGAACTGCCGCTACAAATGTAGCTTTTAGCCCGCTATCTTTTCTGGTAATATGTCGCTATGACAAAAAAACGCTTACTGACTGGATTACAACCCTCAGGTACTTTACATACTGGTAATTATTTTGGTGCTCTTAAACCTTTTGTAGACACCTATCAAAATTACGAAAGCTTTTTGATGATTGCTGATTTACATGCCCTAACTTCAGTTCGTGAACCAGCTTTACTGCGGCAAAATACTATTGCTGTGGTCAAAGACTACATGGCTGCAGGAGTAAACCCAGACGAAGCCATTATCTTCAAACAATCCGACGTTGCCGAACACACTGAACTAGCTTGGATGTTTGAGTGTCTTGTCACAGTACCTTTCCTAATGCAAGCTCACGCCTACAAAGACAAGGTAGCCAAGGGGGCTGACGCTTCTGCCGGTCTATTCAATTACCCAATGTTGATGGCCGCAGATATTTTACTTTATGACGCTGAGGTGGTACCAGTCGGAGAAGACCAAAGACAACATATAGAATACGCCCGTGAAGCTGCCACTAAGTTCAATAATGCCTATGGTGAAACCTTTACTCCACCACAGGAAATGATTCTAAAAGGGGTGGGAGTAGTGCCAGGAACTGACGGACAAAAAATGTCCAAAAGCTACAAAAATACTATTCCACTTTTCGGAAGTAAAGATGAAATAACTAAATCCGTCATGAGTGTAGTGACTAATTCTGGTAGTGACCGTCCTGAGAATGTCTACGCAATACACTGTTTACTAAAGTCTGAAGCTGAATTAGCCTCACTATATGAAGAACATAAGGGTAAATACAAAAATCTCAAGGATGCCTTAATTGAAGATTTAGAAAGCTTAATTGCTCCGATGCGTGAAAAGCGAAATTCAATTACTGATGAAGAAGTAAAAAAGGTCTTGGCTGAAGCAGCTATCAAGGCCAAAGAGCAAGCGGTAAAGAAAATGGCACAAGTACGTGAGAAAGTAGGAATTTTAATATAGTTATGGAGACACCTCATACTAGTCAAGAATCAACCGAAAATACTCTGCAACAAAAAATTGATTTACTCAGTAGAGTTGAAGAAGATTACATAAACGGTCACTCGTCAGTAGATAAAGTGATTGAGTTAATGAATGAAATACAGGAACAAATAATCCTCGAGCTGATTAAACAAGGAAAGATTTCTGATACAGAAAATCCAAAAGACTTTGCTCAAATTGAAGCTGTGAGAGAAGGTGAAGATGTGGCTTTAGCATCAATCCTTCAAGAAAATCATCCCGTAATAAGACAACAACTTATTGATACTCAGAAAGTAAAATTAAATAGTCTAATAGCCTCAGTTAGAACCAGACTTTCTGCTGATTTTATATTGAATATAAAAGAGGAAGCAGTTAACCCCGACGCAAGTTTATCTGACATATTAAATCTCCAGGAAAGAGTGTTAACTAACTCAATGTCTGGCTCTAAATAGCGTATGATAAAACGCTGTGCTTGGGCGGAGGATAAAGGTGATTTATACCAAAAATACCATGACGAGGAATGGGGTATACCAGTCTACGATGATACAAAACTATTTGAATTTATCGTCCTTGAAAGTGCTCAAGCCGGACTATCTTGGAGTACTATTTTAAATAAACGGGAAGGATATCGAAAAGTTTTTAAAAAGTTTAATCCCAAAAAAGTAGCGAAGATGAACGAGACTGAAATTGAGAAGGCTTTACAAAACCCAAGTATAGTTCGCAATCGACTTAAAGTACTAGCGACAGTCAGTAACGCTAAAGCCTTTCTAGAAATACAAAAAGAATTTGGTAGTTTTTCAGACTATATGTGGAATTGGATAAGAGGAAAATCTATCCAAAATAGATGGCAGAAACAATCTGAAGTTCCAGCTATCACATTGCTAGCTGAAGCGATAGCTAAAGACCTCAAGAAGCGTGGTTTCAAATTCCTCGGCCCAACCATCTGGTATGCTCATATGCAAGCGGTCGGGATGGTTAATGACCACACTACTGATTGCTTCCGTTATAGAGAAGTAAAAAAATTATAGAAAAAGGCCTGCCGCAGCAAGCCTTTGCAGTATTTCTAAGACCGATGTTCGAAACACTGAGCACCATTTCGGTATTTGTGATACCGACGTAGAAGTTCAGGCACATCATCAATGTGAACCTTAAGCTCGGCAAAAGTTTTATCAGTATTCTTGAAGCGAAGACCATCTGCAATGCTGGTGTAGTCAGCCATGTCGTGGAAAGAAAAGAACTTCTCAACAGGTTCCTCTCCGTCCATTTCTGCTTGAGCGACCCCACTGAAGAAGACAAAGCCTTCTTCATCGGTGGTAAATTGTGTGAACGAGAGGCAAGAATCAGCTGCTTTTTTCATGAAGACCTCACAAATTAGTTTATTGATGATGGTAACCTATTTTATTATAGCATACTTTTAACATTTTTTCAATGTTTGATTGACCTTTATTACAAGCCTTGTATAATCAGCTGATACCGCAGAAGCAGCTGACTACTGCTGAGGTGAGGGAAGAAAGGTGAGTAAACAATCTGTCGCACTTATGTTCACCAGAACGTAGTCGCTTGGCAGGTAGTGCAGGAGAATATAAATGCGACAGTATTTTATTTCTCACTCACCTAGTAAAGCCCTCCGGATTGGTACGATACACCAAACTCAAGTGCCTACACTGCATACAGTGGGGAAGTAGGGTGGCACCGCGTGTTTTCACAACGAAAATCGCCCCTACAGATACTTTATTAAGTTAATTTATTTGTAGAGGCGATTTTCGTTTCTCAGAAAAATACAAATATGGAAAGAACACTAATTAAGAATTTGAAAGAGCAGGTTGGAAAGGAAGTGATGATTCAAGGTTGGGTAGACGTTGCCAGACAACAAGGCAAGATGGCCTTCTTTGATTTTCGTGACCGAACCGGGAAAGTTCAGGGGATAGTTTTCGGTAAGCCAGAAGTTTTAGAAACTGCTACTGGACTCAAACAAGCTTATGTAGTTGCAATCACCGGACTAGTGAATGAACGTCCAGAAAAAATGCGTAATGATAAAGTTCAAAATGGCGACATCGAACTAGAAATCACTGCTATTGAAATAATATCACCAGCTGATGCAATGCCTTTTGATATGGATAGTGACCTCAACCTAGACACTCTACTAGATTACCGTCCTCTTACTCTTAGACGAGACAAGGACCGGGCTATTTTTAAAGTCCAAAGTGAAATTTTAATAGCTTATAGAGACTTTCTTAATAGCCAAGGCTTTACTGAATTTCAAGCTCCAAAACTAGTTGGTGGTGACGCCGAGGGTGGAGCGGAGGTATTTAAGGTCAAATACTTTAAGGGCGTGGAAGCTAGTTTGGCGACCAGTCCCCAATTATACAAACAAATTATGGCTGGAGTGTTCGAGCGAGTCTTTGCGGTGGGACCAACTTTCCGAGCGGAAAAAAGTGCCACTACCCGTCACTTAAGTGAAATCTCAATGCTGGATTTAGAGATGGCTTTTATCAAAGACCATACAGATGTTATTGCAATGGTGACAAATCTGATGCGAGCCGTGACAGATAGAATTAATACCTTCTGTGCCGATGAACTAAACTTATTAAACGTAGTGCCAGTTCATGCTCCAGAAAAATTTCCAGTAATGACACTACGTGAAGCACAAGAACTTATCAAACAGGAAACTGGAGTTGATAAGACGAAAGAACCAGACCTCGAGCCAGAAGATGAAAGATTTCTTTGTGAATATGCTAATCGTAATTTAAATTCTGATTATGTCTTTGTTACTCATTATCCAACTTCAAAAAGACCTTTCTATACTCACATCGACCCTAAGCAGCCAGAATTTACTCTTAGTTTTGACTTACTGTTTAGAGGGGTGGAAATTTGCTCAGGTGGACAAAGAGTTCATAAATATGAAGAGTTAATTGAACGAATTAAAAGTAAAGGCTTGGACCCTGACAAATTTGAGTTTTACTTACAGGCCTTCAAATATGGAATCCCGCCGCATGGAGGAATCGGTATGGGACTAGAACGGGTTACCGCCAAATTCTGTGGAGTAGGAAATGTCAAAGAAGCCACTCTTTTCCCAAGGGATATCAATCGTATCGACACTTTCACCAGCAAAGAACAAAGCGAAGAAGCAGAAATATAATAAAGTTAGAGAAACCGAACAATTTGTTCGGTTTTTCTTTTGTATAAGTTATACTAGACTCTATATGCTTAAAATCACACCGACGGTCAAATTAATCGCTGCTAGCCCAAAGAAATTTACCCGCTTAGTAGTGACAGAAGAACCAGCTTCTAGCCACCGTTTTATTGAAAATGCTGACGGCAGTACCACATATAAAATGGGAATAGGGAAGTGGAATAGGATTGAGGCCCGAACTTTCCGCAGCACTGTGCGTTCTATTGTCCAGGCTGCCAAAGGCCACTATCTAGAGACCTTAGCCTTAGAATTAAATTTTAAAGATTTTCCTAAGCTCGCTAAATATGGTGAAGCTTGGTTTACCAGTACCTTAGCAGAAAATCTTTCTTTGGCTGCCTATGAATTCGTTCTCTACAAAGCCAAATCTAAGAAAAAAACTTTAGCTGAAATACTGATTTGTGGAGTAATCAGTAAAGAAGCCAAAGCTGGAGTGGCTCGTGGAATAATTGTGGCGGAATATATTAATAAGGCTCGTGATATCACTAACACTCCTGGTTGTGACCTTAGCCCCACTGATTTTGGTGAAGCCGCAAAAAAACTGGCTGCCGGTACTAAAGTACAAACGAAAGTCTTAAAGGAGTCTGAAATCAAAAAACTAAAGATGGGGGCTTTGCTAGCTGTTGGACAAGGAACCAAGAGTGAAACTAGGTTCATTATTGCTGAATACTGGGGGGCCAGTAAACCAGCAGGTAAAAAAATAAGTCCTGACCGAAAACCAATTGTTTTAATTGGTAAAGGTATCACTTATGACACTGGCGGAATCAACGTTAAACCGTCTGGATTCATGCATGACATGCACATGGATATGTCGGGAGGTTCGGCTGTCTTAGCCGCTATTTGCATCGCAGCCAAACTCGGAATAAAAAAGAACATTGTCACTCTAGTACCGACCGCTGAAAATGCTATCTCTGATGATGCCATGCGAGCCGGCGATATTGTGACGGCCATGAACGGTAAGACAATTGAAGTTCTTCACACCGACGCTGAGGGTAGAATGGTCTTGGCTGACGCCTTAACTTACAGTGAACGTTACAGCCCTAAAGTCATTTTAGACGTCGCCACACTCACTGGGGCGGCTCTAGTAGCCCTTGGACAACAAGCTAGTGCGATTATGACCAAAGACACAAAACTCAGCGGTACCTTGAGTGAGCTAGGAGAAAAAAGTGGTGATTTGGTTTGGCCACTACCACTTTGGGATGAATACAAGCAAACTCTAAAGAGTTACCGAGCTGACATCAGCAATATCGCAACAAACTTCTCTCGTTTCGGCGGCAGCATTGAAGGGGGTACTTTCTTATCTTTCTTTGCACCCAAAAATGTCCCTTGGGCACATATCGATATTGCTCCGCGGATGGACAGTATTCCAAGTGATAAGTTGGCCAAAGGCTCAACTGGCGAACCGGTTCGACTACTAGTCTCATTTTTGGAACAAGCTTAATTTAAAGTGATATGAAAAATACGAACAAGTACTTAAAAATATTTTTAATGATAATTATTCTATTTTCTTTGTATAGATTTGTAAATTATGGCTCAGTAGTAAGAGACTGTAACTACACAACACAAGATATTGCAGTACCATCAGAACTTAGTAGCGGTTATCTTCAAACAACACAACCAACTACAAAAATTACTAACTTTAATGACACCTGCTTGGACGGAGTCTTTTCTGAAGGTAGTAAAATTGTAGAGACTAAATATGCCAGTAACTACAAACTAAATACTGGAGCAGAAATATCTGACATATCAGTCGGAACGAAATTTTGGATTGTAGGTATAAAGGAAGTTACAAAACACGGAATCTCTACCATTGATTCTGGTTCTGGGCCAACTCATAATTTAATCTTGAAAGATACAGAAGGGAAAATATATCTTTTGACGACAGTTGGTTTAGGGATCAATGATTCTGATAGATTCATGTCATTTATTGACAAAGAAGGCAACTCCACAATTTTAGGTCCAGATAATTTTATTGATTACAATAATTTTAGTAGTTTTAAATTTGAATTAGATTTATAACCATGATTTCTGAAATCTATTTGTAGAAATCATACTTTTGCATGTTATTATTTACACATCATGCAAGCTAGCACTCTACCGGGCTTTTCTGTTAAAACCTCTGTCTTCGAAGGGCCGCTTGAGCTTTTGCTTGAACTCGTTGAAAAAAGAAAGTTACTAATTAATGACATCTCACTTGCAAGTGTGACCGACGAGTACATGAGGCAGGTAAGTCTGATGCAGGAATTGTCACTACCCAATACTGCTCAGTTTATTAATCTAGCCGCCACACTGCTTTTAGTAAAATCTAAATCTCTCCTACCCGTACTAGACCTAACTGAAGAAGAAGAAACTAGTATTGAAGACCTGGAAGAAAGGCTGCGAAAGTATCAAATAATCAGAGACGCGGCTTTGGTTTTACAAAATAGTTTTGGCAAGACCAAACTATACGCTCCACAATTCTACAAACCAACTGTTTCATTATTTCTTCCCGATGAATATTGTGATATTGAAAAGTTGCGAGAAGCCATGATTGCAGCTATTAACGGCCTGCCACAAAAAGAAGCCCCAGCTCAAGCTAAAATTAAAGCCACGATTTCCCTTGAAGAGATGATGAAAAAGTTGGAAACAAGAATAACTCAGAATTTGCAAATGAAATTTTCTGAACTGAATTTTGGAGAAACCGAGAAAAAAGTTGTTATTGTAGGTTTTTTAGCTATTTTGGAGCTTTTTAAGCAAGGAAATCTGATTTTAAGACAAAATAGCTACTTTTCTGATATTGAAATTGAGCTAGACCGAGGACAAACTCCAACTTATTACTAAAACCGGGTAATACTCTGCAAAATAGCCGTTTATTGTGTGTTAGAATGCTAAGATGCCGATAGATATACTCGTAGAAGGTTTGCTTTTCTATAAATCCGCACCGCAAAAAAAGCAGGTGGTTATGAAGCTATTTGGTATTTCTGAAGCTGAATTAGCGACAGCGATTGAAACACTTAAATCACGCCTAGCGACAGGTGCGACTAGACTGGTTGAAACTGGCGAAGAAATACAATTAGTTACTTGCCCAGAACTAGCACCCATTATTGAGACACTACGAAAATCTGAGTTAAAAAGCGATATCGGGAAAGCCGGGGCTGAGACCTTGGCTATTATTTTGTATCAAGAGCCAATCTCAAGAGCAGAAATCGACCGTATCCGTGGCGTAAATTCTTCTTTTATTCTTCGTAACCTTCTAATCAGAGGTCTCGTAGAACGAAATCACAACAAGACTCAAAACAGCTATCAGTTTTCAATCAGTCCAGCTTTACTAAACCATCTTGGAGTTACTCACAAGCACGAACTGCCTGATTTTTCTGTAATAGCCAATAGCTTGGAAAAATTTAACGAAGTAGCGATTGAAGAAAATATATGATAGAAGAAGAAAATTTTATAATTGAAACTGAAGATGACACCAACTCGAACAAGGAGAATCGTTCGGGCAGTGGTTTCCCAGTCCGGACACAACTAGCGGTGCTAGGATTATTTTTATTTATTCTTTTTACTGGATTGATTGTCCCTAAGACCATCGCTTTTCTAAATTCAAAAAGTAATCAGGCTGAAGTGCAAGCCAGTGTAAGTACAGAAAGTGCAATCGACAAATCCTCAAACGACATAAAAATTGAATCTGTTTCCGTCAGAGCTAAGTCGGCTTATGTCTGGGATGTGGTAGGACAAAGAGCTTTGTTCGAGAAAAACTCAGAGCAAGCTCTTCCTCTAGCTTCGATTACAAAACTAATGACCACTTTAGTGGCTTATGAACTAGTGCCAGACAGTACCTTAGTAACAATCTCTAGTGCTGCTGCGGCCCAACAAAGTGGTGGGAGTTTTTCCGCTGGTGAAGTTTTTAAGGCAAAAGAACTTGCTGATTTTGCTTTAATTTCTTCCTACAACAGTGCGGCTTACACTTTAGCTGACTCAGTCGGGGAACTATTGGGAGACGGGGATTCGGTTGGGCAGTTTATTGCTGCCATGAATATCAGAGCAGAAGAACTTAATTTGGATACCCTAAGTTATGAAAGTCCTACCGGATTAGATTTATCCGATACCAAGGCCAGTGCTTACGGAAGTGCAGAAGATGTTTCAAAACTAGTGGAATATATTTTGTTGAACAACCCTGAGATTTTGAATCCGACTATTATTGAACAGACCAGACTATACAATCGTGCTGGAGAATACCATGACGCCAATAATACAAATGACATCCTTCTGGATATTCCGAATCTACTCGGCTCCAAGACTGGCTACACTGACCTGGCTGGTGGGAACCTAACTATCGCTTTTGATGCTGGTTATAATCGCCCGGTAATAATTACTGTCCTTGGTTCAACTAGAAACGAAAGATTTAACGATGTCAAAAAACTAGTCAAGGCAGTTGAAGAACTAGTTTCCAAATCTAAAACACAATAGCCTTATGGAAAATCTAATTATCAAATTACTGTTGCCAGCCGTTGTCTCTTTTTGTGCCGGTATCCTTATTACTCCTTTCTTGACTCACTACTTATACAAATATAAAGTCTGGAAAAAAACTGGGGGTAAGGCCGCCATAGGAGGGCATGCCGCTACTGAATTCAATCGCCTTAAGGGTGATGACGAAACTAAGACCCCTAGAATGGGAGGAGTGGTTATCTGGGGGAGTGTGGTCGCCACGATTGCAATTCTTTTTGTTCTGGCCGAATTCACAACCAATAAATTTTTCTCTGAGTTATTTTTCCTCAGCCGCTCCCAAACCTGGATTCCTTTTGCTACTTTACTTATAGGAGCTCTGTTTGGTTTTTTAAATGATTTTTATGATGTTCAGCACGGAGGGAAGGGGGTTAGACTTTCAATTCGACTAATAATGATTAGCACCTTAGCCACTTTTATAGGTTGGTGGTTTTATTCCAAGCTCGGAGTAGACAGTATCGGTCTTCCTTTCTCCGATTCACTTTACCTTGGAGTTTTCATAATTCCATTTTTTATCTTACTTACAAACGCTCTGTACGCTAGTGGGGTGATCGACGGAATCGACGGCCTTTCTGGAGGTGTATTTTCAGCGGTTTTCTCAGCTTATGGTGGTGTTGCTTTTATTCAAGGCCAGTACGATTTGGCTGCTTTTTGTTTGATGGTGACCGGCGGAATTTTGGCTTTTCTTTGGTTCAATATTCCACCAGCTAGATTTTGGATGACTGAAACAGGCTCAATGTCACTCACCCTGACTCTTTCAGTGGTTGTTTTTATGACTGACGACCTGGTAGCAGGACACGGTGTATTTCTACTACCTATTATTGGTTTCTTGCTAGTTTTTACAGTCTTATCAAACGTCATACAAATCGCTTACCGAAAGATGACTGGTAAAAAATTCTTTAGAATCGCACCCCTACACCACCACTTTGAGGCAGTTGGTTGGCCATCACACAAGGTTACTATGAGATATTGGGTAGTTAGCATGGTTTGTGCTGTTTTAGGCTTAGTTATTGCAGCTCTTATATGAATACCCGAGCCCCAAAATCAATTGACTCCGTTCTATTAATAATTATCTTAATTTTAGTCATTGGAGGTTTCTTTATTTTCTCTTCGGCTTCGCTTGGTTTATTAGCCAGAGAGGGGGCTAGTTTTGGAACAGTAGCTTTTACTCAATTTTTCTTTGGCATCGTCGGTGGAGGAATTGCCATGCTTATCACCAGTAATATCTACTATCGGAATTGGCGGGAATATGCCTTTTATATTTTTGTTGCGACCGCTATATTTACCTTAGTTCTCCTTATTCCTGGAGTCGGAAAAGAAATGGGTGGTGCAACTAGATGGATTGACCTCGGCTTCACGACCATCCAACCTTCCGAATTACTGAAGATTGGTTTTATTATTTATATTGCCACTCTATTATCTGGCACACACAAACAAATAGAAACATGGCGTTATGGGGTATTACCATTTCTGGCGGTTATTTTTGTTACAGGAGCAATCGTACTTTCACTCCCAGACACAGACACTTTTCTTATCATGGTATCGGCTGGTGTAGCGATGTTTGTGGTAGCTGGAGCAAACTGGAAACATATTCTTCTCTTAGGATTATCTAGTATTGTCCTATTGGCAGTGGTAGCTTTTAATCGTGCCTATGTGATGGAAAGAATTACAACCTTCATTAACCCTAGCGAAGACCCTTTGGGTAGCGGTTACCAAATTCAACAGTCTTTGATTGCGGTTGGAACCGGTGGCTGGTTTGGTAGGGGATATGGTCAAAGTATTCAAAAATTTGAATACCTTCCTGAACCAATTGGCGATTCGATTTTTGCAGTCTACGCCGAAGAATTTGGGTTTGTTGGGGCGACTATCCTAATTATTTTACTTGCTTTTTTTACCTTTCGTGGTTTTAAGATTGCTACTCAATCTAGTGATGTCTTTGGTATGTTGCTAGTCGTTGGCTTTATGACCCTGATTGTTAGTCAGTCATTTCTTAATATTGCCGCCATGATTGGTATCGCCCCGCTATCTGGACTACCGCTGCCTCTGATCAGCCATGGTGGTACGGCTCTATTTACGACTTTAGCTGGACTAGGGATTGTTTTAAATGTGTCCAAGTACCAAAGTTTCACTAACCGAGCATGATAAACTTAAATTAACATGCGAATACTTTTTGTTGGCGGAGGAACAGGCGGACATTTTTACCCACTGATTGCAGTGGCTGAGGTTTTAGTAAACCATCCCAGGGACCCAAAACTTTACTACATGGGGCCAAACCGTTTTGATAAAGATTTACTCAAAAAATACAACATTAAATACATCCCTTGTCCAGCGGGTAAAATGAGACTATATTTTTCAATCCAAAACTTTTTTGACCTATTTAGAAATTTTTTTGGTCTTTTTATTGCCATTTATAAGCTCTACTTAATCTACCCAGACGTCATTTTTAGTAAGGGAGGGTATACAAGTGTCCCTGTCTTACTGGCAGCCAAATTCCTTAGAATTCCAGTTGTCATTCATGAATCTGATGCTGTACCAGGTCGAGCTAATCAGTTAGCAAAAAAATTTGCTAAGTATATTGCCATTGCATACCCGCAAACAGCTGAATTTTTTGACTCTAGTAAAACCGCTTTAGTCGGAATACCGATTAGAAAGGAAATACAAAAAAATGATGAGAATGCCTTTTATAACCTTGGAATACCTTCTCAACCACCTCTAATTTACGTAACTGGCGGGTCATTGGGAGCTGAAAGATTGAATGATATCATTTTACTCTGCCTAAATGAGCTGCTTCCTAATTACCAAATCTATCATCAGGTCGGACCAAACCGAAAAGATACTATTGTCATGACTGCTAAATCGTTAATTACTGACCCAGAATTGCAAAGTCGTTATTTTGTGGTTGAAAATATTGATTCCCCTACTGTCAGTAGTCTCTTGTCGGCAGCTTCACTAGTAATAACTAGAGCTGGAAGTACAACTCTTTTTGAAATTGCTATCCATGGTAAACCAAGTATAATCATCCCTATTCCGGAAGATGTCAGTCGGGACCAATTAAGTAACGCTTACGCATTTGCTCGTTCAGGCGCTGCTAGTGTACTCGAGGAACACAACCTAACAAAAACATTACTGACTACAGAAATAAGGTCGATTATTGAAAATAAAGAGCAGTGGCAAAAAATGAGTGCTTCGGCTGTAGAGTTTGTCCATACTGATGCAGCTGAAAAAATTTCTGAATTATTAATACAAATCGCTGAAGAACATGGATCTTAAAGATAAATCAATTAAAAAAATTGTTACCAGATTTGCCCCCTCGCCAACGGGTTTTATGCATATTGGTGGTATCAGAACAGCTTTGTTCGCCTTTCTTTTTGCTCGCAAAAATAACGGTACATTTATCTTACGTATTGAAGATACTGACAAAGACAGGGAAGTGGCTGGCTCTATTGAACACATTCAAGAGTCTTTAACTTGGTTAGGAATTGATTGGGATTATGGGCCAAACAAACCTGGAGATTTCGGCTCATGTATTCAATCAGAACGCTTGCCTTCATATCTTAAGTACGCTAAACAATTAGTTGAAAAAGGTTTGGCTTATCCGGACCCATATACGGCTGAAGAAATAGCCAGTTTTCGTGAAAAAGCCGGCGAAGAAAAGAGACCTTTCTTATATAGAAATCATAGACCAAAAAATTTGTTGCCCTGGGATGGTACTAAGCCACTTAGACTTAAGGTACCAGAAATAAAACGCTACACTTGGCAAGATGCCGTGCGAGGCGAACTAACAGCCGGCGAAGAAATGGTTGACGATATTATTCTAATTAAGTCTGACGGCTATCCAACCTACAACTTCGCTCATATTATTGACGATTACGAAATGGGAGTCACCCACATTATGCGAGGAGATGAATTTATTTCTAGCACCCCAAAATTCCTTAGTATTTATGATGCTCTTGGTTTTCCATATCCAATTTTTGTCACCCTACCACCGATTCTTCGTGATGACCGTACCAAAAAGCTGGGCAAGCGTGACGGTGCCAAAGATATCCTTGAATATCGAAGTGAGGGGTACTTACCAGAGGCGATGATTAATTTTCTGGCTTTAATTGGTTGGAACCCGAGTACCGATCAAGAAATTTTTTCAACACCTGATTTAATTGAGGCCTTTGAAATTGCAAAGATCCAAAAGGCTGGCGGCGCTTTCAATGAAGAAAAACTTCTTTGGACTAATAAGCAATATCTTCTAGCTATGAGTGACGAGCAGAAGCTTAAGTATATTCATACAGCTCTGCCAAAAGAAGTTCTGGACTATCCTCAGTTCTCAGAAGAAAGATTAAAAAAATTAATTCCTACTCTAATTGAAAGAATTCATGTTGCACGAGAAGTCGCTGATGGCTTTGAGTCAGGGGAATTTGATTTTGCTTTTACTACTCCAAACTATGAAACAGAATTACTTAAATGGAAAAATGACCCATCTAGCGAAGAAGCCTTACCTCGACTAGAAAAAGTCACTCAATTGCTTGCTAAGGCTGATTTTTCCACTACAGACACCATCAAGAGTGCTTTATGGACTTATGCCGAAGAAACTGGCAAGGGTAAGGTATTTTGGCCCTTACGCGTGGCTTTATCGGGGAAAATCCAGTCTCCAGACCCATTTACTATTGCTTATATTGTTGGGAAGGAGGAAACAATTCAAAGAATTAAACTAGCTTGTGATAAAATAGGGAAGTGATGAGTAAGAAAAACTTATCGGCTTTTTTGGTAGGCATTATCTTGATGCCGTTTTTTGTCTACCTTTCACCCTTTGCTTCAGCCCAAATTGCAGAAATTGACAAATTACAACAAGACATCAAAGATCGGGGTGACCGCTTAGCAGAAATTGAAAAAGAAATTGCCAAGTTTGAGCAAGAACTAAAGACAGTTGGTGGAGAAAAACAGACCTTACAAAAAGCCATCAATCAATTAGTGCTGGAAAGAAAAAAGGTTCAGGCTGAGATTTCCAAAACGCAAACTCAAATTAGTTCAACAGACCTTGAAATAAATAAATTAATTCTCGAGATATCAAAAACTGAAAAAAGTATTGATCAGATTGAACAAGCAGTTGCCCAAATAATCAGAGCGGAGTACAGAGCTGGTGACGTCTCACTGATAGAATTAATTTTAGAACACAAACAGTTGTCTGAATTTTGGAGTTCTTTTGAAGCCCACGAAAGTGTTCGTAATAGTATGTCATTTAAAGTCGAAGAGCTTAATTCACTAAAGGAAATTTTAGATGAAAAAAGAAATCAAAGCACAGAAAAACGAAGTAGCTTGCTTTCACTACAATCACAATACAAAGACCAGAATATTGTTTTAGGTAACAATCAAACTGAACAATCAAGTCTACTAGAAGTAACAAAAAACGAAGAAAAAAATTATCAAAAACTGTTAGCACAAAAAAAAGAAGCTAAGGACCAGATAATTAAAGACCTTAGAGACTTTGAGGCTAAGTTGCAATTCATTCTAGACCCAAACACAATTCCGTCTCCGGGTACGGCTGTTTTTGCTTGGCCGATTAGCAAAGTTATTATCACTCAATACTTTGGTGGGACAGAATTTGCTAAGAGAAATGCTAGTGTTTATGGGGGAAGAGCTTATCATCCTGGAGTTGATTTTGGAGTGCCCCGCGGGACAGCAATACATGCGCCCCTAAGTGGAACAGTCAGAGCCACTGGTAACACTGACGCCGTACCGGGTTGCTATTCTTGGGGTAAATGGACTTTAATAGACCACGCTAATGGACTTTCTACACTTTATGCTCACCAAGATTTGATTAGTGTCACTCCGGGGCAAAAAGTCTCGACCGGTGACACAATTGGTTACTCCGGCAACACCGGCTATTCTACGGGACCTCACCTTCACTTTACAGTTTATGTAAAAGCGGGAGTAACTGTCAGACAGTTTAATGAAATTAAGACTGTCACTAGTTGTGGGCCGGCCAGTACACCAGTAGCGGCTAGCGACGCTTATGTAGACCCGATGCTGTACCTACCAGCTTATTAAAATTAAATTATAAGATTTGCTAATGTCGCACAATATTTTAGTATAGGGAAGTGGGAGAAAGGGTAGGTAAGGAGGATGGTTTTATTACTGATTAAGAAGACGTGGCCAGCATAGCGGGCG
>JBGSSW010000008.1:0-127298 GCA_041736805.1 Minisyncoccia bacterium
ATCTTCATCTTTAGAAGCAAAGTAACAGAGCAGTATAGTCCCCCTGTCTGGTACGTCACGTGCGATCTCCTCGTAAAAGGTACGATTTAATTCATTGTCCGTACTTGTAAATCCACCATGGAGAATAAACTTTGTTTTCATTAACTAAAGTATACCAAAGTTCCGCCGTACCCGTCCGGTATAGATTTTTGGTGTTGAAAATAAGCCTTAAAACTATTGCTGGCCGTCTGGGACGATATTAGAATAGTTTTAATCAAAAGTAGCCTCCCAACCCATAACCACTTCAAGTGAAACGTCTTCAAGTTCAGCTAACTTAACTATTTCTATAGGTCTATTTAAAGAATTGTTCAAAGTCTCAGTTTTATAAGTACCGCCATAATAGTCTGTTGATACTTTATCCTTAGAGCATGCATAGACTATCTTTGAAACACCACTCCACATTGCAGCCGAATGACACATAGAACATGGCTCCATTGACGCATAAAGTGTTGCCCCTCTTAAATCTGATGTAGTTAAATTCATACAGGCATTACGAAGAGCAGATAATTCTCCATGGCTGGTCGGATCATTCAGTTTATTACCAATACTAATTCCTTCTCCAACAACTTTACCGTCTTTGACGACTACTGCACCGGCTGGAAAACCACCTTCAAGCACTGACTGCTTTGCTTTCTCAATTGCCATTTCAATAAAACTGTTGTCATTCATTACAAAAGTATACCAAAGTTCCGGCGTCCCTGTCGGGTATAGATTTTTAGTGTTGAAAAATAAGCCTCAAAACTGTTGCTGGCCGTATGGTACGAAGTTGGAACTTTTTTACAATTTTAATCAACTTCTGGAACCCAAACACCTTCCTTAAACTTTTGTACAGGATGACCTCCACAAGGAGTGTCTCCCATAAAGAAAACAACATCAATCACCGTTTCGGTTGAAAAATTCTTAGGGTCAGAATTTTTCCTGACATAGTTATACTGCACAATATCTCCACCTTCATCGATTGTTCTTACTTCAAGTATATACAGTCCATTTTCATCCTCAAGACTTCTAAAGATTTCATATTCGCCACCAATGATTTTTTCAAACTCATTTAGCACTTCTCTTTCATTAAGAATCTTTTCTGCATTGTTTTCATTTGTTAGTATATTTTCATTCATAGTAACAATTATAGCAAAAATAATTTAGTATCAAGGACTCGAACTATTATACTTTGCTAAATATAGTTAAAATGATTTTGCTGGCCTTGTGGTACGAAGTTGGAACTTATTTCCTACAAAAATTAAAACCCCCCGACGCCATGAGACGTCGGGGGGACCTACCCTAATGTTGACCAAGTTCCGGGCAGCGACTTGGTAACCATGACCTGGCCTCTTCCGAGACTGCATGGGGCCCGTGACACCCGAAGGTTGTGAATACGGCCACGAACAAATTTAATATAGCAAATGAATACTACTTAAACAATGTTTGGCCGACAAGGACTCGAACTTGCCCAAAAATATCGTGTTTTGCTATAATTTAAATATGGAACTATCAGAACGCTGTATTCAAACTCTAGAAAAAGAAGGATTTCCTTATGTCTACGAGTGGAGTGATAAATCTGGGACAGTGTATCCCGAGCATTCTCATACTGACAAAGTAACGATTTTTGTTACCGAAGGTTCAATTGAGCTAACCATTAACGGACAAGCCCATCTTTTAAAGGCTGGTGACCGTTTCGATATTCCCCTTCAGGCCCCTTACTCGGCCTTGGTTGGACCTCAAGGCTGTCAGTATGTGATTGGAGAAATGGTGGACGGAGATTACCAAGTAAATAACTAAGTCATGCGTAGGTAGGACCCACTTTATATTGGGCCTATGTTCATATCTTGAAAATGAACAGTCGTAACCGTATATAATATATAAACTTTGTTATGCTAGTTTCACGTGGAAAGTACAAAAAGGAAGCCTATGAACAAGCCGTAGCTTTTCGCAGACGAGGTTTTACTTATACTGAAATAGCCAAAATATGTGGTGTTTCGCGTGGAACTGCCTCAAGTTGGCTTGCAAAAGAAGGCTTTTCTAAGCAAGTAGCAGTAGCCAATAGAAAACAAGCAGCTAAAGATAATAAGGTAAGAATAGCGCTCATAAATAAGGCTAGAAACGCGGAAAGAACGACAAAATACCGCGAAGTTTTGAAGCACGCTGAAACCGAGTTTAGGCACTACCAAACCTCCCCACTGTTTGTTGCTGGATTAACCGTATACATGGCAGCCGGAGACATGGAGGATACGCGAGTAATACGGCTCTCAACCAGTAAAATAGAACTACAGCAAGTTTTTATTCGTTTCGCTACCGAATACCTAGGAGTTGATAAAAAAAGCATCCATTTTTGGCTATTACTCTACCCAACACATGATGAAGTTAGATGCATGAAGCATTGGAGTAGAAAAACCGGTCTTTCTGTCGCCCAATTTAATAAAAATCAAATTGTTCCAGGTAAAAGTAGCAAAGCAACATTGCAATTTGGCGTTGGCAATACTATAATCGGCAGTGTTCTTCTTAAGAAAAAGTTACTTAAGTTTATTGAACTTAATGTAAGAGCAATACAGAAATAAATGCGGCCATGGTTAAGTGGTATAACGGTTGCTTGCCAAGCAACAGTCGGGGTTTCGATTACCCCTGGCCGCACAAATTAAAAAAGACCAGGGAAAAAGCCTGGTCTTTTTTAATTCTGCTTAGCTAATCAAAAAAGTTTTTGAGTTAGATTTAGATTATGAGGAAGCAAGTAACCTAGCTAAAAGTTACACTCCGGCTGTAAACAAAGTTTTCTTGAACAGTATTCGTATCAAAATATATGCGGACATTGATTTTGATACGAATACTGTTCAAGTCCACCGGCGATTACCGCCTTATCTATCTAAGAAGTCCTAGTAAATAAAGGACAAAGAAAATTTCTATTCTAAAAGTGGATAAGCGAGTGTACAAGTGGATAAAGGACAAAATCTAAAGGACAAGCACGATTTTAAAGGCTTATTTTAAGCCGGCGAGTAACTTCCTAGTCTAAATTGTTTCACGTGAAACGTTTTAGACTAAAAACGTTAATTTGGGTAGACTGTGATGATATAATGTTACACATGGAACAATCTTCTGACAAAAAGAAGAATAATAAGTTAATTGGCCGCTACGGAGAAGAAATTGCCGTTAAATACCTTAAAAATAAAGGTTTTGAGATTTTAGATAGAAATTACCTTAAGAGGTGGGGTGAAATTGACATTGTTGCACGTAGAACGGACAGGATTCACTTTGTGGAGGTTAAAGCTGTTTCCCATGAAACAAAAAATGACCTAAATGTGGCTGTTTCACGTGGTACTTGGCGTCCAGAGGAAAATGTCCATACGTATAAAATTAAAAAACTCTCTAGAGCTATAGAATCATGGTTAATGGAGAAAAAATGGGAGGGAGATTGGCAGATTGATGTTGTGGCAGTTAGAATAGTTCCACGTGAAAAGTTTGCCACGGCTAAATATATTCCCAACATAGTTCTATAGAAGATTAAATCAAAACTACCTAATTTTGAGTTAATACTAAATTGGTTCTACATGAAACAGCTGAAAATGTACCACGTGAAACGTTTGATTATATCGCGCATGAGGTATAATACATGTCTATGTATGAAGGTCATGATCGGCGACAAAAACAAACTTTTGAAAAAGAGACTAATTCTGTGTGGAGAACCATTGACATGCAATATCTAGATTCAAATGGAGCTAATCCTCACCGAAGCATAATCGAGTGCGACGGAAAGGTGCACAGAAGAACTATTATCAAACGAGATGGAACCCCTGTGTCTGTTGGAGATATTTTCCCTTGCGATGGGGTGCATAATCCAATTTTTGAAGATTAAATCCGATTTTTATTAGCTTGGGCCACTTAGTTTTGCCGGCCAGCATTAAAAAACAACCCAAGTAGGTTGTTTTTTAATTGAAAGTGGACGAGAGCTGTGCAGCTTCGCAGTCCACGAATCACTCCTTTCTGTTACGTTAGCCAAGTCTCTTAGACTGTGGCGATTCATTCTAGTAGTTTCGTTTTGTCCGAACTGAGTCGGGGAGCCGGGAATCGAACCCGGACCACTCGGTCCCAAACCGAGTACACTACCACTATGCTACACCCCGACTCAATTAAGAATTGAAGCGAACGAAACTACTAGAATGAATCCAAATCGAGTAGCCTGCAACACAGCTAGACCGCGATTTGTAGCCACGATAATAGCATCCAAAACAAAAAAATGCGAGGCCTGAGTGCTTAATTATGTCTATCTTCGGAACGTGATATTATGGAAGTTAATCATGAATGAAATTGTCGAGGAACACTTTGCTGGTAAGGTAGCTCAAAAAGCTGTTATTACCAAAGGAAGCTCTATCTTGCTCATTCGTGACCCTAGAGAGGGAAGTGAGATTTGGGAATTACCCGGCGGGCGGTTGAATATTGGTGAAATTCCTCAAGACGGTTTAAGAAGAGAAATTAAAGAAGAACTTGGGGTAGATGTCGAAGTCCACGAAGTGGTCCACTTACAACAATTTTTGCAGGGTAGTGAAGGAAAGAACGCTTTGATGATTGCTTACCGAGTGACCTTAATAAACCCAGACTCAGAATTTATTTTAGATGAAAGAGAAATCGCTGAAGCAAGGTTTGTCCCACTAGAAGAGGCTTTGAATTACAAACTTTTTCCCGAGTATAAAAAAACAATTGAGGTTTATTTGAAAATGAAACTCTATTAAAATGGAAATAACAACAAACTGGATTTATTATTGTAAATTATGAATGAAAAGATAACAAAAGTTGAAAAAGAGAAAACCCAACTTGAGTTAAAAGAGAATAACTTTTGGGAAACTTTAGATGATCTTCCGACTGAATTGGCTAAAAAATGGGAATCTGCATATACCGAAGCTGAAGACATTGAGACATTCTTTGATGGTTTTGATGAGTTTTGTAAACTGAGGGCAAAAGTGTTTGAAGGTGAAATTGAATTGTACGGTGAAGTTAGTCCTGAGGTTATGGAAGAAATCAATTTAGTAAAAAAGGTTATTGACGAGACTTACGGAAATCCTGAATTTTTCCTGGGAAGTGGAAGGACAGCAAGAGTTTACATGTTACCCATAGCACCAAGTATCTGTGTTAAGTATATGTTTTATGAAAGTCCAGTAGATATCAGTATTGATGCTGAGGCAGATATTCTTTCTCGATTAAGGTCTTTTAAATCATCGTCCGGAATTAGGACTCCTATTCCTTATTTCAAACAAACTAAGTCGAAGGACAGGCATTTTTATGGAATGGAGAAAATTAAAGGCAAAGATTTATTTCAAATAGTAAATTTTGCTAAACAAAATGAAAATTTGATTCGTATTGCAAAGACCCTTGATAAGGATGTTGTGTTGAAGAAGTTGAAAAATTTTATTGACGAAGTATATGTTTCTTTTGGTATTACTCACGGTGATTTAAAGCAAAGCAATGTCATGATGGACGAGGAGGCAAATTTTTATGTAATAGATTTTGGTAAAGGTGCAGTGGAGGAGGTTGGTGAAAATCATGAAGAGAGAGTCATAAATGACAAAACCACCCTCCAGCATGAGGTCCGGGAATTTTTTAAAGCGATTGACAAATTTGATTTAGATAGTATAAATAGTGTAGCCAATCCTGTTTAAGGAGTACAACATGCAAATCGATCAGAAAATAATCGAGGAAGCAAACATTCTCCTTAGTCAAGGAAGTGTCACGCTGCCTCACCAGTTCCTTAGCTCGCCAAGTTTTTGGCTAGCCAAAGAGGATGACAGCCAAGTCATAGCTTTCTTTCCGTTCGAACACGGAGACCAGAGCTACAAAATTGGTGTCATGAAGTAACTAGCACGGTTTCCGTGCAAACCCCTCATCCGTGAGGGGTTTAAACTTTTAAAATTTTGCATTTGCTGGTGAGTAGGGCACAATGGGGGCGATGATCACTTACTACTACAGAGACTTAAAAGATGAAAATTTAGTTGAGATAAGTTCTCCTGCAGCTGGAGTTTGGGTTAATGCTATTAATCCAACAGATGACGAGGTCAAAGAATTAATTAAAGACTTTTCTCTTGACGAAGATATTCTAGAGGACGCCAAGGACTTTTATGAGGTGCCCCGTTTAGAAAGGTCTGGTGGAGCAACTTATTTTTTCACTCGTTACCCTCAATACGACCAGTACCAAGACAACACCACCGCTCCTTTGTTGATAATAGTGGGGGAGAGCTTCATCGTTACTTTTGCAGTCCGGGAAAATAATCTCTTTAAGAAAATCATCCAAGGCGATGAAATAGTAGAAACCACTCAAAAAGCTAAGTTTTTTGGTCAAATCATGGATATTATTACCGATTCGTTTGATAAAGAACTATTGCGACTTAGAAAGGCCGTGCACAAGGATAGGGTTCGTTTGCAGAGTATTGGTACTCGCGAGATTGAACGCTTGGTGAGCTATGAAACAACTTTAAACAGTATGATTGACGCCCTCATTCCAACTAATACTTGGCTGCAACAAGTGACCACCGGCAATTACATGCAACTGTTCAATGAAGATTTAGAAAATATGCAAGACTTAGTAATTGCTAATAGTCAGGTGGTAAATTCGGCAAGATCAGTGCTTAAGACTATCCAAAATATTCGTGGAGCCATTGAAGCTATTATGACTAGTCGACTTAATAACGCGCTTAGAATCCTAACGGTTTTGACTATTTTACTAACCGTTCCTTTAGTCATCGCTTCACTATACGGGATGAATGTTAAGCTACCTTTCCAAGAGGGAAGCCACACCTTCTACTTTATTTTATTGCTCAATGTAGTGATTTTAGGGGCCTTAATTGTTGTCTTTAGAAAGAATCAGTGGTTTTAGGTTTTTGATTTGGGTTTAAGAAGAGGTAACAAAACAGCCGCGAGCTTAGCTCGCGGCTGTTTTGTTAATAGAGATCATTTTCCTACTTTTTTAGTTTAAGCTTTTTAGGTTCATCAAATTCACCCTTGGTCTTCTCCCAGAGTAAATCATGTATTTCGCGCAGGGCCTTGGCTAATTCGTAGCTTTCAATGATTAGTACTTGCTTTGATTTCATGATGCAGATACGTACACCCCATTCAAATGACTCAATGGAACAATCGGCACTATAGAGCGTTTCAGGCAGAAACTTGGCTCGTATCAAACCCTTTCCGTAGTCGTCGGTGCCGGTGAGGAAACGCGAATAGTCCTTCGTAAGTTTGTCGTCGTCGACGGTATAGCCACGAACACTAATATCGTATTTCACTTTATTTTCATTCCAAGGAATAAACACTTCGTCAGTGTATACCTGGTCAATTTCGTCGGCTCGTGCAAAAAAGCCAACGATTTCTTTCCCTTTAAAATCTTTAATTTTGTATTCGTACGCCTGCTTCATGCCCTCAATACCTTCAAAATACAACACATTAGGTTTCTCACTTTGTTTACGTTGGAGGGCATTTAGCTCGGGGATTACTTTTCGCGCTTCGCGGACTCTCGCCTCGACATCTTCAATGTAGCTTTCGGGGGAACGAGCAATATATTGTCGCTTCTTCTCACCAGTCATTTGCACAATTAGTCCTTTCTCGACTAGTTCTTCAGCAATTACATACGCCGTCGGACGCTTGAGGCGCGAACGCTTAGCAATTTTGTATGGGGTAGAAGGGCCGAGTTCAAGCAAGGCTAAATACACCCGAGCTTCCTTTTCAGTCAGGTTAAGTTTACGTAGCTCTTTAATAAGTTTTTCTGACATAATAGCTATTTTATACTTATTTTAAATTTAGTCAATAATTCTGACAAATATAAGCAGTAAATAATAAGTATGGCTTAAATAAAGGCTCCTTAGCCTAAATAAGGGTAATAATAAAGGATGTATATAGACAGCATTATTGACAATAAGTAAAGTGTGGTGTATTATATTCCGCAGAAGATAAGCAATACCGCTTACTACGACTGAACCTTGAAGGAACGATTATGTGCACGAATTGCATCCGCATCCTTATGATGAATGGTAAAGATTGGATGAGTGACCGCGCTCTTTGCATCGCTGAGTCGCTCCGCAAAAAGGAGCAGCGAAGTCTCGAGTCACTTTCGGGGATCACTGCGGGGGAAACTATCGGACTGTATATTGGGCAATCAGATTGGGGTGATATATATCGACACGAGGAGCTCTTGCGTGAGATCGCAACTGAAATCATCAAGCGCGGCGCCACTCCAGTATGGGTAACGTGCCACGAGGGTTGCTTCACAAAAAGTGAGGAAAAAGTTGAGCTTGCCGACAAACTTAACCTCATGGTTGTGGTGCGCGACTCCGATCCGAGAAAAGTGAAGAGTATTGAAAGCTGGAAAGTGATTCGCAATCAAATGCTCTTCTGACGAACTTTGGATAAGTGTGCTCACACACTTTTCCACTTTATAAAGATTTTGAAAACAATTCGAAATCTTTTAGAGATTTTGTTCCTTTCATTCCAATCATTTTTCAACCAAGGAGAAAGTTATGACCAAGACCACTCATCATATTGCCTTCCGTGCTAACGGTCTCTATGAAGAAATTGTTACGCAGGCGATGCAGGGCCTCGATATAGAGGTGACGGTTTTCCCACAAGGCGAAGAAGTCATCCGTAATCAGCTCAAGCACTTGAATGAGGTCTGTATAGAAAACCTTTGGATTGACGGTACCGTAGCCAGGGCTTGCGGTTCAGATTACGGTAGTCTGGATCAGATTATCGCTTCTGCATACTGCGAATCGCTCGGTGTTGCGACAAGTGTCGAACTTACGGCGAGGCTTCTCGGAATGGTGGCAAAGAAATTCTCTCCTTCCAAAGTCTGGCTGGTTTCGCGAAATATCGACGACCATCCAGTTGGTGAAAAGAAGGATGATCGAGGTATCACCTGCTGGGAAACTAACGGGTCAGACTTCTACGCCAAACTCATCGAGCAGGTGACAGGGCTGGCTCCGGTAGCTAACAGTTGCTTCGATAGCTTCATTAAAGCTACAGAGTCCGAGTGGGTCATCGTCGATCGGCATGCCTTTGGGTGGGTAGATATCCAAGGTGGTCTCACTCTCGTGGTTCCGCCTGAGAACCTGGCTCGAAGCGTTGCTTTGCTTGGCCTCATTGGTCAAGATGAAAGCGATGCCTGGAAGCAGGCCGCAGTTGAGAAGCTGCGCAAGAAGTTGATTGGCTGACCAATCGTCAGTTTGGAGAAAGAATACAACAACAAACTTTCTCCACTTTATAAAGGTTTTGAAGCAATTCGAAATCTTTTAGAGAAAAGTTCTTTGAAACGAAAAGTGCAGTGTTTTTCCAACTAAGTTTTAGGATCGAGTGAGTAATGCATACCTCGCTCTATCTTAAAACTTAGGCTCCCCACGTGAACGGCCCACTTTGGGTACGACGTCGGGGTGAGGAGACATCATGTTCTATATTATCCTCTCTTACCACCACGAGGAATTGTTCGATCCCGATCATAATGGGCGTCGACGCTACTGTAGCGTGGACGGTAAATATTTGCACATTGCTCCTACAAAGGAGGAACTGTGCTCACGGCCCAACTGGGTTGGGACAGCCTGCTCATGTGTTGCAGCAAGTTCAAGAATTCCCTGAAAAGGGATTCTTGAGCATTGTGCGCAACGAAGACTCATATTGAGTCTTCAGCCATGCTTTGGCGAGTTGGGTGTTTACTCCCTCGCCATCTTTATCAAGTTTCTGAAGTGATTTGGGAGTTTGTAGAGATAAATTTACGAATACAGTTCACTATGTGAGCCGATGTGGGTAAAGATAACTGTGTCACTATCTATTTGTCGATATAGTACACGAATATCTGGTGAGACACTAAAGCTTTTGTAGCCTTGATATTTTCCTTGTAATGAATGAATCCTTAATACCGGGTCGGTATCATTGGCAAGAAAAACATCGCGACGTTTTTGAAAAGCTTGTTGAGTAATTGCTGGGAGTTTTCTTATTTGCTTAACAAATCGTTTGTGTACGATGATTTGTTTCATGAGTTAGTCTTTAAGACCAAAAAGGTATTTGTCCATTTCTTCGGCATTACTAAAAGCTGGAGACAAATTTTTTCCTTCTTTTATATCTTTCTCAACCTCTTCTAGTACGCCTTCTAAATATGGAGTCATTTGATAGGCGGCGCTAAAGCTTACTGAACGAGTTCTAATGAACTGTTTAAGAGAAGCTGTTACCAAGGCGGAAAGAGTAAAACCAAGCTCCTTGGCCAGTTTCTGGGCTTCTTCTTTGACTTTTTTATCAGTTTTAATGTTGATCATTGTTGTCTTCATATCTAAAGTATATACGTTGGATTGATGACGTCAAGTTCTGTTTTGGATTATGCTACTATGAGTCTATGAAAAAGCAGGTTTTTTATATTCATGGGGGAGATTCTTTTTCTATGCAGGAGGATTTTTTGCAGTATTTGCAGAAAGTCCCTGTTAGACCACTGCCTGGGGACGAGACCTTTTTTCGTTGGACACAGACTATGGTTGAGTTGGGCGAGGAGTATGAGGTGTTTATGCCGAGTATGCCCAATAAGCAAAATGCAGATTATGAAGAGTGGAAGATTTGGTTTGAAAGACATTTTGAATACCTACGAGACGAGGTGATTTTGGTGGGTTGGTCGCTTGGGGGGATGTTCTTGGCTAAGTATTTAAGTGAAAATACCCTGCCTTTTAAAGTCAGCTCGCTGATGCTTTTGGCTGCACCCTGTGGAACCTTTGCTGACGAGCAAGGTAATGATTGCGGCTCTTTCCAGTTTAATCCCGAAATACTGGCAAAATTGCCGGAAAGAGCCAGTAAAATAGCCATTTTCCACTCCGAAGACGACTTTGTCGTGCCTTACCAACACGCTCTTGAGTTTAAAAAACACCTACCGGAGGCCGAGTTTATGAGTTTTACCGATAAAAACCACTTTTTAATCCCCGAATTTTCCGAATTATTAACTAAAATAAGGGAAAACTAGCTTTTGCGACTGTAAGAATTCGTTAAACTGTGCGTCTACGTATATAATGGTTTTCACATATGCCGAGTCCCAAAAAGACAATCGATGCAGCGGAAAGCCAAGAGGAACGTTTTTTGAAAGCTTTCGAGGAATATAGCGATGCTCTTTTTCGCCATGCGGCGATCAGGATTAGCAACCGTGAGCGGTCAATTGATGTGGTACATGATACTTTTACTAAAGTATGGTCATACATCAGGTCCGGACACGAAATTGATTCTTATCGGTCATTTTTATACAAAGTCTTAAACAACCTCATCATTGATGAGTACCGCAAGCAAAAAGAACAGTCGCTGGATGCCTTACTTGAAGTAGAAGGAGTAGACGAAGGATCCTTCCCAGAACTATCTGAAAATTCTGTTGAGGCTCTGGCAGCAACTCTCGATGGACGCAAAGCCTTCGAATTATTAAAGGAGCTGCCTGAAGAATATCGGGAAGTCATCATCTTTCGTTTCGTCGATGGTCTCGGTCCCAAAGAAATTGCTGACTTGATTGAAGAATCAGAAAACGTGGTCTCGGTCAGAATCCACCGAGCCCTCAAATCCCTAAGGATAAAAATTGAGGAGGGAAATGAAAGAGCTGAAAGTAAAAGAAACACAAAAAAATAACATGAAACGCTTTAGCGAACAATTTAAGAAAAAGTCAGAAACTCTTCGTTTGAGTGTGTCTGAAAAACGCGAGCTTCGTGAGCGGGTTGTTTCGTATATGGAGTATCATCCTCTTCCAGTTAAAGATACTAATTTTAATAATGAATCCGCCGGTGACGCTGTCATTGAGTTTAATTTTGCCCAGTTTAAATCTTGGCCTAGTTGGCGAATTTTGAAGACAGCCGGGGCTTTAGTCGTTGTTTTGGCGGTCGGAGTTTCTTTCTGGGCAGAAAAAGCTGTCCCGGGAGACACTCTCTATGCAGTGAAGGTTGGTTTTAATGAAGAAATGAGAAGTACTCTAGCTAGAGGCTCTTATGAAAAGGTAGTTTGGGAAACACAACGATTAAACCGAAGAATTGCCGAGGCCAGACAGCTGGCTGATGAAGGAAGACTGACTGTCGAAGTAGAGGTAGAAGTGGCTGACGCAGTGCGTGTGCATAGTGAAAACGCCCGCAAGGAAATTGAAAATTTAAAGTTGACAGACAAAGACGAGGCGACCATGGCCTCGATAGAACTTGAAACTGCTTTAGATGTCCAAACAACCTCACTGAAAAATCGTGATGATTCTGGTTTGGTAGGGCAGTCTACGGCTTTGATTCAGACCGTCTTGGGCCAATCACAAGCCATTGGACTTTCTTCGGCTGAAGACGACACCCTTCCAGCTTTAGATAAGCTGGTAGCAAAGGTAGAAAGTGAAACTACTAGAGCATATGAATTACTTGAGGGAGTTAAAAAGACAGCTACCGCTGAAGAGAGAAGAGACATAAAGCGCCGTCTGGACGATATTGAAAGAAAAATAACAAAGTCTAAAGCTTATTCAGAAGAAGATAACAGTTTATCTTCTAGACAAAGTTTGGTGGAAGTTCTACAACAGACTCATCGCTTGATTGTCTTCATGACTAATATTGATGTGCGGGAAAGTGTGACGGTAGAAGAAATTGTCCCGGTCACTTTGACGCTTGAAGAAAGAATTGACATAGTAAAAAAGCAAACAAGTGAGACTACTACTTTAATAGAAATGGTTGATGAGAAGTTGAATGCCACTAGTTCAGATTTAATTGATAAAGATGTATTAGCTAAAGTTGAGGTTGGTTTTGAACAAAGTAGCAGTTCTCTAGCCAAGACACTAGACTTGATAGTTGTTGAACCTTTAGATATAGAGACGGTCGAAGGTTATAGTCTTGATGCTTATAACTTAATTTTTGATACGGCTGCTTTATTAAACATACGCAACTCTATTCCTGAAACAGAGCTTGATGATATAGAGGAAGAGTCAGGAACCAGTACTGAAGAAGTTCTTCCAAAAGATGGAGAGGTTAGTACTAGCACAAAAGCCACCACTACAGCAGTTGAACTAGATGTTTGACAGTAAACTAAAATCAGTTATATTTACTAGTATGAAGGAAACAAATATCACCAAAGTAGCGATAGTAAATAATGATGAAAGGAGAAATTCTTTCTTTATGTTTATTACTTTTAGCTTCCTAGCGTGGTCGGTTTGTTTCTAATTTAGTACTCACAAAAACAAAACCGGCCTCTCCTAGGGGTCGGTTTTGTTTTTGTGGGGTCTGTTGTTCGCGGGAGAATTTTAAAGCTTTAAAATTCTCCCGCGAATCGCAGGCTTTCCTTCACGGAGGAAATACTTATTCGCACAAGAGGTGCGGGACCCAGACTAGTCTGGGAAAGCCTGCGACAGGTTCTTTAACAACGGTCAGACGACCAAAGAGGTGAAGTAAATGCAAAACCAAGACAATGGCCAAGATTCAAATGTGGTGTTCCACAACGTCATCACTTCGTATCCGCCAAGTGAGTTGAAGGGTCTCAGGGGAGTGCCTAACTACGCCGCACGGGTGGTGGCGGCTTCGAAACCCGGGGACGTCGTCATTTTGCCTCCAAGCACGATGCCTTACTTGGGTTGGGCAAGGGGACACTTCGAAGAAGTGGGACTTAGGACAGCCACGGAGTTCCATCCAGGGGACAGCCATACAATGGCGTTTCTGTTGGGGAAACTACCCAACCATGGACTCGACGTTTTTTTCTTCGACGAAGCGTGCCACAAGGCTCGTCCGCACCAGAAGTGGCTTCAACAAGCAGAGTATCTCAACTCGAAAAACAACTTCATTCAGCTCTGCGAAGTCCTTGGGGTGGAAACCCCCGAAACAACTATCTACAACAAGGTGGAGGAGGTGAAGGGTTTTCCGGAGATGCCTGTCTACGTCAAGAAGGCAGTATCGGCTTCTGGTTTTGGCGTTTGGCGTTGCGAGACTGATGAGCAGTTCCAAAATATCGTCATGCTGCAAGAAGCTCCCTTCCAGGTACAAGAGGCTTTGCCAATTGGGACACAGTTTCTCAATGTTCAATATCGAGTTGCCTCTTCAGGACAACTTGAGCACGGTCCGGTTACTCTCCAGATTCTGAAGGGTAACAGTCACGATGGCAATAGCTTCCCGGTATTGTGCGACAAACATGATATCTGGAGAAGCACGGATATCTTGGCACGGCATGCATTCGAGTCTGGAATGAGTGGTGTCTGGGCCTACGATGTGGCAGTGACAACGACCGGGCAAGTTTTGCCGATTGAGTGCAATCCTCGCTACAACGGTGCCAGCTACTACTCTATCGTCGCCGAAAAGCTCGGTGTCCAGGAGTGGGAGTCTCGTAACCTTGATTTCCGGGCTCGCACTTATGAAGGCTTCAAGCTGGGAGAGCTCTCCTATAACTCAAACAACGGCTTGGGGGTCGTTTTTGTCAACTGGGCTTGTGCCGGAGAAGGCATGATCGGCGTTTTCTTGGCTGGGCCACCGGCCACACGAGCAGAGTATTTGGAAGAGTTGAAAGCGCGGGTCAGCTAGTTTCCGCATTTGTTCTGAAGGTGTTCTTTGGAGGCGGTGAGTGCTTGCACTCACCGCCTCTTTTTATTTATGGTAAGTTAGGTAGAATTCAATAATTATGAAAAAATTTGCAATTGTTATCCACGGCGGTTCAGGAGCAATAAGTGATGTTGCTTTATATCAAGAAAGCTTGGGCCGTGTTATTGAAGAAGTTTCTAAATTAGCTAAAGAAGGCGAAAGTGCTTTGAATTTAGTAACAAAAGCCGTGGTCTTATTAGAGAATGATCCTCTCTATAACGCTGGTCGTGGTTCTGTATTAAATACAGAAGGATTTGTGGAATGTGACGCTTCTATTATGAACGGTATTAATATTGAAGCTGGTGCAGTCGCTGGAGTTTCAGGAATTAAGAATCCAGTGCTCTTAGCAAGAAAGGTGATGGAAAAAAGTTCTCATGTCATGTTGATAGGAAAGGGAGCAGAAGGTTTTGCTCTGGATAATGGAATTGAAACTGAGTCGTTGGAATACTTTGTTACTGAAGCTAGAAAAAAACAATTGGAGCAAGCCAAGGAAAGCGATAACATAACTTTAGATCACAATGAAGTAACTGAAAAGAAACTGGGTACCGTAGGAGCGGTCGCTATTGATTCGGATGGTAATATTGCAGCCGCGACATCAACTGGAGGATTAGTTAATAAAAAATTTGGTCGAGTGGGAGATTCTCCAATCATTGGGGCGGGTGTCTATGCTGAAAATGAACTTTGTGGTGTTTCAGCAACCGGTTATGGCGAACAATTTATTCGTACCACTTTAGCCAAACATATGGCTGAATGGATGCGGTATCATGAAGGTAGTGCTCAAGCCGGAGCAGAAGAGGGAATAAACTTCTTAGTTAAAAAGGTAAATGGTCTTGGTGGAGTTATATTAGTCGATTCTGATTATAAAATTGGAGTTGCCCACAGCACACCTATGATACTGGCTGCTTCTAAAACGTGGGATACCGAGATGAAATTGTATTGTTAAAAATTAAGAGTCCGTTATATCAATTTAATTGATAGCTAGTTATGACCAAGATTCTTGCTGTCCAATTCCGCATCAATCAGTTTGCTTTAGAACAAGAACAGAAATGTTTTAAGCGTGAACTTACCAAAGACTCAATTGTCGAGGTGGATTTTGTTAGCGCCCTAGATAAATCAATTGATTGGAATTTCCCAGAAATAATCTTGGAGGGATATAGTGCTGTGGTACTTGGTGGTTCGGGAGATTTAGATTTTGATGGCCAACGAGCGGTTGATGATGAGGTAAGAAAAATATCTCTAGAATTAGTAGGGCAACTTAGAGCGTTTTTTCAGTACCTGTTTGATAACGACATTCCTACTTTAGGTATTTGTTATGGACACCAAATACTAGGAGCTTTTGCCGGAGCTCAGGTCCACTGCGATGAGGGACAAAAGAAAACTAGGTCACATGAAGTAAAGTTATTGGTTGACAGGAAGGATTATTTTCTGTTTACTGATCTGCCTGATTCATTTCAAGCCCATTATGGACATAAAGATGTTTTGGATAGAGTGCCAGAAGGAGCGATCTTGCTAATGAGTGGGGGTGAGGAGTGTCAGGTTTCGGCTTTGCAGTATAAAAATAATATCTATACAGTCCAGTTTCATCCAGAACTCACTCTGGAGGACATGGTTTTTAGAATGAAGCATAGTCCAGGATATTTACCAGAAGGCATTATAGCTGAAGAAATCTTTAAAGCTGAATCACATTCAAATATAATTTTGCGAAACTTTGGCAAGCTGGTGGTGAGTATAAAACCCTAATTTGAGTTTGTTGGCCGAGGAAAAGTCTCGTTAGAGACTTTTCCTCGGTTTGCAAAGACCGAAAGGGGCCGCAGGTGCGGTATCAGTTCAATTGAAGTAAATGGAGTTGAAAAACATGGCAATGGCCACACAAGCAGTGCAACGGAGACAGGTTTATCCGGCAGAAAAAACAAGCTTCAAAACGAAAGGAGATACCAAGAAGATCTTGAACGACAAGAACAGCTTCATCAATTGCTGGCTCAACAAGGGTTTGGGAACCACACCCGCCACGGTTACGGTTATGCGCGGCGGAAAGCTGCCTGGACTACACATCACTTATCCCGTGGTAGTGAAATCCGCCAAAGGTTCGCTGTTTGTGGTTTGCGAAAAAGAAAAGCAAATTGCGTCGGCAATCAAGAAGTTGCGAGGGGCTCCTTTCCAGGTCCAACAGTACTTGACGGGATTTACCTTTCTTCGACTTAATCTCGATTTCAACCCGGGTAGGAAAATGGTCGAGGTCTTTGAAGAGAGGTCTGTCGGTGGGAAAGTTTGCTACGTCCCGCTGGAGAGTGTCAATCAACAGTACTTGATTGCAAGAGGTGCCATCAGGAGACTTGTCGAGACCATTCATCGTTTCGGAGTCAATCAGTTTTCTCTGACAGTGGCCGTTCGCCAACAAACCGGGTACATCATCAGCTGTCGTACCAACTGACCGACATTACGACCTTGGTCAATTAGATCATGCAAAGCCTTCCGGTAACGGGAGGCTTTATCTTTAGTTACTTAGTTCTTGTGAAAGAAGACTGATTAAAAAAGGGGCTAGGGTTTTGGTAAAGACACTTGAACGGAAAGCTAGGTTACCAGTGATGTTTTTATCTAATGAGAAACCGGTTTCTTCAAGAATAGTTCTATGGATATGAGACATGGTGATGGCCCGTAAACTTCCCTGCCCGTCGACACTATCATCACCTCTAGTTACAATCATACCAATCACTTTTCCTTCTTTATTTACAATTGGACCACCAGACGAGCCCTCAGCTCCTACTTTGCTGCCATGAATTGAAAAGACATCAGCGTAATTTGAATTAAAAGTGTAAAGTTCAGAAATTGTTGTGGTAGCAGATACAGATAGCAGGGGGGTGTTGGGGCCGTTCCTTATTAAGTCTGAAGCGGGGTATCCGGTAGCACTGACCTCTTTTCCTTTGATAGTGCGGGGCAATAATTCAGAATCAATTGCCAAGGCCGGAAGTACTGCTGGCAGGGGGCTACCATCTAGGGTTTCGCTGACATAAAGAAGAGCGTAATCTCGCTCCCCAGTACCAGTTGGGGCAACATCATCAATCATGGCAGCATTTTGTTGCACCCAAGTAGGTGGAATGTAGAGTAATTCAGCCCTGAACTTCGCTGTGGCTGGGGTGCCTTGTCTAATAATACATTCCGATTTACCTAAGGCTTCAGTAGCTCCAATAAGTAGAAATTGAGCTACATGGGCATTAGTAATAATGACACCGTCACTATGAACAAAAAATCCGGTGCCGGTGGTAGTTCTAATTGTGGTCGGAGTAGTAAAAGTACAAAATAAATTAACTAAAGCTTCGGTGGGGTTGGTTGTTACATAGTTGTTAGACGTAGCTTCAATAGCCGCTGCCTTTTGGTATTCAGCACTACGCAACAAAATATCAGGAAAGGCATTTGAATTAAAGATGGAAGGAAGATAAGACAGTGAATTATCATCTTTTTTTTCATCGGCCACCTGAATAATTTCCGCTTCAGACCCAGGAATTAGACTAAGGATTTTGTCAGCTATTTGGTTGGTAAAAGCCAAGTAAACTGTAAATAGAGAGATGGTGACATCAATAAAGAATTGCATACTCTAGCAGTATAGCAAGAGTTGGTGGAATTTTTACCCCAATGGTGGTAGAATCTTGCGTACTAGATTTGGAGGTTAGATGTCTAGTAAACAGTTAATTCAGCAATGCGGTTGTAAGCAAAGCTTGCACCCGCTGCGTTCGGAGCTAATATGAAAGCGAGCTTTCATATTATTCCTCACTTGCGGGTGTGGTTTAGTGGTATTGAGAAAGTGTGGGACACTTTCGAAAAACTGCCTTCCAAGCAATAATTAGATGAGGCAGTCCTTGGAACCTCTCATTTAATTATAAAAAGTTCAATCAAATACAAAATGCGGGTGTGGTTTAGTGGTAAAACGACTGCCTTCCAAGCAGTAGTCGGGAGTTCGATTCTTCTCACCCGCACAGCCAACATGAAAATCATTCCTGGGAATGTTTTTATATTACTCAAGTAGTCGCACAAATTCTGCTGTATCTGTTGTTTCCGTTGCTCGAGAATCAACTTCGTAATTTGCGATCTCTATAGTTACTATACCTTCTTTTAGAATTGCAGATTTTGGAACGTCGTTTCTAAAACAAAACCATGGACTTCTCATATCTTCACCAACTCTAGGTATTTTCCAAGCATCCGTCGGTGTTACATGAAAACATGTTAGACCTGCCAAGACACCGTCCATTATATTTAAGTTTCCACTAACGGTTGTAGTACCCTTAGTAATTATTGAATCTAAGGAACTCGATTCTACTGTAAAAGCACCGACAGTTTCACCAGGAGGTATAGGGATAATTATATTTTCGGAATCTGTCTCAGAAATGTAATCAACAATACTTTTGTCTAGTGTGTTTTGCTGTTCATTTTTTATATTCTGTGCACTTTTAGACACCAAGGTGTGAACCTCGACAATCTTCACTGGAGCATACACATAACCAATATATCCTCCTAAGAAGGGAAGAATTATAAATAATAGTAGAGCAAGGTATTTTGATAAAGGAGTAACCTTATGCAAAGAAGAGAAGGTAGACTCCACTTTAGAAGACTCTAATGTGTTATTTTCCATATAAATTAATCATAACATGTAGGGCCCAAAACCGTTCTAACATCGTCCCACAAGGTGCACAGCCAACATGATTAAAGTAAAACTTGCGATTTTTTTCTTTTCTAGTAGTTTATTATCGTAACGTTCACTTTTGGAGTTAACGATGTATAAGGTTCTTTATCAGCCGGAATTAAGGGAGAGATTACCAAAATCTCCACCAAAGGCATACATTTGTCTTGTCTTCGAGGGTTCAAACGATCGTTTGCGAGACTTACTTTACTCAGAGGCGACAGGACATGAAGCTCAACAGGAGCATGCTGAGAAGTTCAAATTGGCGGCGCTCATGCTTAATAGTCCAACGCCACTTTCTGTACAGAAGTGGCGTCTACGTTCCATTGTTGCTGTCTGGAGAAAGTCCGAGGCAGCGAGGCAACAGCAAATGAGAACATTGAATAGACACACTAATTTTGGAGCAGACTTCGGCCGAATGGACATCGGTGGAAATCCAGGTTGGGGAAGAGATTGAAAACTACACAAACGCCGTCAACCAGGGAAAAGCCACCTGTGAGGCGGCTTTTTCTATTTTTGAATTATCTAACAAAACCACGTAACTAATAATTGAAGGTTTTACAGCTCGAATAAATACATGCTATATTTTTAAGGTATGCTAAATCCAGAAATACCAAAAGTCTCACAAGATAATGAAGAAGCCGGAGGAACATTTGCTGAAAATCCTGGAATGGAAATTGGAGCAGAACATAGTATGTGGGCGGAACCACGATTGATGTGGTACATGATACCGGAGGAACTTAAAAGTTTGATAGTAAAAAGTGATGGTGAGCACCCAGCTAATGAAGATGAGATTTTTCTTGCGTGGAATGAATACTTCTCTAGCTTGTTTAGAGATTTCTGGAATATTGATCCAGTAAAAAAAGAAAACCGGGAGCGATTGCAAAGAGTAATGTTAGAAACTGAAGCAGAAAGATATTTAACTGAAGAGGATTATCAAGCGATAGTAGACTTTTTCCCCGAAGACAAAAAAATAGCTTTTATTGAAAAAGTTCAAGAAATTTTACAACCGGAGTTAGGTTAAATGAACCAGAATTTTAAATTTTAACAACACAAAAGGCCGGCAGCGAAGCTGTCGGCCTTTTGTGTTACGTAGAAAGCTGCTTGGAATTTAATCAGTGGCTTTCCTAAAATAAGATTGGTCACTAAAAACATCATCACCAATTTTTACATTGTGAGTGTTAGCGAAGCTGTGTCTCTGGGACATGAGTTCAATGAAACGAGTGTCACTAATGCCTGAACTACCATGAACCAAGCCAACTTCTCCGTCAGGTAAATTACGCAATTGTTCAAAGTATGACAAACCACCAAAGTGCGTTTGAGTAAAACTATCTAGATTGATATCTTCAGTCAGTAGGGTGGTTTTACAATTACCGAAATTATCAATATGCCAAATCGCTTTGGGTAAGTCTGGAATATTATCTAGGCTGTAATCTGTACTGGGTAGAGTGTTTCCTAAGGCCATAAAGACACTTGCCCTGGGAATAAAATCAAAACTACGGAATTGAGTAGTGGGTATTTGCTTGGCGGCGACTTCATCTATAAAACCGGCTGCTAGCATTGTCTCGGCTGAGGTGTGAGTATCGAGAAGAGAGAAGTTTTTTAAGATACCAAGCTTTTTTACAGCCGATAAAACATAGCCGTCCACACTCGCTACGACCAAGGTTTCTCCGTATTTAAAATAGCCAAAAGGGGTACCATTCTCCCATTTAATGGTGTGGCCACCACGAGGAGCTACATTTACCAGTACTAGCCCTGTACGGCCTTCGGTGGCGTCTAGAACGTCGACTAGCTGCATACTAGCCTCTAAGTCACTTTCGACACCGATAAAAGAAAGACCAGTTTCTAAGAGGGAAGCAATACGGCTTTCTTGTCGCCCACGAGCGTTGTCATCTTTGCAATCGTTGATAATAGTAGTAAACATATAATTTTTTTTAATATTTAGATTTTTGCATGTTAGCAATTAGGGAGGGGAAAAGCAAACAAAGTAAAAGCCCCATGGCTGTAGGAGCTTTTACCAATTGTGATGGGAAATAGCGAGGAACGCCTTGTATTTCCACATAGCGTTTATTACCTCCGCTACTTAAATATAATAACACAAGAATTATTACCTTGCTTGTGGATAGGTGTAAATATTTCGGTAAGTTGTACAGGAATGTATTATGGTAAATGAATATTGATGGGTAAATAAAAATGCCGCCTCCTGAAAGGAGGCGGCATTTTTATTTAGAAATTATTTTACGGCGTCCTTAAGTGCCTTAGCAGCTCGGAACTTCGGTACTCTCATCGCTGGAACAACAACAGTTTCTCCAGTACGAGGATTTCGAGCATCTCGCTTTGCCCGCATCTTTGCTTCGAAAATTCCAAAGCCAGCAATTGAGACTGCGTCTCCATCCTTCATTGTAGCTTCAATACTTCCAAACACTGCGTCAACTGCTCGTTCAGCATCTGCTTTAGTTGAACCTAGTACTTCGTGCACCTTACTGATGATATCTGCTTTATTCATAGATTTAGAAACTTATGGTCTAAGAGTGATAATGTGTGGTGAGTGATATTTCAGACACCTTGCCGTTAAAAATGGCTTACGCACATTATATATCAACGTATCAGAGCTGCAACGACTTCCATTTCATTTATTTTATGTTGTAATGTTATTAGCTCTTTTTCAATAACAAAAAATGCTAGACAATTTGTCTAGCATTTTTTGTTATCTGGCGTAACTGACAACACGAGTTTCCCTAATCACGTGGACTTTAATTTCCCCAGGATAGCGCAGTTTAGCTTCAATTGTAGTAGCAATAGTTCTAGCTAAAGTGTGGCTTTCTAGGTCCGTTAAAGTTTCTGGATTTACCAAAACTCGAATTTCTCTACCAGCTGCAATAGCGAAAGCTTTATCTACACCATCAAGAGTCGTAGCGATGGCTTCAAGATCAGTTAAACGTTTAATGTAGTTTTCGATTGAATCACGTCTAGCCCCCGGTCTTCCTCCTGAAATGGCATCAACCACTTGAACAATGATTGATTCTGGCGTTTCATAAGGATATTCTTCATGGTGAGCACGCATGGCTAAAATTACCTTTTGATCTACACCGTATTTTTCTAAGATTCGAATACCAATCTCCACGTGAGTCCCGGCTACCTCATGGCTAACTGTTTTTCCAATATCGTGAAGTAAGGCTCCGGCTCTAGCGACAGCGACATCAGCGCCTACTTCTTCAGCAATGATGGCAGCCATGTGAGCCATTTCTACAGAGTGCCAGAGAACATTTTGACCATAACTAGTTCGGAAATGTAGACGGCCCAGAATCATGATTAAGTCTGGATGAAGATTTGGTACATTAGCATCATAGGCCGCTTTCTCGCCCATTTTACGGACGGTCCCGGCTACTTCTTTACGGGCCAAATCAACCGCCTCTTCAATCTTGGCTGGTTGGATACGGCCATCTTTGAGTAGAGCTTCAAGTGCCACTTTAGCAATTTCACGACGAATAGGGTCGAAAGAAGAAAGAACAATATAACCTGGTGTTTCATCAATCAAGACGTCTACACCAGTCGCTCTTTCAAAAGCTCTAACGTTTCTTCCTTCTTTTCCGATGACCTTACCCTTGAGGTCGTCGCTCGGTATTTCGACATGAGCTGTCATGACATTAGAGGGGACATTGTTGCCTACACGGTGGATAGCGGCTAGTAAAATATTTTGCGCTTTTTCTTCGTAGGCTTCTGAACTAGTTCTGTCTAATTTTTCTAAACGAGCTCTTAGGTCGTCTGAGTATTCAACTTCAACTTTTGCTACCAACTGTTCCAGAGCTTGTTCTTTTGATAGTCCAGCTACTTCAGCTACCTTTTTTTCTATATCATTTTTTCTTTCATCAAGTTGAGACTTGATTGATTTAACTTCATTGATTTTATCCTGAACCAGTTCTTTTTGAGAATCTAGGTCTATCTGTCTGCCATCAAGAAGCTCCTCTCTTTTTAGGAGGTGGGTTTCTTTTTGTGATAGCTTTTCTTCCAAACTTTTTCTTTCTGTCTTTGCTTCATGCAAGGTAGCAGCAGCTTTTTCTTCAGCTTTTTCAAGTATATCTATAATTTTCTTTTCGGCCGCGACCTCTCTTTCTTTAATATCAAGTTCTAGAGAGCGTTTCTTTGAGAGGGCGTGTAGATATCTAAAATAGTATCCAATAGCTGCACCAAGCACGAGCATTGCCAGAGCAATAACTAGTGATGGGGGCATAATTCTTCAATCTAACAATTACTAAATGGTTCATCGTGATTAGTTCAGTCATAACAGTATCAATCATCTTCGCGTACCATACCAGAAGTATAGCAGGAAGTAAAACAGCCGGCACGCATAGCGTGCCGGCTGTTTTACTTCACCCAAATCCTATTTATAAATCTTGTCGACAATCCCGTAAGTTACAGCTTCTTCGGCATCCATAAAGAAATCACGGTCAACGTCTTGCTCAATCTTGGCTAGCTTTTGCCCGGTCGCTTTGGCGAGCATTTTATTTAACTTATCGCGAGTCTTGATGATGTGCTTGGCAGTAATATCGATATCGGAAGCTTGCCCGTACGCTCCACCAGAGGGTTGGTGAATCATTACTTCAGCGTTTGGCAGCATAAATCTTTTACCTTTAGCTCCTTGAGAAAGAATCAGGGAACCCATTGATGCCGCCATCCCAACACACACAGTCGCTACATCAGGCTTGATGTGATACATGGTATCGATAATAGACAAACCAGCCGTAACACTTCCCCCGGGAGAATTAACATAAATATAGATATCTTTCTTCGGGTCTTCTGATTCGAGGAAAAGTAACTGGGCTACTACTAAGTTGGCCATGTGGTCTTCAATACCACCAGTAATAAAGATGATGCGTTCCTTAAGCAGGCGAGAGAAGATGTCGTAAGCCCGTTCACCACCGAGGGTCTTTTCAATTACCATGGGCACCATATAGTTGCTGATTTGTTCAGATTCTTTATTTGACATATGCGACAGATAATAGCAGAAAATGTTTCATCTAGCTAGATTAAATAAAACTGCACAGAAAGGCTTGAAAATAATGATTTTTAGGTTCATAGTTACTTTTGTGTCCAAACTTTGGGCATTGTTCTTAAATAACCAGGAGAATGTATATGACTGAAGAAAGGAAACCATTGGCTTTCATCGGGGAACAGCCAAGAAAGGCGCAGTCGTCTGAACCTTTTGCCAGGCGTACTTATCAAGGTGGCCCTTGTCCCAAGTGTGAAGGAAGGTTGAGCTTGGTGTCTCTTTCTGGTCCTAGACTTCAGTGCCCGGGTGGACAACACAAATGGGACCCAGAGGTCACTTAGGTCTAATTCGATAGCCAAAGCCCCGTTGCACGAAGTGCAACGGGGCTTAAAACTTTTTTATAGATCCTTACTTCACCTCCTCGAGCATTTTCATCACGGCTTCGTTGGTGAGTACAGAAGCCACGTAAGTATGGACCCGCATTTCATCAGCGTCTTTATAGTGATTGAGTAACTCCTTTACTTGTTCTTCAACGGCCTTCTCATCGGCTACTATTTTTTCAAGCTTGGAAATCTCATTAAGGATCAGTTGTAGCTTGGCACGTTTTTCAGCACTTGGTGACCAGTCAGCCTTTAGGTCATCTTTAGTTTTCTTAATGTGCTTGAGATAATCTTCCATCTTTAGGTTTGCCCGCTGCAAATCTTCTTCCATTTGAGCAAACATTTGATTAAGCTCTGAATCAATCAAAACCTGTGGCAGTTCAATCGTACTACCGTCAATAATGGCGTCAGTGATTTTGGCTCGGTGATTAGCAATAACATCACGCTTCTTTTCAATTTCTAGGTGTTCCCGCAGCATGGTCTTAAACTGGTCGACAGTTTCAAATTGCCCTGGTTGACCAAGTCCTTTTACCACTTCATCAGTTAGTTCTGGAATTTCAATCTTTTCTTCTTTTTCAACTTCCTTGTCTATTGTCTCTGGCTTTGAGTCACCATCAATTTCTACTGGAGCAGTAGCTTTCTTTTGTAGTTTTTCGTAGGCGATTTTCTGTCTTAAGATGTCATTAATTTTTTCAGTCAGTTCTTCTTCTGTCACTTCCTCGGAAGGTTTGTCTTTGTTTATTTTTTTAGCTACTTCTTTGTATTCAGCTAGTGTGACAGGAGGAATGACAGCCACGGTAGCGGTAAAAGCGAGGGGATTATTGGGAGCGATTTTAGTCAGCTCAATTTTAGGGTAACCGATAGCGTCTATCGCGTGAGCTTCTAATATATGTGGGTACATGTGAGCAATTGAACGTTCCGCCATTTCAGCCAAAATAGCCATTTCACCGATGTGTTTTTCTAGTACTGATTCAGGAATATGACCTTTACGGAAACCGTCTAGTTCGACATTAGCTCCCAGAGCTTTAATGGCAGAGGCTCTTTCGTGCAAGAGTTCGGCATAAGGAATTTCGCCAGTAATTTTTACTTGTGATTTTTCTTCTTTAGTAACAGTAAAAGCCTTTTTAAAATCAATATCATGGGCATGATGATTGTGGTTGTGTGAATGTTTAGACATAGTACGGGCTAGTGTACGTAAATATAAAAGATTTGCAACCAGATTGTAAAAATTAGGTTGTGTTGCAAAACGATAAGTTTTTGTTAATCTAGATTTTAGAAGTCAGAGTCCTTGCCGTGGTGGTAAGTGCTAGATGGCTTGTCCTTGTGTATTGGAGAATTGCTATGGTATCCCCGAAAGTGAAGTTCCATCTCTACGACTTTTCTGGCCTAGCCATGTTGGATGAAAGGCTGAGGGCTGTCACGGCAGAGCAAATTGCTGCTCTTGAACCCCTAGGCTCAAACTTGCCAAGCAATGCCATTGTGTTGGGTTACGTTCCTGAACCGCTCAAGGCTTTGATGGTGTTGAACGATGAGTTCGGGGATATGTACTATCCCATTCTCGAATTCGAACTCAGGCGTACTTTTCCAAACCTGAAGCAGGTTTCGACGGTCAGTTTCGGGCCGAACTTCGAAGTTTTCTACCTTCCCAAACAATCAACTGCCGAGAAGTTGGACATCGATTTGGGTGAAGCGTACCCACGGGAGATTAGGCCGCTAGCCTTCGATGAGGCACATGCGGTCGGGCATGGTGACCTTGTCTTCTTAAGTCGGCGGAAGTAGGATAATTGCAACAAGATGAAAAAAGCCGACGCCTGCGCCGGCTTTTGCTTTGGTGTTGAAGTAATAAAAGGCTGGGCAGACCGAAGGTCTGCCCAGCCTTTTAGATTATGTACTTACTGAGTTGAAGCTTCTAATTCGGCATCAATTTGATTTAATTCTGTTTCTAAGTTGTTCAAGTCAGTACTTTCCAAATCTGCTTCAATGGCTTCAATTTCATCAGATGTGCTAATGACAGTGAAACTTTCAGTTTGAGCAGTGGCCGTAGTGGTCTCAGGTTCTTTATTTACTTCAAGCGTCGGGCGGGTCGTTGTCTCTATTGGTTGAGGGATAACGGAAGCTATTTTGTACCAGTAGTAGAGCCCGGCCATGATTAGGATTAAAATAATAAAAAGAATTATAACCACTGTTCCATTTACCTCTTTTCGAGGTTGGGAATCTTTAATAGGATTATTTGTCTGAGTCGGCAACTTCATTTCTTCACCTTCAAAATTTGGTTCGTTAGTCATGATAAATAGATTTATTTTTTAATTTTTATTCATTAGTACGAAGGGAATTTTCTTCGGTGGTAGTTGCGCTGGAGTCGGCTCGTACTCTGGATTCAACCAAGGCCGTTTTTAAAAGTGACAAGGTTTCTCTAAGCGCTTGGTGACAAGAGCGGATTAATTTTCCAGTTTCTTGGTATGTTGCTCTCACCTTTTCCCATCTAGAGATTGGCTCTGTAGAGGTCGTCGCGTCACTAACTTGTTTATCTATATTTACTAAACTAGCTCTAGCGGTAGACAGAAATTGGGCCGCTTCGCGCAATTTTGATTCAGCCGCTTCGGTATCGATACCGTTTTTCTTTAGTTTAATAATACGTTCTTCTAGCCTGCTGATGATATTAAATAATCTTTCAATAGCCGCTTCCATGCGATTGCTAATGTTGGCGGATAGATTCAGAACTCGTTGCTGTCTTAATTTATCTAATTCAACTTGTCTGTCGACTCGGAGAGTTGTTCTGGCTTCAGTACTAGAAGCTCTAGCCTCTTGTCTTTCTTCTATTACTTCAGCACGATTTTCCTGACGTTGTCCGGTGCTTGAAGCTCTGTCTTCTTGTCTCTCTTCTAAATTATTTCGTCTCTCTTCAAGTACTCTCTCCATTTCCCCACGCCCATCTCTTGGAGTTGAACTTGAAGCATTTTTAACTGGTGTGATTGAGGAACCACTTTCTGCATTAGCTTCTTGTAAGTGCTTTGCATTATGTTCTTCCGTATCATCGTGTGCCTTTGCCACAAGAATAGACAAAGAAAAAACAACTACTAATAATCCAGCCGTGATAATAATTTTTTTAGAAAGGGTTATATCCATGATCTTAATAAATTACTTCTTAATGTACATAGTATAACCCCCACACCGAGAATCGGTAAGTGGGGGTTATAAAATTAGTTCTGAGATTTATTTATTTTTGTCGGCTAGGTATACTTCACAGCTTTTGGTAAAAGCCTCTTTGGCTTCTTTCGCTCCATGCCATTTTCCAATTGTAACTTCTTTGTTTTGAACTTTTTTATAAGTTTCAAAGAAGTGAGACATTTCTTTTTGGAAGTGTGAATTTAAATCGCCGATATCTTTGATATCGTCCATCCGAGGATCATCTACTGGGACAGCAATAACCTTGTCGTCTCTATCTCCACCATCAATCATTTCCATAATAGCTACCGGACGAGCTTTGACTAAGATTCCTGGGGCAAGCGGATAGGTTGTGATCAAAACTACGTCCAAAGCATCCCCATCATCAAAAAGGGTTTGCGGCACAAATCCGTAATCAAATGGGTAGTCTTGTGCCGAATGCATCACTCGGTCTAGCGCAATTATCCCGGTTTCTTTATCAATTTCGTATTTATTCTTTGAAAATTTTGGAATTTCGACAATCACATTCATTTCTTCAGGTGTCCCGGGGGCGATATCGTGTAGTAGATTCATAGTCAAATATTATTATTTTATAATAGATAAACCAATTAACTTTTCTTTTCTTCCACTTCTTCCTCCTCAGCTTCAGCTACCAAGGCCTCTGCTTCTTCTGGAGTATCAATTTCATTTTCTTCTTCATTGTCAGGGTTTGTATTCCGGTCGTTAGTGGACTCATCTTCGGTTACTAGTTCTGGTTTGGTCGTAGTAGCATCTTCATTTTCTAGTACATCATTGTCACTTCCAACTGGAGTATCTACGTTAGCTTCAATATCAACGTTTCCATTTTCATCAGCCTCAGCCAAAGGTTCTTTATTTTCAGCAGAAACGATATCAATTTTCCAGCCAGTTAGTTTGGCGGCGAGGCGAACGTTTTGTCCTCCACGTCCAATGGCTAGAGATTGTTGGTCGGGAGCCACCTCAGCAATAGCATGGCCACGCTCACCAGTTACTTCATTTGGTTCGGAAACAATCTTTATACCCATGACTTGGGCCGGAGATAGAGAATCCTCAATGAACTCGGCGCTGTTTGGTGACCATTCAATAATATCGATTTTTTCACCACCTAGTTCGCTCATTACTGTCGAAACCCTAACCCCTCTTTGTCCAACCAGTGAACCGACAGGATCAATGTGTTGATCATGAGCGTAAGCAGCAATCTTAGAGCGTGCTCCAGCTTCACGAGCGATAGCCTTTACTTCGACAGTACCACTCTGAAGTTCTGGAGCTTCAATCGCAAAGAGACCAGATAGGAAATTAGCATGAGAACGTGATAACTTGAGAAAGATTCCTCGAGGAGTTTCTTCTACAGCAAGTAGAATAGCGCGTATTCTTTCACCTGGTTTATATCTTTCACCCGGGATTTGCTCATCATAAGGCATGATAGCTGTTACTCGACCAAGGTCGACATAGAGATTCCCTCGTTCAAAACGCTGGACATGTCCAATGACAATATCACCTTCTTTTTGACCAAATTCAGCGAGGGCCGCGTCTTTCTCAGCTTCGCGGATTTTCTGGACAATTACTTGCTTGGCTGTCTGCGCGGCAATCCGACCGAAGTCATCTTTGGGTTCAAGTGGGAAGATTAATTCTTCGCCAGCCTGAGCATCCTTTTTAATCATGCGAGCAGTAGTGAGCATGATGTGCTTTTCCTCATCGAAGCGAACTTTTTTCTCGCCCTCCACTTCTGCTTCTTCGTCTTCTTCAATTTCTTCACCTTCGACGGATTCAGCCTTTAGCATACTTTCATCAACCACGATTTTAATTTGGTTGAAATTGGTTGTTCCAGCTGCTAAATCAAATTTGGCGGTGACAATTTGTCCTCGTTTACCAAACTCTTTTTTGTAGGCAGTCGCTAGCGATTGCTCAATCGCTTCAATCATTTTTTCACGAGGAATACCGCGTTCCTCCTCCATTTCCTGTAGGACTGCATTAATAACTTTTAGGTCAAACATAATAATAATTTAATCTTTTTTAATAAAGTAATTTTTCTCAAATTATCACTGTTATAAAGAAAGCCCGGCACAAGCCGAGCATTCAAACAGTCCCAATACTATATATAGAAGAAAAGGAAATGTAAAGTCTTTATCTAATAGTTAGCGCTTATTGTTTTTGACAATAGTTTATTTGTAAGGCTATATTAAATATAAACTCACGTTGAGTTTAGTTCTTATTAACGTTCAGCAACTTTTCTAGGAGGGAAACGATGAGCTCTAATGTTTTCCAGGTTAACTTTTACAGTAAACCAGCCGAAGCTACTGAAAATCTCAATCAAAAACACATTGATTTGATTGAAATGGTGCTTAGTCTTTTAAAACAGGGCTTTAAGAGGGTTGATATAGGTCAAAAAATTGGTTTGACGCATTGGCAGGTGGGAAATTACATCAGGCTGGGCAAGCTTGATCCAAAGGTAATGAAAATGCTCCAAACCGAAATCGGCGGCCGGCGCAGTAAAAAAGATAGGGAATTCAAGCGAAAAACCCTTATCTCATTCAGAATGGCTATAGAAATTGCCAGACTGAGAGCCGAGGAGCAGTTTCCTTTTGCTCAGATGTTAGTGGAAAAAAGACTAGGAAATGTATCCGCTCGCGTCTTAGTGAATGAAAAGTTAAACACAATAAAGAACCTAGCAATCTGAATTGATTGACCCTCTTGAATTAAGGTTAATTTTGGTTCAGATGGCACAGTGGTAACCCCACAACGTTATTTATGCTTGAGCATGAAAGACGTTGTGGGGATTCTTCGTTTTGTAAAAAAATAATTGTGGGAATTAGTTAGGACTTGTTGTTTGCAATGATGATACAATATAAACAAGTAGCTCTTATTAGCTCATTTGGAATTGTTGTGCGAATACAAGATGAACAACTCAAGCGTTTCGTTCTTGATGCTGGCTTAATCAAAAAGTCAGATATTGCGGCTGTGGAAAAAATAGCCAAAGATGAACGACGTACTTTAGCTGAGGCTTTAATTGCCCAAGGTCATATGACTGAGGATGATATGCGCCGAGTTGAATCATATGTACTCGGGGTTCCATTTGTCTCGCTTAAAGACACCAAGATTGATTTTGAGGTTTTAACCATGATTCCGGAGCCGGTGGCCCGGACGCATAATATTATTGCTTTTCGAAAGACTGAAAAGGAACTAGAGGTGGCCATGCTTGATACAGCAGACTTACCAGCGATAGATTTCGTCAAGAAAAAAGTTGGTCTAAGAATCCTCCCTCGTCTGACTGACACTGAATCAATGCGGGGGGCTTTGCGTCAGTACCAGAAAACCCTCAAGGATGAATTTGGCGAGATTATCATGAAAGACGCATCAGCCCTAAAAGTTATTGCTGATCAGAGTGGAGAAGAACTTTCCGAAAAAGACCTTAAGAAAATGGCCGAAGATTTACCAGTGGTGCGCATTGTCGATACTTTGCTTCGACATGCCATTATTCAGGGTGCATCGGATATTCATATTGAACCAATGGAAGAAGAAGTCGTAGTTCGCTATCGTATTGATGGTATTTTGAGTGATGCTATGAAGTTACCTAAGCACGCCGCTGGGACATTGGTCGCTCGTATTAAAGTCCTTTCAAATCTTAAGTTGGACCAAAAAAGACTACCGCAAGACGGTCGTTTCAAGATGGAAATGGACGGACAGAAAGTGGCTTTCCGGGTCTCGATGTTACCGGTTTTCTTTGGTGAAAAAATCGTTATGCGTTTGCTAAGGGAAAGTCGAAGTGGATTTTCTTTAGAAGGAATTGGTTTTCATGGGACTACTTTGGAAAGGATTCACAAAGCCACCAGAGCTACAACAGGAATTATTTTAGTAACCGGTCCGACTGGCTCAGGTAAGTCTACTACACTTTATACTATACTAGATTTACTAAATTCACCCGAGGTAAATATCTCTACGATTGAAGATCCGATTGAATACCAAATGCCGCGCGTGAACCAAAGTCAGGTTAAGCCAGAAATCGGGTTCACTTTTGCGGCTGGACTCCGTTCTTTAATGCGGCAAGACCCTGACATCATCATGGTGGGGGAAGTTCGTGATGAAGAGACGGCGAGCCTAGCAATAAACGCAGCTTTAACTGGACACTTGGTGTTAGCTACTGTGCATACCAATTCAGCTTCGGGGACGGTAGCTCGGTTGGTAGATATGGGAGTAGAGACTTTCTTGTTAGTTTCAACATTACGGGTAGCAATTGGCCAGAGACTCGTGCGCAAGTTAGCAGATGATAAGTTGCCCTATACTCTGACTAAGGCTGAGCGGGATGAACTTTCTTCTCATGTAGACCTTAATTCAGTTTTAAATACTCTGAAGGAAGAAAAAATTGTTAAGGATAGCGCAACATGGAATGATATTCCTTTTTATCGGCCAAAAGAAAAAGGTCAAACCGAAGATGGTTACAAAGGCCGAATGGGAATTCATGAAGTATTAGAGGTGACTTCAACAATTAAAGATATGGTCATGTCGGGTAAGACTGGCGATGAGATAGAAATACAAGCTAGAAAAGAAGGAATGCTTACTATGCTTGAGGATGGTATTTATAAAGCCGCTAAGGGACTTACTAGTATTGAAGAAGTTCTACGAGTAATTAATGAGTAAAATATATGCCTATATTTACTTATGTTGGTGAGGATCAGGAGGGTAAGAAAGTAACCCAAAATGTAACTGCCGATGATAGGTATGCGGTTTACGATATCGCCAGAAGCAGTGGACATCGAATTTCAAGCATCGAAGAAAAATCTACTTCAAGCGTGAAGAATTTTTTGAATATTGAGAAGTTAAATTTGATGCTTAGTCGCGTCAAGACTGATGAACTGGTTATGTTAACCAGAAATCTTGGCTCAATGATTACCGCTGGACTTACTGTGACGCGGGCACTGTCAGTTATTGAGCGTCAAAGTGAGAACCTAAAAACCAAAAATGTGACCAAAAGGTTGGTGGAGAGAATAAATAACGGCGAGCAATTTTTTGAAGCTCTCAAGGAATTTCCAGAAGTCTTCAGTGACTTGTATGTTGCCATGATAAAGTCTGGTGAAGAGAGCGGTAATTTGGCTGAATCACTTAAGACTTTGTCGGTTCAAATGGAAAGAGCAAGTAGTTTAACGAAAAAGATTAAGGGGGCGATGATTTATCCCACTATCGTCTTATCCATCATGGTCATTATTGGTATTTTGATGATGGCTTTCGTAATGCCAAAGATAACGGGCGTTTTTAAAGGTATGGACATGGAATTACCAGCCACGACAAAGTTTTTGATTGCCACCAGTGATTTCTTTGCTGCAAATACAATTATTACGCTACTAGGTTTGGTTGGATTTGTAGTCGCTGTTATATATTTCTTTCGTTCTAAGACAGGAAAGATTGTTTCTTCATGGTTGGTGGTGAAGTTGCCTATAGTCGGAGTTATGGCCAAGGAAACAAACTCAGCGCGTACTGCCAGAACTCTTTCGTCGCTGCTTAACTCTGGCGTAGACGTTATTCAGGCAATCGAAATTACTGGAGAGGTTGTCCAAAATGTATTTTATAAAAAAGTTTTAGCCGAAGCGGCTTTACGAGTAGAAAAAGGTACTCCCTTGTCAGAAATCTTTATTGAGAGAACAGATTTATACCCAATTCTAGTTGGAGAAATGATTTTAGTAGGTGAAGAAACTGGACAAATTTCTGGAATGCTTGGGGAGTTAGCTATTTTTTATGAAACTGAAGTAGAAAGAAAGACTAAAGATCTTTCAACAATTATCGAGCCTTTATTAATGGTGGTTATTGGAGGGGGGGTTGGATTCTTTGCTTTGGCCATGATTGCACCGATCTATTCTATTTCTGATGGCCTAAAATAAATATGATTCCTGACAATGTTAAAAAACATTCTAAAGGATTCTCGCTCGTTGAAGTTTTGGTAGTTATTGGCATCACAGTAATTATTTTTGGAGCCCTGTTTGTGGCTTTTGAATACTCACTGAAACTAATTGCTCAGTCTCGAGCAAAACTGACTGCCCTGTCTCTGTCGACAGATAGGGCAGAGTACATAAGGTCTTTACCTTATAGTAGTGTCGGTACAGTCGCCGGTATTCCTAATGGAAGTATTCCACAGAATAGAACTGTTACTTTAAATGGAATTAATTTTGCCGAGCGAGTTTTGATTGAATATGTCGATGACCCGGCTGATGGTCTTGGGGTCTTAGATAGCAATTCAATTTTGGCTGATTACAAAAAAGTTAAGATTGAATACACTTGGCTAGTTGGTGGAGTAGCTCAGTCCTTTAGTTTAATAACGAATGTTGTGCCTAAGAGTATTGAAACAACTGCCGGTGGCGGGACCATTAGGGTAAATGTTTTTGACGCCAATGTCTTACCTCTGCAAGGAATTGATGTTCGCTTGATAAATAACACAACCACATCAACCGTGGATGTTACGAGAAAGACAGACGCTACAGGCACTGCTTTTTTTACTGGCGCTCCTGCCGCTGCTGGCTATCAGATATTTGTATCTGCTCCTGGTTATTCTTCTGACCAAACTAGAGTGGCAACTACTTCGTTACCCTACCCATTGACCTTGCCAGTAGCTGTACTTGAAAGTGATGTCTCAACCATGAATTTTCAGATTGATAAGCTCAGTAGCCTAACAATTAAGGTCTTCAATAGTGAGGTAATTAATTCCAGTGTTGAAAATTTTGATGACTTACTAAGTATGTCCGATGTTAGTAACACTAACATTGTGAGTAGTACATTGGCTTTGACTGAAGTTGGTGGTGTTTATGACTTAAATGGTTCTGTCACTTCAAATTTATTAGCGCCAGCCACAATCGAAAGTTGGGGCGTAGCTGAAATAGAAGCAGTCACACCAGGCTCGACTGATGTTAGGGTCAGATTTTATTCTAGTACCAGTTCGGCTACTTTAATTCCAGAAACTGACCTGCCCGGCAACCTGGTAGGTTTTTCAACCAATTTTATAAACTTGAGCGGCTTATCCGTGTCAAGCTACCCAAGCCTAGTGGTCGGGGTATTTTTAAGCACGACTGATACAAGTGTTACTCCAACAGTAGATAAATTAACGATTCACTATGTTGAATCTAGAAATGTGGTTTCAGGTGATAATTTAACTATAACCGGCAATAAAGTAATTGGTTCTGATGACTTATTTTCTCCAGTTTATAAACTCAGCACTTCAACTGTAACTGATTCAAATGGAGAAGTTCGTCTTGAAAACATTGAATGGGATTCTTATTCAGTGACTCCAGGTGCCGGGTTAGTTATTAAGGAAGCTTGTTCAGAAAATCCTTTCTCGCTTAATCCTGATACAGATGAATCTCTAAGTTTACTTGTTGGAGCGTCTTCAGCAGACAACTTACGCGTTGTTGTAAATAACGCTACTGGGGAACGGGTAATAGGTGCAGCCGTAAAACTTAGCCGAGGAGCCTCAGTTTGGAACGCTGATACAAGCTGGTGTGGACAGACATATTTTGGCGGTTTAGTAAACGCAGCAGATTACGATTTAGAAGTTTCAGCTGCGGGTTACACAACGCAGTTAATGAGTTCTATAAATGTTTCGGGAGATACCGTCCAGACAGTGGTATTGAATCCATAGCATATTATGTTTAAGTACTCACAACAAACAGGTTTTACTTTAGTAGAAACTATTATCGTAGTGACTATTTATACTATTTTACTACTCGTTATATTTAATAGTATTGATAATTTATACCAAGCAAACAATTACACGATTGCTGAATCAAATGAGATTGATAACGCCAGAAGAGGACTTCAGTCTTGGTTGAGTGACGTCAGAGAAATGACTTACGCTGATGACGGCACTTTTCCGATGGCAATAATTGAGCCAAACAGAATAGGTTTCTATAGTGATGTAGATACAGATACTTCTGTCGAATATGTCGAATATGTGCTGTCTTCAACCACACTTTATAAGAATACCTACAAAGCATCTGGCTCGCCACCAGTATATAATTTAGTTACACCCAGTAGTGTTGAAAAGTTATCTGAATTTGTACAAAATATTAGCCAAGGAGTACCCACCTTCACATATTCAGATACAAACGGTGTCTTTTTGAACAGCACCTCATCTCTCTTGACTGACGTTAGATATCTAGAGGTAAGTGTGATTGTAAATATTGATCCACTAAAAAACCCGGGGGAGTTTTTATTACGCAGCGGAGTTGCGCCCAGGAACCTAAAGGATAATCTATAGCTATGAATATTATTAAAAGTATTAGAGGAAATAAAATTCAGAATTCTGCCCAGGGTTATTTGTTAGTGTTAGTGTTAGTGTTCGGTTCAATTTTCTTTGTTATCACTACTTCCTTTATTGATTATGTGGTTACTCAGAGCAGGCTGATTGATCAAAAGGTGGAGCTTCAGAGGTCAATTGATATTGCTGAAGGAGGATTAAATTATTATAAGTGGCACCTAGCTCATTACCCAAACGACACTACTACAAATACAGGATCGCACATATATTATGATCCAGAAGGAGCCGCGATTGGAGAATTCTCTTTAACTGTAGCTAGTACTTCTTATTGTGGTGACGTTTCATCTATTAAGGTTTCTTCGACCGGCTATACCTACACTGATCCTACGGTGGCTCGAACTGTCGAGGCCAGGTACGCCAGACCAAACGTAGCTGAATATTCATATATTATTAACTCCAATGTTTGGGCAGGGTCCGATCGTATTATAGTTGGACCCTATCACTCAAATGGGGGTATACGTATGGATGGAAGAAATAATTCAACTGTCACAAGTGGTCAGGCAAGTTGGACCTGTACAAGTAGTTTTGGTTGTTCGCCAAATAGTACAGAAGATGGAGTTTTCACCACCACAGCCAATCCAAATCCAGCTCTATTTTCTTTTCCTTCCGCCCCAATTAATTTTGTCGGCCTAACTATTGATTTAGCTCAAATGCAAGATAAAGCGACAAACTCGGGTGGAATTTATATACCACCCTCAGGAGCATACGGTTATCAAATCACTTTTAATAACGGGGGAACGATAACTGTTAGAAGGGTCACTAATACAACTCAGTATTGGGGATATACAACCGAAGACGCTTGGCAACAAGAAAGACACGTTGTCTCGGCTTTGGGCCCAGCAGTAAACTACAGTGTTTCAAATAACTGCCCGTTAATTTTCGTTCAAGATAAAGTGTGGTTAGAAGGAGTCGTCGATAAAAAGATTACTATCGCTGCGGCTGACATTGCCTCGGCCGCTATCAGTCCGCAAATAATTTTGAACAACAACATAACCTACACTTCAGCTACTTCTTCTGGACTTTTGGCTATTGCTGAAGAAGATGTTTTAGTGGGGCTTAATGTTCCTAATGACATGACCTTAAATGGTATTTTTGTCGCTCAAAACGGTCGTTTTGGTAGAAATCATTATGTTGCCAATGGAGGCAATGGATTGCCGGCAAGTCTAGACAGTTATGTAATCAGAAATTCACTGACCGTTAATGGCACCATTGTTTCAAATGGTCGTGAGGGAACTAAATGGACAAGCGGAGGGATTCACATTTCAGGTTTTGCTAATCGACTTAACAGTTACGATAGAAACTTGGTAAGTAGTCCACCACCGTTAGTGCCTAAAACTTCAGATGTATATGTGGTGACAGACTGGAAAGACGTTAGGTAGGGTTTGCCTGACTATAAAGTAGCCTAAATTAAGTGTGCTACAATTTTCAGATATGAAAAATGCATCAGCACTAGTAATTGGTAATTGGAAATTGAATCCAGGGACAGCATTGGAAGCTCAAAATTTGTTTAACAATATCCTAAAAAAATTACCAAAGGATAATCAAACGAAAATAGTTACTGCTCCACCATTTCTTTTTATTCCTGAGCTAGCAAAAAAACCGACTGATAAAATTTCTTTAGGAGCGCAAGACGTTTTTTATGAAGAGAGGGGAGCTTTGACGGGAGAGATTGGCCCTAGCATGCTGGCAAATTTTGGGGTCGAATATATCATTGTTGGTCATTCGGAAAGGAGGGCTTTGGGAGAAACAGATGAGCAAGTAAATAAAAAAATCCACGCTATTTTGAAACGACGGCTTATTCCAGTTGTTTGTATTGGAGAAAGAAACAGAGACCAGCAAGGGCAATTTTTTAATGATGTGGCCACCCAAGTGCGATCTTTGGTACAAGGGCTGACTCCTGTACAACTACAAAAGGTAGTTATTGCCTATGAGCCAATTTGGGCCATTGGGACTGGTTTGACGGCTACTGCTGAAGATGTAAAGGAAATGCAGCTGTTTATAGTCAGCACTTTAACAAAACTTTTTGAAAGAAAATGGGCTGAAAAAGTTCGTTTAATTTATGGCGGCTCAGTCAAAGAAAGTAACGCCAAAGACTTATATGAAAACGGAGGAATGGGTGGTTTCTTGGTTGGAGGGGCAAGTTTACAAGCGACGGAGTTCATAGGAATTATTAAAGCCACACAAAAATAATAGTTTATATTTATGGAATTGAAGTTGATTACTGAGGTAGAAGCGTTGAGGGGTAAAACCGTGATTGTACGTTCGTCCTGTAATGTACCGTTGGTAGATGGAAAAGTTAGAAATTCTTTTCGTTTAAGGAGAGCGATTCCAACTTTAAAGTATTTGTCGGAGCAAGGAGCTAGGGTCATTGTTATCTCACACATTGGACGAGACAAAGAAGAGACACTAAAGCCGGTTTTTGATGAATTATCCCAAACAATACCAATGAAGTGGGGAGGAAATATTTCTGACCCTGGTTTTGCTTCCCTTAAAAATAAGATGAGAGATGGAGAAATAATTTTTTGTGAAAACCTCCGGCAAAATATTGGTGAAGAAGAAAATAACCAAGACTTAGTTAATTTAATTGCCAGTTACGGGGATATCTACGTAAACGACGCTTTTGCTGAGGCTCATCGTGATCATGCCTCTACTCTCGGTCTGGCAGAAGCTCTACCGGCTTATGCGGGGATTACCTTGGCAGAGGAAGTAACTGAATTACAAAAAGTCATGCAACCTAAGCACCCGTCACTTTTTCTTTTAGGTGGAGCCAAATTTGAAACCAAGATGCCTCTGGTAGAAAAATATTTAAAACTCTACGATTTCGTCTTTGTGGGAGGAGCATTGGCTAATGATATGTTGAAGGCTAGAGGATTTGAAGTTGGTGAGTCATTGGTATCTGATGTTTCATTGGCTGGAGCTAGTTTCCTTTGGGACGAAAAGTTGCTAGTACCAATTGATGTAGTTGTAGAAGGTCCAAATGGAGTTGAGACTAAGGCGGCTGAGGCAGTTTTACCAAACGAGAAAATATTCGACATGGGTCCAGAAACTGTGACCATGCTTAGTAAGTATATTTTTGAAGCCAAAACCATTTTATGGAATGGTCCCTTTGGAAATTACGAAGCTGGTTTTGAAGAGAGTACCGAAGAAGTAGCCAAGCTTATTTCCTCAGCCGAAGCATTTAGTGTACTCGGAGGGGGAGATACTGTGGCCGCGGTAGAAAAACTAAGTCTCAATGATAAATTTGGTTTTATTTCTATTGGTGGCGGCTCAATGTTGACCTTACTTGAACATGGTTCAACTCCGGTTTTAGATAGACTAAAGAAATAGAAGATTAGAAAATTAATCTACCTAAAAGGGCGGAAGCTTTGCTTCCGCCCTTTTAGGTTTTTAAAGCGCAGCTTTAACCTTTTCAGCTAAATCCAGTAAGTCTTTTTCTGCTGCTTCTGTGGTTGGACTGAGTACTAATTTTTCTTGAGTACAAGGATAGAGCTTGACGTGGACATGTGGAACTTCAAATCCTTCAACTACCAGACATGTTCTTACTGTACTGAATACTTTATCCAAGGCTCTGGCTACTATTTTGGCGGTAGACATTAAAGCGGAGTACTCCTCATCAGTCAGGTCAAAAATATAGGGCACTTGCCTTTTGCTTATTACTACCATTTGGCCAGGAGTAGAAGGAAATTTATCTGGGATAACAATAACAAAATTATCCTCATAAACTATATTGGCTGGGATTTCTCGATTGATGATTTTGGTGAAAATAGTTTCCATAATCAGGTCTAGTATACCGTAAAGTAGGCCTGTGCTACCATACGCTACATGTCACTCTATGAAGTAATGCCGATTTTACCGAAAGAGGCTTCGGCTGAATTAGAGGCCTACAATTCTTGGCTTCGTCCTTTACTATATAATCGAAATATAAAGTCAGCTGATGCAGCCAATGTATTTCTCAATCCTTCCTATGAAGAACATCTCCATAATCCTTTTTTACTCCACGATATGGACAAAGCCGTCGAAAGAATATTACTAGCGATCTCTCAAAATAAACGGATTATTATTTTTAGTGATTATGATTGTGACGGTATCCCGGGAGCGGTAGTACTACATGATTTTTTTAAGGCGGCGGGTTTTGATAATTTTTTTAACTATATTCCTCATCGTCACTATGATGGTTTTGGACTCAGTGAAAAAGCGGTTTTGAAACTAAGCGACGAGGAACAGAAACCTGACCTTATAATTACTATTGACTGTGGCACTACAGATATTGAGGCTGTTACTCTAGCAAACAAAATTGGTATTGATGTAATAATTACTGATCATCACGAGCCTAAGAAGAATTTACCTGCTGCTGTGGCGGTAGTTAATCCAAAAGTAGGAGGTACTTATCCCTTCACTGGACTTTGTGGAGCGGCCGTAATATTTAAACTTGTACAGGCTTTAATCAAAAAAGGTAATTTTAAAATTTCTCCTGGGCAAGAAAAGTGGTGGCTTGATATGGTAGGGATTGCAACTATCGCCGATATGGTGCCACTAACAGATGAAAATCGTGTGTTCGCTCACTTTGGACTTAAGGTGCTGCGAAAGTCGCGTCGGCCGGGTTTGCAGCAATTACTTCGCAAACAAAAAGCCAGTCAAATACATTTAACCGAAGATGATATAGGTTTTACTATCGGCCCACGTATCAATGCGGCCTCAAGAATGGACACTCCAGAAGATGCTTTTTTCATGTTAGCGACCCAAGATGAAGCTGAGGCAGGAGAGCGAGTTAACCATTTAGAAAAGTTAAATCTCGAACGAAAGAGCGCGGTAGCCTCGATGACTAGGGAACTGCACAAACGATTAGAACTTATGACTGATAAGCCGCCAATTATTGTGCTAGGTAATCCAGATTGGCGTCCGTCACTAGTTGGGTTGGCGGCCAACAAATTAGCTGAAGAATATAATCGTCCAGTCTTTCTGTGGGGTCGTGATGGTAATGGAGTATTAAAAGGTTCTTGTCGTTCTGGTGGTGGGGTAAGTGTAGTGACAGTCATGAATGAGATCCCCGAAATTTTTACTGAATTTGGTGGACACCATATGTCTGGCGGTTTTTCAGTTAAGGAAGAAAAGATTCACATTATGCCTCTAGAAATCGTCAAAGCCTACGAAAAATTGGGAGCTAAGGCAAAAATTGTGGAACCGATGTTGGTAGATTTTGAAATTACTTTAGATGAAATATCTAACTTACTTTTGAGCGCTCAAAGACAATGCGGACCATTTGGTTGTGAAAATCGAAAGCCTTTGTACTTAATAAAATCTGTTACTCCACTAAAAGTTGAAGTATTTGGTAAAACTAAAGAACACACCAAGTTACTTTTTGAAACCAAGGGACTTGCCAAAGAAGCAATTGCTTTTTTTAGGACCCCACAGCAATTCTCAACTTTACCAACTACAGAATCCCCGGTTTCACTTTTGGTCCATTTGGAGGAAAGTTTCTTTATGAACCGGTTGCAAACACGGCTGCGGATAGTAGAAATTTTGCAAATTTAAAAACGCTCCAAATCCAGAGGATTTGGAGCGTTTTTAGCCAACTTTAAACTCTTTACTCCTGCCTTTCGTGTTTTACTCCACAGACTTCACAGTAAGAACATCCACTTACTGTCATGGCGCCGCAAGACTTGCAGTACTGCTTTAGTTTATAGCCGCAGACAGGGCAATTATTCATCCCGTTGTGTATTTTCATTGAACAATTTGGACAGTGAGCGTTTTTAACTGCTCGCATCATGATAGCCTGCTTGTTGTAGAACTTTTTTTGAATTAGGTAAATTAGGAAGCCAAAGAAAAGTGGTACCAAGATAAAACCTAGCCAGTAAAGCAAAGCCCAGAGAATTTTTACTTGGGCCAAAAATGTAAATATCTGTTCAAGGATTTGTCTTGGTAAAATCTCATAAATAAACATCAGCATTATCTGAGCCAGAAGAATCCCGACTGTAGCTACTAGACCACCCCAGATGATAGCAAACTCAGAACGTTTTAGTTTAGAAGAGTGATAGCGTCTCCAGACAAAAACAAATAACGGTAAAATTAATACTAGACTAATTAGGAATTGTAAAAATTTATTTACTATTAATTCATGTTCGTACTCATCTCTGGCTTTATCAATCGCTGATTGGTAGGGAATTAAGTTGTTGGTCAGTTTAGTAATTAATAAGTCACGGTTGTTTATGGTAGTACTTAGAATTGTTTGAAGTCGACGCAAGTACTCGTCCTGGGTAACAATTCCAGTCTGTAAATTTTCCTGTTGAAATACAGCTCCTTGAGTTTTGGCTATACTTTCAAGTAGAGACAACTGGTAGTCGGTTGCAATTTGATTTCGATTATACTGTGCCGAATTAACCTCACTTTCAAGTTGAGAAATATTCTCGTTAGCAGATTTTATTGAAACAAGGTTTACCTCTTCGTTCCTATACGCCTGATCTAAAGATAAGCGAATTTCTCTATCACTAAAAACACAAACTTGGTTTTGGTAGTAATATGAATCATAGCTATAGTCATAGCCATAAGTTTTATTACCTGCGTAGGTGGCCAGGGTTTCCATGCAGGTGGAATTTCTTTGTGGTTTGTTAATAGAATCTTGAAGTGCTTCCAGAAAGTTATTTCCTTGCCAAACTCCAAAAATAACCATTAAAATTAGAAAAAAGTAACCGAGTTTGGAAGTCCTCTTAGCATCAATTTCCTCATAGGGAGCAAAGGCTGGATTATTTTGTTCAGCCTTTTTCTTCCAAAAGAATATATCCATAAGTAAAGTCTTAATATTAACTATTCTTTAATTATACAAAAGATAAATTTGTAGAAATAGGATTTATGCAGTTCAATTAGGGCTAAATTTTTTATTAGGGACTTTATTTTTCTTAGTGTTATACTGGCTATTATGGAAAAAATTATTGCTTATACCGATGGAGGGTCACGAGGCAACCCTGGGCCAGCTGCTGCTGGGGTTTATATTATTAATGAAGCTGATACAGTAGTTAGAGAAGTTAAACAAACTCTAGGAAACGCTACCAATAATTTCGCCGAGTATTATGGCGTCATGCTGGCTCTCCAGACCTTAAAGCAGCTCTACGGCAGTAAGTCTAAGACAATGCAATTTGAACTTCGTCTTGATAGTGAACTGGTGAAGAAACAACTAAATAATGAATATCAAATCAAGGAACCAGGATTAGTACCGATGTTTATTGAAATTCACAATATGCGGGTGGCCAGCTTTCCTAATTTAATTTTGACTCACGTTCCGCGTGAACAAAATAAAGAAGCTGACAGACTAGTCAACGAAGCTCTTGACGGAAAGTAATCTTAAGTGAGAATTTTACAGCTGTTATAATTAATTTATAACCGTTGTTAAGATGTCTATTTTTTACTTTTATACGGCCACGATAAGTTTTTTTGCTGGCGTATTTATCGCTACGATATTTTCGCTTACCTTACCAGTAATAACCTGGTTAGTTTTTGTTGGGTTCATCTCAATAATATTATGGCGAAGATTTGAAGAAAAAAAATGGCTATTTCTGGGTTTGCTACTTATTTTTTTCTCGATTGGCGCCTTACGTCTTGAGGTAATTAATTGGAACTTCGGTAACTCAGTTTTGGAAGAAGAGGTTGGCAAAACAATCACTCTCAAGGGTTTTGTGGCTTCCGAACCAATTAATCGTGAAAGTACGACTCAGCTTGAAGTTCAAACAGAAAAAGATTTACTTTTAGTCTCAATAGATAAGTACACTGATATTAATTATGGAGACGAGGTAGAAGTGAGAGGTAAGTTAGCTAGGCCAGAAAGTTTTGAGACTGACTTGGGTCGGACTTTTAATTATCCTGGATATTTAAAAGCCAAAGGCATTGAGTACAAAGTCTCTTTTGCGGCCATTGAAGTCTTAGAGCGTGGCTCGGGTAACGCGGTCATTTCCACCTTACTAAACTTCAAACATGCGTTCATGCAAAAAATCGAAGCTAGTATTTCTGAACCTGCCGCAGGTTTGGGAGAGGGACTCTTGCTCGGAGTCAAACAGGCTTTAGGTGAAGATCTGGAGGCGGCCTTTAGAAAAACTGGCATTATTCATATCGTGGTACTTTCAGGTTACAACATCATGCTGGTCGTGATTTTTGTGATGTATATTTTGGGTTATTTTCTTGGTCCCAAACTCAAAATGTTTTTTGGCATTGTAGCCATTACTAGCTTTGCCCTATTAGTTGGTTTATCGGCGACCGTGGTGCGAGCCAGTATTATGGCAGCTTTGCTATTGGTCACTCAGGTATCCAAACGTAACTACATTGCTTTGCGGGGCTTAATGCTGGCTGGATTAGGGATGCTGCTAATTAATCCTCTGTTGCTAGTTTACGACGTCGGCTTTCAGCTTTCTTTCATTGCTACTCTAGGTTTGATTTTAATTTCTCCCCATTTAGAAACTCTGTTCTACAAGATCCCGAACTTTCTAAATACTAGGTCGTTTATTGTCGCCACCATATCGACACAGTTGGCCGTACTGCCAATTTTGCTATATCAAATTGGAGAGTTTTCACTGGTGGCGGTGATTGTGAATGTTCTAGTGTTACCTATGGTTCCAGTAGCAATGTTGCTGACTTTTATAACTGGGCTAACTGGATTTATTTCAGCTGAATTAGCAACATTTTTTGCCCTTCCGACGTATTTATCTTTAACCTACATCACTGAAGTAGCTTGGTGGTTTTCGCAGTTATCATTTGCTTCATATATCGTCCCCGCTTTTTCGTTTAGCGTGGTAGTAGTGAGTTATCTTTTACTCGGAGTAGTGCTGTGGCAGCTATCGCTACGGGAAGCTAGGAATAAATTAGTCAGTGTCAGGGCCACAAAAACAATCAATGATATTTCAGAGTGGGTTATTGAAGAGGAGTTTGATGATGAGTTAGGTGTTCCGCGAAAAAAGGTTGGGGCAGAATCACGAAGTGATTCTGCCCCAACCGACACCCCAATTTTCTTTCGTTAAGCGACGCGCCCGGCTACTACTTCCCAGTTCAAATTCTTGAAAAAGGCTTCCACATAAGCACCCTTTTTGCTAGCGGGGTAGTCGCGCATATATGAGTGTTCCCACATATCAAGAGCCAGGACGATATCAAGGTCGGCTAATTGTCCGAGCTGTTGCTCATCTACCCAAGTTTCGACTAGTTGATTGGTTTGTCGATCGATGTAGAGCATGGCCCAGCCTACACCACGAGTCATGGCGATTTTATGGAAGCGAGTTGACCAATTATCGACACTACCCCACTGAGTAGTCATCATTTCTTTGAGCTTTCCTTCTGGCAGCGCCTTCGCTCCACCTTCAAATTGCGTGAAATAGTATTCATGATTACGCATCCCACCAAATTCAAACCCAAATCGTCGTTGCATCTCGGAGATGGCGTAGCTGTTGTTGTCTGGGTCGCTACTGTAGGCGTCGATTTTCTCTCGAATCAAATTAGCGTGCTTAACATAGCCGTTATATAGACCAATATGTTCTTCGATTGTCTCTCTGCTAATCCCCTCCAGTTCCGGAACATCAAAAGTTTTGGCAGTGTAGTGCATAGAAATATTTTTTACTTTTTAACTGCTATTAGTATAACAGAACTGTTTCAATCTGGTAAAAAGTTATATTTCAAAATATAGTAGAATTAAGAGATGAAAAATAATTCTTGGTTCCCAAAGGTTTTGCTCGTAGCTTACGGTGTGGTTTTTGCATTTTTAGCTATTAATCCCTTCAGTCGAGAGGTTTGGTTTGCTGAAAATTTGCCCATTGTTTTGATTGTCCTCTATTTAATATTTTTGCATTGGCGAGGAATTCAGTTTTCTAATACTGCTTATGCCCTGATGTCGGTCTTGATTTTTATGCATACAATTGGTGGACACTACACTTTCGAACGAGTGCCTTTTGATTGGTTTAATAATTTCTTTGGCTTTGAGCGAAACATGTATGACCGAGTAGCTCACTTCACAGTTGGATTTTATGCTTACCCATTGGCAGAATATTTAAACGCTCGTAAATTAGCTAATACCAAATGGTTGGTTTATCTAACTCCATTTTTCTTTATCATTTCAGTGGCCGCTATTTATGAAATGATTGAGTGGTGGTTTGCGGCTACTTACGGGGGTGAAGCCGGAGCGGCTTTCCTTGGTTCACAAGGTGATATTTGGGATGCCCAGAAAGATATGTTGATGGATACGTTGGGTGGAGTAACAGCTTTGTGCTTGTTCTATTTGCAAATCATTTGCAAAAAATTTTATTCGCGAGATAAGTAGCTACTGTGCAAGAGAAGCAGATACTAATAAGAATTTGTGTTTTAGGTTTCGTCTTGGTCTTAACGGTTTTTAGTGTCGGCTCTGATTCTCTTTTTGATAAACAACTAGCTTCTCTAGGGCAAGCAAAAGAGTCACCGTATCTTAAGGTAGCTTTTTTGGATGTTGGGCAAGGTGATTCAATATTTATTACTACTCCCGACGGTAAGCAGATGCTGATTGATGGCGGACCAGATAACGGAGTACTTAGAGAGTTGGCTAAACAAATGTCAGTTTTTGATCGGACTATTGATGTAGTGTTGGCTACCCATCCTGACAAAGATCATATCGGTGGTTTGGTTGATGTTTTGCAACGATATGAGGTTGAGAATATTGTGAGAACAAATAATAAAAATGAGACCGCAGTGTCTGAAGCTTTTGATAGGGAGGTTGAGTTTGAAGGGGTAGAAGTACAGATAGCTGAAGCCGGACAGGTCTTTCAGCTTGGTGCTTCGACCACAATTACCGTTCTTTCACCACACGGTAATCCCGAGAGTTGGGAAAGTAACAGCTCTTCAATTGTAGTTCAAGTTCAATATGGAGAGGTTGGTTTTATGTTGACTGGTGACGCTACGGAAAATATTGAAGAGTATTTAGCCAAATCATACAGCCAGTTACTGGAGAGTGAAGTCTTGAAACTCGGTCATCATGGTTCTCGCACTTCTAGTGCTGATTTATTCTTGGATACGGTAAAGCCGGAGTACGCTGTTGTTTCGGCTGGCTCGGATAATTCATACGGGCACCCCCATCCTGAAGTGATTGATAAAGTTAATTTAAGAAAAATAAAAACCCTAAGTACAGCAGAGGAGGGAACAATTGTATTTTTGAGTGACGGAAAAAAAGTGAGGAGAGAGTAGAAAACAAAAGAGCCGGCCCCGCAGGGGCCGGCTCTTTTGTTTTGTGTTCTTGGTATTAGACCAACTTAGCTGCTCGTAGAGTTTTGAAAGCTCCATTCTTGGCGATAGTGCGAAGTCCTTTGGTTGAAACTTTAACCGTGACAGACTTTCCTAGCTCAGCAACATAGATACGCTTTTTTTGCAGATTTGGAGAACGTTTAGTATTTCCAGACGGGTTAAATTGAGTCGCTCGAGTACGATTACTATATTTACCTCCCATTTGTGGCTTCTTGCCAGTAATATCACATTTATTTGCCATAACGTTATTTTAAGTCCCGCTATACTAGCACGAGTACTTGATATTGCAAGCTTTCATAAGTAGTATGGAGTTCATATGGATCCAATGCAAATCGCCATGATTATCGCTTTAGTGCTTTCTGTCGTATTACACGAGATGGCTCATGGCTACGCTGCTAATTGGCTGGGTGACCCAACTGCTCGTTTGCAAGGTCGTCTGTCAGCCAATCCTTTAGTTCACATTGACCCACTGATGTCGGTGATTTTACCAGGCCTACTTATTTTGACCGGCTCACCATTTCTTTTTGGAGCGGCCAAGCCAGTGCCATATAATCCGTATAATTTCACTAATCAAAAGTGGGGAGAAGCGATTGTGGCCGCTGCCGGTCCAGCAGCGAATGTCTTCATTGCTTTGGTCTTTGCGGCGTTAATACACTTTGCTGACTTACTACAATTAACAGAAACTTTTTTGGTTTTAGCTCTGCAAATCATTGTCCTTAATATTTTCTTAGCTTTATTTAATTTAGTCCCGATTCCACCACTGGATGGCTCAAAAATATTGCCTAAATTACTCCCTTATTCTTTGGCTTTTAAATATGAAGGTTTTCGGGCCGTTTTGGAAAGAAACATCGCTCTTTCTTTCGCTATAGTGATTATTGCCTTCATGCTTTTCCTGGGGCCACCACTATACGACCTTACTCGGACCATAACGATGTTTCTAATTGGTGGTTAGCTGAAGTGAAGTAGTTGCAAAAAAAGCTACATATAGTATTGTAGGCAAGCTTTATGGCAACAATACAACAATTAACAAGAAAGAAGCGAGTCGACCCAGTACGAAAGAGTAAGACTGGTGCGTTGCATTCTGGATTTAACAAAATCGAGAATCATCCAAACTACTATAACTCTCCGTTCAAACGTGGCGTATGTACTCGAGTGACTACCAAAACCCCTCGTAAGCCGAACTCAGCGATTCGAAAGATTGCTCGGGTCCGACTTAGTAATGGGCAAGAAATTACAGCTTACATTCCTGGTATCAAGCACAGCTTGCAGGAACACTCTGTAGTACTTGTACGTGGTGGTCGCGTGAAGGACATCGGTGTACAGTACACCATTGTTCGAGGAAAATACGACGCGACTGGTGTGGCCGAAAGAAGAATGGGTAGATCACGCTACGGCGCGAAGAAACCTAAGGCTTAGTTAGCAAATATACCCCACCTGCTTTGTCGCTTTTGTTAAATTCTTCTGAGGCGTACACAGTGTACGTTGAAGAAAAATTTAACAAAGCTCCTCGCATCTGAGGCATCTTGCTCACTAAGTTTAGAAAAATAGACCACATTACCAATAGTTTATATTCGCTACAGATAATATGACGCGATTCAAGGGGAAACTCTTCGGAATCAAATTATGCGAAGAATGAGATTGTTACATACTCCTCATTCTTAATGTCGTAGCAAGACGTTTAAGAACCAATTAATTAAAAAATATGCGACGACCAATCAAGAAGCGTCCAGTCGTTAATCCTGACGTGGTATACAAGTCAGTTGACGTTGAACGCCTCATCAACTACATCATGCTTCGTGGTCAAAAAGAGACCGCTCGCAAGATTGTCTACGCTGCTTTTGAAGAAATCAAAAACGACAAAGACGCAGCAGACCCACTAGAAGTATTTAATACCGCTGTTCGAAACGCTGGTCCAATGATGGAAGTTCGCTCTCGCCGAGTCGGTGGAGCCAACTATCAGGTGCCTCGTGAAGTTCGTCCAGAACGCCGGATGGCTTTGGCCCTACGTTGGATTATCAACGGAGCTCGTGGACAAAAAGGTGTCCCAATGCACAAAGCTCTAGCTCAAGAACTCAAGCTAGCCGCTAAGGAAGAAGGAAATGCTGTCAAGAAGAAGGAAGATACTCACAAGATGGCAGAAGCGAACCGAGCTTTCGCTCACTTCGCTTGGTAAAATGAGCAAACGAGCGTAGCGACTATTGCGAATTTTCGCCAGTAATTTTTCATTCCTAGAAAAATTATCGGCGCATTACCACCTGCTCTCAAATAAAAGTCGCTAGATAATTAAGTTTGTCACACTACGTAAAAAGCCGCTTGTCGTACTCGAGTACGCCTAGCGGCTTTTTCGTTCCACGACTCGTACTTGACCTATTTTTTAAGGAGCGGAGCGACTATAAAAATGGAAATACTCCTGTGGTGCTGTCCTCGAGAATCTGATCTAAAGTAAACAGTTTTTCACCGTACCCATCAGTACAACTCACAGAATTATGCAGACATTTCAATACATGAGCAAAATTGTCAGCCTACTGTAGCTATTTTAGAAATAATCACAACGTACAAAGGTTGAGCGTGATATAATAAATATTATTTTGGTAAGCAGCCACACATTTTTAATTTATAAAGTATGGAAAAAATAAATGAACAAGAAAATTCAAAGCCAGAATTAACAAGTGTTGCCTTGGCGGTTGAAGAATTATTTTCTGGACAACCAAATGAAGCAGAAGCAATTATAGGGGAAATTGAAACTCTCAAAGAAATACTTTCTCCATTTCACGGCCAAGAAATTGATGGAAAAACATTTAATTATATCGAAGAAATAGCTGGAAAAATTAAATTGTTGGAATTAAAGTTAACCGTTGTTGATACCCTAAAACGCCATCCATCTTTTAAATAAAATTTTAATAACCCGTTCTTTTGTTCTTTAAATATGTCGTCCTTTGATTTTGATTTAGAAATTAAACACCATCTCGATGTTGCCCGCTCACTCCAAAAACCGTCCGGAGTTTTTACCGCTTCAGCTCATAATGTCTCGACGGGTTACGACAAAGCTTGGCTGCGGGATATTTATTTTATGACGCTTGGCTTCTTAGAGAATGGCGAAATTGAAACTGTTCAAAAAGCCGCTAAAGCCTTGCTTTCAGTTTTTGTAAAGCATAAGGACAAAATTAACTGGGCGATTGAACACAAGCCACACTATGCTTGGCAGTACATTCACGCCCGTTTCAATCCGGAGACTTTTGAAGAGTATTGGGAAGAATGGGGCAATAGTCAAAATGATGCAGTGGGGGAGGTTTTAAATATTTTAGTTGAGCTAGAGCTCCGTGGCGCTAGTGTAATTGAAATGGAAGAAGAAAGAGAGATGGTGCAAAAGATTGTCGACTATTTGGTGTCACTAGAGTATTGGCAAGACGAAGACAATGGTATTTGGGAAGAAAATATGGAAGTCCACGCTTCTTCAATTGGGGCTTGTGTGGCGGCTCTCAAAAAGGCCAAACAACTCCCGTGGCTGAGTGTCTCTGATGATGCGATTCATTTAGGCGAACAAGCCTTGCGTGAACTTTTACCACGGGAGTCTAAGTCTAAGTTTGCCGACCTAGCTTTGCTTTCACTTATTTATCCTTTTGCAGTGACGACGCAAGAGGAGACCGAACAAATTTTACGCAATGTCGAGTATCATCTCACAAAAGATAAGGGAGTGATTCGCTACAAACTTGATCGGTATTACAACCAAAACGTCGATGGTTACAGTGAAGAGGCTGAGTGGTGTTTTGGTCTGTCCTGGCTAGCGATTATTTATGCAGAGCGAGGTGAAAAAGATAAGGCCTATTATTACTTACGAAAGGCTAAGGCAGCGGTTACGCCCGAAGGCTTAGTACCAGAACTATATTATTCTCATACCAGCAAACCAAATGATAATACTCCCCTTGGTTGGTCGGAAAGTATGTATATAGTGGCATTGAAGAAAGTGAAAGATTTAGGCTAGGGCTGCGTATTAATAAGTAGAAGTACAAAAACACGACCCACTTTTGTGGGTCGTGTTTTTGTTTTATGAGTTATAATAGGAGAATGATAAAAGCAATTTATGTACTAGTAGCCTTGGCGGTAACCTTAGTTCTTTTTGGTGTGCTGTTAAACAAAAGTAATAACGTAAATAACAGAGGTGAGGTTGCTTGTACAATGGACGCCATGATGTGTCCGGACGGAAGTTATGTGGGACGCTCAGGAGCTAATTGTGAGTTTGTTTGCCCACCACTTCCAGAAGTACCAGACGATGTGCAGGCGCAGATAGACGCCAAAGTTGATTTGATAAAACTTACTAGTCCAGTACCAAATGGATTGATAGAAAGTCCAATAGCTATTTCCGGTCAAGCTAGAGGGCCTTGGTTTTTTGAAGCTAGTTTTCCTATCTTTTTGACTAATTGGGATGGTTTGATTATTGCTGAAGGATACGCTACCGCAAAAGGGGATTGGATGACCGAGGAATTTGTTCCTTTTGCAGCCGAATTAGAGTTCGCTGATCCTTATCAAGAAGGAAGTCAGGATTTTATGAAAAAAGGAACGTTGATTCTAAAAAAAGATAATCCATCCGGGTTGCCCGAGCACGATGACGCCCTCGAAATCCCAGTTCGCTTTGCACCTTAAGAGAATTCTTTGCTACAATTATTGGTAAGAGAATTAGTAATTTAAGATAAAATATTTATGGCCAAGGGAGAAGATAGACGAAAAGAAAAAAAGAAGCCAAAAAAAGATAAAGGAGAGTTGAAGTAGAAGATAAAAACGGCAGGCCCTAGGGCCTGCCGTTTTTATTTTGCAGCTCTACACAATAGTGTACACTTAAAAGATATGAGTCTTTATAAAGAATATATTACATACTTAAAAGATAACCCAAAGGGCTATTGGTTTAAGCGTAAGCTTTACGGTTGGGGTTGGACACCAGCCAGGTGGCAGGGCTGGTTAACTCTTGGGATTTTTATTTTTTTGATAGCACTCAATTTTTTTCGCTTAGATTCAGTTTCACATTCAGCTAGCGATACTTTATACAATTTTCTTCCGCAGACAATTGTGATGGTTTTGATTCTAATAAGTGTTTGCTATAGAAAAGGTGAGAAGCCTAGTTGGCAGTGGGGACTTAAAGATGGAGGAGATAAGTAGAAACATACCCTTACATCATAAGCAAAAATAGTGTATGGTACTCACCTATGTCACGAAGTGATGGAATTATCGTCTTTAAAGACGTCTCATATGAATACGATGCCACTAGACCTATTTTGCGAGGAGCTAATTTTGTGGTGCGTCGAGGGGCAAAACTAACTCTGATGGGTCAAAATGGAGCTGGTAAAAGTACTATCTTCTCTTTGATTACTAGAGACCGACATCCAGATGAAGGTGACATCAATATTGAACCAAAAACCTCCATTGCTGTTTCAAGACAAATTATTCCACGGGCTGAATTAGAACTAACAGTCAGAGCTTTTTTTGAACAATGTTTCTCAGAAAAGGTTTATGATATTGACCCAAAGATTGACGCTGTCTTGGAGGTGGTGAATTTAACTCCGACTGACAAGCAAAAAGAAACTTTCAAGGATAGGATCATTGGCAGCTTCTCGGGTGGACAGCAGGCTCGCCTACTATTAGCTCAGGCTTTGATACAAAATCCAGACGTTCTACTGCTTGACGAACCAACCAACAACCTTGATGTAGCTGGAATTGAACATCTAACTATCTTCCTAAAAGAATACCCCAAGACAGTTTTGGTAATTTCTCACGACGCTGATTTTTTGAATGCTTTCACTCATGGCGTACTTTACCTAAATACCCAAAGACGACAAGTCGAGCAATATAATGGAAACTATCATGCGGTAGTGAAAGATATCGCAGCCCAAGTCGAGAAAGAACAGCGTGAAAATGCCAGACTCTCGAAGCAAATTCAGGCCGACAAAGACAAGATTAACTATTTTGCTAATAAGGGAGGAAAGATGCGTCTGGTAGCTAAGCGGATGCGTGATGAAATCGAGGAAGCAGAAGAAAATAAAGTTGATGTTCGCCGTGAGGATAAAACCATTCGTCCGTTCACTATCGAACCACATGCCGATATTCCTCTTGAAGTGGTAAAGCTTAGCTCATGCCAAGTGATCCGCAATCACGAACCAAAAGAAGTCGAGTGTCATGTCCTGCTAAAGCGGGGAATGCATTTACAGATTATTGGACCAAACGGTATAGGCAAGACGACCTTGCTTGAGAAATTGGCTTCTGGACACGCCAAAGGAGAACACGTTACTCCTGGGGTAAAGATTGGCTACTACCGTCAAGACTTTTCGAACTTGGCTTTCGACAAGACAGTTTTTGAGACGTTGATGGATTCAATGGAACGAAAAGTCGAAGAAGAGATGAGAAGTATTGCGGCTGGTTTCTTGCTCTTTGGTGACGTGATGAAGACTAAGGTTGGAAATCTGTCTGAAGGACAAAAAGGTTTGGTAGCTTTTGCTAAACTAACGATGGAAAAACCAGGACTACTTATTCTTGACGAACCAACTAACCACATTAACTTCCGTCATATTCCAGTGATCGCTAAGGCTTTGCATGACTATAAGGGAGCTATGATTCTCGTTTCCCACGTGCCAGAGTTTGTGGAACAAATTCACATCGACGAAGTGCTTGATTTGGCTAAGCTTAAGAAATAGTAAGAATCTGACAGAGGAATAAAAGTGGTGCGGACCTTCGGTCCGTGGGGCAGTTGCTTAAAGTAAGATATTTAGCCCAACAGGTTAATACCCCAATCGATTGGGGTTTTGTTTAGATTTGATATTGGTCGAATATAAAAAGAAAAAGCCCCAACCATTGCTGGTGGGGTTTCGGAATAGGGTGTGGGAAATGGGTCAGCTTCCCAGAATCTCGTTTGCTTGTTCCGTCCACAAAGTTTGCCAATTCTTGTGGAAGTACCAGGTTGCCCAAATGACTGTCAAAGGCAGCAAATGGTACAACTCCACCTCTAGTACTGAAGGGAAATGTTGCCCAAATCCTTTAACCAGTGCCATTAGTCCAAAGCAGCTTAGTAGATTTAGGACTACCCAGTTTCCAAGTAGGCGACTTATTGTCTTTAACTTAATGGAAGCGTTGTGACCAACTTTCTTTACAGCCCAAGTTAAGGCGAGAGAAGTTTGGGTAGTCAAAGCTACTGTAAGACCAATTACACAAAGACCCAAGGCAAGTTGGTACCTAGACCAGTCGCTGGTTTGGATAGCTACACCAGCAGCCACGGGTATGCAGTCAAGACTTACAGATAGAACACTTGCTGATAGCCAGAACATAAACCAGCGACGACCGACGATAGTTTCTATTTTTTCGGTCAGTGACCACCTAGAAATCTTTCCTTGCCACTTCGCCATTAGTTCGTAAAGGTAGAGGTTCACTACACAAAATCCACCTATACCAATTGGTAGCAGAAGTGAGGCGAAGCTTTTGTCCAGGAGATAGATTCCTCCTATGATTGTTCCCATAAGCACCACATGCGCGAAAGCGGCTGGAGCCGTCCAGTTAAGAAAACTCAGTTTCTCACTCGTTGCTTTCGCTAGGGTGTAGAAGAAGATATCAATTGAGATTGAGACTCCAACCCAAAAGGCGAAGCTCAAAACCATGACGTTGTTAAGCATTAGCTTCTCCTTTTCAAGGAACTAGTTTAAAGAACGATTTATTTGAATAAAACGCTATTTCTTTTCATTGGTCAAGTTTATTGTAATTAGTTCAAATACTTCTACCGTCGTATTCATTTACTTTTAGTTCTGTAATATCAAAGTCTTCAAGGCAATTGAGATTAATCATCACCATATAATTCCCGTTTCCGTCATGCCCGCGGGCGAAAGATTGTACCCCACAAGTTTTACAAAAAACGTGATCGATGTGGTGTTTGTTGAAATGATAAGTCGTTAAATTGTCTTGACCAGAAAGCAGTGTAAAATCAGTCTCTGGGACAAAGGCTAAAAGAAAGCCTTTGCGCTGACAGTGACTACAATTGCACCTCATACTCTCATTAAAATCACCTTTTGTTTCATACTTCACGGCTCCACAATGACAACTACCTTTATGTGTTTTCATAAATTATTTCAAAGTTACTTGATGTGTTTTTGCTAAATCCTTAAGACCACCGGAAATTAATTTTTTTAAGATTTCCAAATCAATTCCCTCCAAGCTTTTGAGGTAAAGACAACCTTTACCAAGTTTATGGGTAACAATATTTTTTAGTAAATTTCCATAGTTTTGGTAGCCAGGCATGATGTAGATGGTTGGTCCGCTCTTCCGGGGTGAGAAGCCAGTAGCAAAATACGAACCTTCATCTCCATTACTACGATAATAAACATACTCACCAAAGCCGACCATGGTTCCGCCCCACAGCTTTGGTTTTGCTCCTGTAACTGCTTTGAATAATTTAAGTAAAGTTTGGGAATCACTTTTCAGTGAGTCGTTTTCAATGTTATTTATAAAGTCAGTCACACTAGCTGTACTTTTACCAGTTTTGAGGATTATTTTTTTAGCCATTACCACTATTATAACAAAGTTGTATACTTAAAAATATATGAAGAAAAATTCCTACACCATGACTGAAAAAGTTTATCTTTATCCAGGGGAGACAGCTAATTGGCATTTTGTCCCGATTACAAAAAAGATTGGCCAAGAAATCAAGGAAACTTGTGGTAAACCAGCTCGTGGCTTTGGAGCAGTGAAAGTCGAAGTGACTATCGGAAAGACAACTTGGTTGACTTCAATGTTCCCTGATAAATATTCCGGTAGTTACATTTTGCCACTCAAAGCCCAGATAAGAAAAAAGGAAGACATCTACGCCGAAGACAAGATTAAATTCAGAATTACTTTAGTGTAATTTTTTCTTTCGTTTAATATATTCAGCCGCAATATGGGAAGCGATAAAGATGGCTAGGGAAATGAGGATGAAATTTAAGTTGATGGCGTCGGCAGTGATACCGTTTTTGGCAAATTCTTCGACGCTGATAGAAGCACCGATAGCGACAAAAGTAGTGATACCAAGTAGGGTGCCGAGCATTGTTGCTAGCAAGAATGGTGTGAAGGGAATTTTTAAAAGACCAGCTCCATAGGCTACTAAATCAAAAGGGAAGAAAGTAAGGCGCATCATTAAAATCGCCATAAACGGGTTTTTGTGTAGGTAATCTGTCCAGTTGCTAAGAGATTTTTTGTAACCAGCGATGGCCTGACTAAAATAACTGCCGACAAAGTAAGCTACCGCTGCCGATAAACTAGCCCCGACTATGGTGTAGAGAATTCCCCATAGACCAAAGAACACTCCTGATAGAATCGTGAGAGCGGTGCCAGGGAAGAAGGTGATTGGTCTAATCGTGTAGGCAACTATGTAAAGCAGCGGAGCCCACGGAGTGGAAGTAATGGCCATGAAAATCTTGAGCGAGAGCTCGCTGGGAGTTAGGCCAAAACTCTGTTGGTAGACATAAAGTGAGACCAAACCATAAATCCAAAGACCAGCTACTATTAATTTTGGAGCCAGTTTTTTGGTAGCGTAAAAAAGGTCGGTTTTTAAATCGATAAATTGCTGAGCTAGAAAATAATCGCCAGCTTTTTTGATGATAAGAGAATACGTAGGGTAAGCAAAAATAGTGGACCGTAGACGATAGAGGGAAATATTATTTTCCATGGCTAAGGTAAGGGTACCAATGAGTTCACCAGCACGCGGACCGATAATATGAGCGCCAAGGATTTTGCCGGAGAGACGTTTAGCTACTACAACCAACATACCCTCTGTATCGTCATCAGTCCGCGCGCGATCATTATTGGCAAAAGATACTTCAATACGTCGGATTTTTTCTTCTCCCAATTCTTCTTTAGCTTCATCCCACGATAACCCCATTTGGGCAATTTCAGGTTCGGTATAAGTAACTTTAGGAACAACTTTATCCTTAATTGAAAATAGTCCTTGACTAATTATGCGAGTAACTACCTGTCTGGCGATATCATCAGCTACGTGGGTGAACTTAAGTCGAGCCGAGACATCCCCAAGAGCATAGACATCCTTATTGTTAGTTTGCCAATTTTTATTAACCACAATTCCGAAAGGACTACTTTTAATTCTAGCCACTTCGAGGCCTTCAGGGAGATTGGGAACGCGACCAATTGCGACTAAGACTTTATCAAAGGGGATTTGTTCAAGACGGACAGCTTCGCTGTCCGTCTCCTTTACCTCCACCGTCATTATTCCCTCAACGGCATGTTTCACCGCAGCATTAAGGATGATGTTAATCCCTAGGTCAGTAAATTTTTTGTAAATAATAGGTCTAATAGCTTCGTCTTCCAGTCGAGCAAATTCTGGCCCGTTTTCAATAATTGTGACGTTACTACCCAACATGGCAAGAGCTTGTCCCATTTCCATACCAATCGGTCCACCGCCAACGATTAGGGTTCTAGTTGGTGTTTCATTTAAGTTAAATAAGTTTTGATTAGTAAGCACCTTTTCTTCCCCAAGACCTATGATATCTATACTTCTGGGTGAAGAACCAGTGGCGATAATAGATTTTTTAAATTTGTAGGAATTATCACTTACCTTTATTTCATTAAGTCCGATAAATCTGGCCTCACCAAGCACAACCTCAATGCCTAAGTTTTGAAAGTGTTCTGGGGTTTCATCAATTAAAATGGAATCGACAATTTGTCTAACGTATTTAAAAGCTTCCTTGCGGTAGGTATCACTTTGGTAGGTTTTGCCAGCAATTTTAGTGGCTTGATAATATTGCTTGGCGTGATGTAAGAGGGCCTTGCTAGGAATACAACCAGAATTAGTGCATTCGCCCCCTAGGTGTTCACGTTCTATAAGCAATACTTTTTTACCAACTTTGCTAAGTCCAACAGCTGCCGTCAGTCCACCTGATCCTGCTCCGACCACTACTACATCATAAAGTTTAGAATCCATATCATTCTATAGTAGCAAACTTTATAATGTTAAGTAACCTTTACATGAGTATTTTGTAGGTAGGCGGTTGCTCAATAGGGTTAAATATCGTATAGTATCCGCGTTAAGCCAATTTTGGCTTTTTCTTTTCTCCATGCCTTATAAATAGGGCCGTCGGTATGAAAGGGAGTATCAAATTATTAATACATATATAAGTAAGTAGTAAAAAATTTATGGCACGAGAATTTGGAGTAGATAGAATGCGCAATTTTGGTATTGTAGCGCACGTAGATGCTGGTAAAACCACCACATCTGAAAGAGTACTTTTTTATACCGGCATGAGTCACAAGATCGGTGAAGTGCACGATGGTGCCACTGTCACTGACTGGATGGAACAAGAACGAGAGCGGGGTATTACTATTACCGCCGCTGCTATTTCATGTAACTGGTCAAAGACAGATGTGGAAGACCGAAAAGACCGAACCCAGATGTACAACTTCAACATCATTGATACTCCAGGACACATCGACTTTACTGCTGAGGTAAAGCGTTCAATGCGTGTTCTTGACGGTGCTGTAGTTGTATTCGACTCTGTCGCTGGGGTAGAGCCACAATCAGAAACTAACTGGGGCTACGCTGATGAGGCTGGAGTACCTCGTATCTGTTTCATTAATAAGATGGACCGACTAGGTGCGAGTTTTGAAAAGTCATATGCCAGTATTCTAGATAGACTTTCAAAGAAGGCTGTTCGTCTCCAGCTTCCATGGGGTGCGGAAGATCAGCTAAAGGGAGTGATTGACCTAATGATAATGAAGGCTTATGTCTTTGAAGGTGAAATGGGAATGACAGTTAGACAAGTTGAAATTCCAGAGGAACTCATGGCTGACGCCGAAAAATACCGAGCCGAATTGGTAGAAAAAGTTGTTGAGCATGATGATGTTTTAATGGAAGCCTTCTTAGCGGGTGAAGAACCTTCAATTGAAAACCTAAAAAAGACTCTTCGGAAGGCGGTCATCGCTAACCAGATTTTCCCAGTATTGACTGGCTCTGCCCTTAAGAACATTGGAGTACAGCTGGTATTAGACGCTGTGGTAGATTATCTACCTGCTCCGACTGACCTACCACCAATTAAGGGTATTAATCCAAAAGACGATAGTGACATTACTCGTCTGCCAGATGATAGTCAGCCATTTTGCGCTTTGGCCTTCAAGCTTCAAACTGACCCATTTGTCGGACAACTTACTTTCTTCCGAGTTTATTCTGGAGTAGTGAAGGCTGGAAGTTATATTTACAATTCAACAACTGGAGAAAAAGAAAGACTAGGACGTATCGTACGACTACAAGCCGACAAGCGAACAGAAATTGAAGAGGTGTACGCAGGAGAAATTGCGGCTGGAGTAGGACTCAAAGAAGTAAAGACCTCACACACTCTTTGTGATGAAGCTAACCCAATTATTCTAGAACAAATCGTCTTCCCAGAGCCAGTGGTAGCACTGCGAGTAGAGCCAAAGACAAAGGGTGACCAAGAACGAATGGGTGTGGCTCTAAAGAAGTTGTCAGACGAAGACCCAACTTTCAAGGTTTCAACTGATGAAGAGACAATGGAAACTATTATTGCTGGTATGGGCGAACTACACTTGGAGATTCTGGTTGACCGTATGAAGCGCGAGTTTAACGTAGAAGCAAATGTCGGCGCACCTCAAGTAGCCTATCGAGAAACTATTCAACGCGAAGCCGAGGCAGAATACAAGTACGTTAAGCAGTCTGGAGGTCGTGGACAATATGGGCACGTTAAGATTCGAATTCGTCCCCTCCAAGAACTTGTGTTGGCGGAAGGAAAGTCCCTAGCCAAGAACATTACTCGGGAAGACCACTTCGAATTCGTCAACAGCATCAAGGGAGGAGTAATTCCAGGAGAATTTATTCCAGCGGTTATGAAGGGCTGTAAGGAAGCGATGGCGAGAGGATTTGTGGCCGGATACAAAATGGAAGACGTTTCAGTTGAACTTTTTGACGGAAGTTTCCATGATGTAGACTCTTCAGAAATCGCTTTCAAATTAGCTGCTATCCATGCTTTCAAAGAAGCGGCTGCTAAAGCCGGAGCGGTACTACTAGAACCAGTAATGAAAGTGGAAGTACGTACCCCAGAACAATTCATGGGTGACGTAAACGGAAATATTTCTAGTAAGCGTGGTCAGGTAGAAGGAATGGGTGATATTGGCGACAAGAAAGTTATTACTGCCAAAGTACCTCTGTCTGAAATGTTCGGCTATACGAACATGCTGCGTTCTATGACTCAGGGTCGCGCTTCGATGATGATGGAATTCCATCACTACGACGTAGTACCACCAAATGTGGCCAATGATATTAAGAAAATGAGGGGTGTAAAAGATATCGAAACAGTAGAATAATTTTACTTAAGTAAAACAATCTGGGAGATTATATTACGGACCCTGAAGGATGTGGTTGACGAGGTGTAAAGAAAAACAACCGAAGTAAACCTAAAAGCCGCCGGCACTTGCTGGCGGCTTTTAGGTTTAGCAAAGACATAAAAAATGAAAAGCCCGTTTTGTTTTAGCTTATTAAAAGCTAAAACAAAACGGGCCGATTCTCCAGAGCGACTTGGTCAGACTGCAACCGATTCGGTCGTGGGCTGACAAAGTGTGTGAGCGAGCGGATTGTGGGCGACACCAATCAACATGGTGATAGCTCCGGTGTCTTGTTGGTGCCAAGCGGCGGTCGCTACGGTGTGATAGTTTCCACGAGCCAACCGCGGTGCCGCCTGAGGCAGAACACTGGGTAGGTTGTTCTTGACCCACTCGAAGACCATCTCGATAGTGATACCTTTACCGTGAAGTTGTTGCTGTGTCAGCTGAGAGCCGTCGTCTGCCAAGATCTCGAAATCTACAGCACTCCATCGGACTGAGTGAGAGTTTGCAACTGCTGCTGCAGAACCACCTCTTTCTTTTAGGGAAATCCCTTGAAACCCCCAACCATTTCTCCCGGGGATTTTGGTTTGAAAGTAAAATGTCGACATCTCTGACTCCTAGTGTTGCCTAAAGGCGGGTTGAACTTCCAAACGGGATTAAAACATAGAAGTATAAATAAGTCCACCTATAGGCATTACCAATGTCTGCAATGAATTATTTATTTAAATTAACTCATTTAACATTTACATATTAAGCATATATGGTATAAAAGTAGCTATCGGTCCGGGTGGATTGATACGGGTAAGGTCCCCGTTTGTACAATGTAGTATTCAGGAGAATTGAATTGGAAACCAGAACAGAAGTTGGAGTTCATGAGAGTCTCATTCCGTTTCAGCAAAAACGACAACGGGTCGTCATGGTCGCCCTTATCGTCGACCCGAACAACCGTTTTCTGGTGTTGAATGGACTCTTGCCAGAACAGCCACATGAGTTTGTGGGCAACTGCACACATGAAGGTCTGATGTCCTATGTCACACGCTTGGTTGAATGGAAACTACACTTCTCGATCAAGCGGATTTACCAGATGGCCAAGGTCCACTATCCGAATCCTGACCCGACCCCCAATGACCCGATGTACGTGGTCGTACGGGTTGACGTCAAGATTCCTCGGACCATTGCCGGCGGTGAATGGGTTTCGTCGGCCGAACGGGCCAAGCAAATCGGCGGTGATGATCCGATGATCCTCAATTGCGCTCAATTGCACATGGGCTCCAACCTGGCTTGGCAGACATCCAAACCTGAAGTTCAGCTGAGCTAGCGCGTCGCTCACTCAAGTTCACAGCCGGTCTCTTTCGGGAGCCGGCTGTTTTATTTTTAGATTGGAAATATAGGGGTAAATGGTTGTTAAAGCTGGGCAAGGCGAAGCCTTGCCCAGCTTTAACTGAGGCCTACTTACAACTTCTTGCAAAACTCACGCACTCTGGTACTATTGCCGAACCGCACACAGCATATGTCTGTGCGTGGAGCGAACATAGTATTGCTCTTTCACACGTTTCGAGTGTTCATTCTAAGCGCGATTGTTCTCGCGCCGCCTAGAATGTACGCTCGGACATAGCTTTTTGCAGCTGTGTGCGGTTTATAAACTAAAATTAATCTTTCATTAATATGGCAGATACATTTGATCGTTCAAAGCCACACGTTAACGTAGGAACTATTGGTCACGTAGACCATGGTAAGACTACTTTGACAGCCGCAATTCTTACAGTACTAAACCAAAAAGGAGGTGGTTATAGTGCAACAACTAAGGGAGTAGACGAAATTGACAAGGCTCCTGAAGAAAAAGCACGAGGTATTACTATTTCTCTCTCACACTCTGAGTACGAAACTCCAAACCGACACTACGCACACATCGATGCGCCAGGTCACGCGGACTATATCAAAAACATGATTACTGGTGCTGCTCAAATGGACGGAGCTGTACTTGTCGTGGCTGCTACCGACGGAGCGATGCCACAAACTCGTGAGCACGTTCTTCTTGCTAAACAAGTAGGTGTACCAAATATTATCGTATTTCTTAATAAGTGCGATATGGTCGACGACGAGGAAATGATTATGTTGGTAGAAGAAGAACTACGAGAACTTCTAACTAAGAACGGTTTTGATGGTGCTAACGCTCCAGTTATCAAAGGTTCTGGACTTAAGGCTCTTGAAAATCCTACTTCAGAGTGGGGAGATAAGATTATCGAACTTGCTAACGCAATGGATACTTTCTTCCCAACTCCAGTTCGAGATCTAGACAAGCCTTTCCTAATGCCGATTGAGGACATCTTCTCGATTGAAGGACGAGGGACTGTTGTAACTGGTCGTGTCGAACGAGGAGCGGTAAAGGTGGGTGAGGAAGTTGAAATTGTTGGTATTAAAAACACAGCTCTGACAACAGTGACTGGAGTGGAAATGTTCAACAAGCAACTAGATCGAGCTCAAGCTGGAGACAACGCTGGTATCTTGCTTCGCGGGACAAAGAAAGAAGATGTACACCGAGGACAAGTGCTAGCTAAGAAGGGTTCAGTTACTCCACATACAGAATTTGAGGCCGAAGTATACGTACTTTCAAAGGAAGAAGGAGGTCGTCACACGCCATTCTTCTCTGGTTACAAGCCACAGTTTTATGTTCGAACCACAGACGTTACAGGAGATGTAACATTAAATGAAGGAGTAGAAATGATTATGCCTGGCGATACTGCTACTTTCAAAGTTAAGCTAGTAGCCCCAGTAGCTATGGAAGAACAAACTAACTTCGCTATTCGTGAAGGGGGTAAGACAGTTGGTGCTGGTGTTGTAACAAAGATTGTTGCTTAACAATTATTCGATTACTAAATTACACACTATGGCCACTGATACTACAAAAAAAACTACTAAAGCCAAGGAAGTTAAAGCCAAAGAGCCAAAGGTGAAGGAAGCTAAGAATGCTGCTGAGATTAATAAACTTCGTATTCGAGTTCGTGCCTACGAGCACAAAATTCTTGACGCGAGTATCAAGCAAATAATTGACACAGCTCTACGTTTCGACGCTAAGGTGGTTGGCCCAATTCCACTTCCAACTGAGATTAAGAAATATACTGTTAATCGTTCTTCATTCGTGTATAAAGATGCGCGAGAACAATTTGAGATGCGAACACACAAGCGAGTAGTAGATATTCTAAATCCCAGTCCAAAAGTGGTAGAGGCTCTAACTAACCTCTCACTTCCTTCTGGAGTCAATATTGATGTAAAGATGATGTAGTATTCATCCGCCATTATAAACAAAAAGCCACACATAAATGTGTGGCTTTTTGTTTATAATGGCTAATAAATTAACCAAAATTATCCACAACCTTTTAAAATTCACCTCTTTGTAATATTTTCTCAAGTTATACTATAGGTACTCAAATAGTACTTAAATGATAAAATCATTTTATAAAATATATGGAAGCAACAAATTATAGCTATCCTGGCCCTGAACCAGTTGAACAAGAATCACATAAGTCGTTTAAGATTTACATAATTATTGGGAGCATTGTTCTAGCATTGTTTTTGCTTTGGTCAGCTGGTTATTTGGACAAAAAGGAGCATCAGCCTATTACTTACGAAGAAGTACTTCAGGTAAGTAACGATAATCTTGACCCGGTTCCTTTGCAAAACTATTTTGTTGAGCAAGTAGCTGCAGGTGTTAATGATGATAAGACCAGGTCAGCCATCTATTGGATTACACACCGTTACTTCGATAATGGAGGAAATATTTACGAAATATCCGATTTCATAGAAGCTCATCCTGAGATTAGTTTTCTTAAGGAGGCTGAGCTGATTTACCCTGAACAATTTCAAAAGATAAGAGAAAAAAAGGTTCCTAAAACATATAGTTTCGATTCACTATATGCCATGCTGGCATACTATGAGGTAATTGATAAAAATAATTATGGGGACATTGCTATATGGGGTTTGGCAGCGAATAAGTATGCTGAGTTAACTCTGTGGAGTATTCCTGAAGATGAAACTAAAATAGATGAAGAATATCTCAAGTCATATCGACAACTACGTTCACGTTCAGAATACTTTATCGAAAGAATTAATAACTTCATAAACAAAAATACTCAGGAGACAAATACTCTAGCCGATTTAAACAACCTAAAAACCGTTCCTACCGACGATCTTTTAGTTGGTCTAAATCAGTATGCAAGTGCATTACTTATCTTAAAAGGAACGGGGAATGAGGCAAGGAGTAACTTTTCACCATTTCAAATTTTTGAATTTAATTCAGAATATGCCAAAGCTAATGTCCCAAGACTTTATCTTTTTACCAACTATCTTTTTGCTACCTCACTTGCTTATAGTGGGAATACTTCTAAAGCGGAGGTCGCTATACCCCTTGATAGGGTAGTAGCTTATGTCCGTGAAAATCAAAACCAAGGCCCGGCTACTATCAACAGAATTTTATCGTCTAAAGTTAATACTGAAAGAGGGGTATTTGATTATGATGTAACCCAAATCTTGGCTGCGGCTCATCCAGGCTTTAAAGGATGGTTATTAGATAGCGGCTGGACTGAAGCGGACTTCCAAAAGTAAAATTAAAATAGCTAAGATTTACTTATGTACACATTAAATTATTACCAAAGCAGTAATTTTGCTAAAATTAAGGTATTCAAGCATAACTTTGATTTATTATAAAATATGGTAAAAAAAATTAATAAAAAGATAATCTTTCGTTTTTCGCTAATATTTTCTAGTTTTCTAGCTCTCTTTGTTAGTTCTACAAAAAATAACGACGGATTAATTAAAGGTTTAGAAGATTCTGTTAAGTCAGTTAGTTCAGTATTGTCTTTGGACAAAGTCTATGCAGAGGACGGTTGTGGTGATTGTTGTGGTAGTGGTTGTGACGGTTCTTATAACTATACTTTTCCAACCCCTTCTTCGTCTGGAATTGGTTTACGATTTGTTGATGTGAGCCAAGCACCTCCTCCAAGAAGAAGCTCAGGATGCTTTATTGCTGGCACCAAGGTTACTTTGGCAGCAGGAGATTTAAAAAATATCGAAAGCATTGATATTGGTGAAGATTTATCTGGGGCTAACGATTCATCTAATAAGGTAGAAAAATTGCACGTTATACCGTACAGTGGCGACGTCTATGCTTTTAATGGCAGTGGCCATTATTTCTTCACCCCTTCGCATCCGTTCATGACAACTAATGGCTGGAAGTCTATTGATCCTCAAATGAGTAAAGAAGAAAACCCTAGTTTAGAAGTTTCAGTACTAAATGTTGGAGATATATTAATTAAACAAGGCGATAAAAAAGAGGAAGTTGTTTCGCTTGAAAAAATTACCATGGAAACCACTGTTTATAATTTTAAAGTTAGTGGAGATAGCAGCTACCACGCCGATGGTTATCTTGTTCATAATGCCCCCACAAAGAGAATACCCTAAGAGGCCCAATAAATATTTCTTCATTAGTTAAAATTATCCCCCTAGCCGCTTGAGTAAATACCCGAAGTTTTTTTAAAGTCATATATAATATAAAAATGAGACAACTCAATAAAATAAATTTTCTGGGCTTTTTTATACTAATCTTTATGATGCCGTACTTTGGTCAAGCCTATACTATTAAAGCCGGCCAAGCAGTGGGCCTTAATTTTATAAGTCAAAATGTTCTAACCTGCCAAGCAAAAAATGATTACTATTACCCTGCTTGGGGTGGTAATAATCTCTGGACCAATACAGCTAATAGAAATGGCCAAATTACTATTGGATTAGGCCAACTCAGTGTACCGGGCAATTCCACTTTTTGGTATCAATGTCAGGATGACGATGCTCCGTTTGCTTGGTTAGTAAGTTGGGCTAACTTGACCGTTTTACCAAAAGATACTTTTCTAGGCACAAGTAGTTGTAATGCTCCTCAAAATGACCAAGCTACCTTAAATTGGTTCAATGTCCAATATGCTGATTCTTATGCTGTTTTAATTACTCAGCCACCTAGTGGTTGCCCTGTTGGTTGGTCACCAAACGGTGGAGGGGAGTGTATTATTTACCATCCTGCTGATTTGGGTGTGTCTAGCTCAATTACCTTTCCTACGCAGACATTGTTCAATTATTCTTGGCGTGTAGCAGCTCGTACTAGTGGTTTGCAGGGGGATTACTCCACTCCGGGAACGGTTTTTAGTTGTATTGCACCTAATGTACCTATGGTTAACTTGAATTTCCTACCCTAATTCGAAACTATTGTTTTTACTGTGTCCAGTTCAAAGTATGTAATTTTGAGGCTATTCTTAGTTAAAATGCTAAAATAAACTAGAATTAACGGAATGAAAGAATTTACTGACAAAGTTTCATTTTTAAATAAACAAACAAAATCTAATATTTCTAGGTTTTTTTTGGTAAGTCAACCAAAATTCTTTAGAAGTTTTGTTTCAATTAGGAATAAATTTTTACAAAAGCTACTTAACTTCCCTGTAGGAGAACTTATTTTATTAGATTCTGACGACACTTTTAATATTAGAGCACTTTTTGAAAGTCTTAAGAATGATGGACTTATTTATCATTATGGAGAGGGGGCAATTTTTTCTGACTATCCGAAGTTTAATTACGTAGGAATTTTTTATTACCTAGATAGAGAAAATTTAAAAGATGTGCAAAATGCTTGGGGTTATTGTTTGTTAGATGATGGCCGGGAATTGGCTTTCTCTAAGGTTCTAGGTGAGTGCCTTGAACGTCAATCAAGTTACTTTGACCCAAAGATAAAAAATGTTTTTTTTCCCAAAGTTTATCTTGGGGATGCCACTTTTATTTATGAACATATTCCTAAGTTTACTTCGATTCAGTTAGAGACAAACAAAAAACTAGTTTCTACTAAACAGGATTTAAAAAATACTTTGGGCTTTAAGGCCAAATCATTAACTGGCGACAAATCTCGCTTTCTTCCCTTCGAGGCTTTTTATTGGGGTAGAGAGGTAGAAAATGAGCAGAAGTTGATTCAGCACGCTACAACAAGTGGAGGTGGAGGTGGGTCAACTTATAAGAAGGCGGTTTTATCAGCGATGTATGAATTAATTGAAAGAGACCATTTGTTGTTATACTGGCTTTCTGGTGTACATCCACAAATTATTAATAACGAGAGTATTTCGGGCTCTTTTGGTGACTATTTAAAGGAATGTAAAGATACTTATAGTCTGGAAGTCTATTTACTGGATTTAAGATATGATTTTGAATTACTCACCTGCGCTTGTATTATAATTGACCCAGTTTTAAGTCTAATCACAATTGGAGCTAAAACAGGACAAGACGGGGAAGAGGTTTTAAAAGGGGCTTTTTTAGAAGCCCTAGCAGTTTTATCAGCGTCTCGAGACAATAAGTCTAGAAATGACAGCAAGGACTTTTCTGACAATTTACTTGATAAAATAATAAAGAGCAAACCTTTTACATCTGATTTGACTAGACGTCAACGAATTAACTTGTATGCCTCAGAAATTGGAATTAAAACAGTTCGTAGTATTTTTTTACAAGGTAAAAGCATAGAATATCTTGATTTTGTTGGAAGCATAACTAGAAAAAGTTCACAGACGGAAGAACTTGATTATGTAATTGAAGAATTCAAAAGAATTATTAGGAAAAAAGGAGATGGATATGAAGCCTATGTACATCAATTTCAATCAAAATGGACTAAAAAACTTAATTACCAAGTAGTTCATGTTTTTGTACCAGCCTTAATGAAACTTTATTTGAATGAGGCCCTGGCCACCCCTGTATCTGATAGACTAAATGAGTTTGCGAGTGAACATGGAAAAAGTATTTCAAGAGAAAGCGACTTAAATGGAATACCACATTTTTTTCCTTAATTAATAATTATCGTATGTATATATTTGATATTTATCATCAACAGACAAAAAGGATAAGGGAAAAAGCAAATCCACCTCCACCCAAAGAAGAGTGGCCTGATTCATGGAAGACTACATACATTAAAAATTATCCAAGATTTGAGGTCTATAAATTACCTAGTCCAACCAACTTAACTAAACCAATTTCAGAGTGTCTACTTTCCAGACATTCTCACCGAACTTTTTCTGGACATGTAACTCTTGATAAATTATCAAACTTAATTTTTTATTCAATTGGTAAAAGGGAGATTGACAAAGATGGTAACTACCGCAGGATGTACCCGAGTGCGGGAGCAAGGTACCCACTTGAATTTTACATCCTAAATTTTAATGAAATTGAGGATTTAAAATCTGGTATTTATCATTATAATATAGAAAGCCATGGCCTAACTCTCCTTAAGAAGAGAGAGTTTAACGAGTTGGATAGGCTTAGTATTTCACCAGAAACATATACAACAGAGGCAAAGTTTGCCATCATTGGCACAGGTACAATTGCGCGTTCAGCAGATAAATACTCAGAAAAGGCTTACCGATTTTCTATCTTTGAAATGGGTGCCTGTGCACAAAATCTAGCTTTGTGTGCAGAGGCTTTAGGAATTGGTTCGGTTAATACAGGAGGTATTTTTGATGATGTTGTGGAAGATTTGCTCCAAATTGATGGTACTGAAGAAAAAGTTCTACACGCTATTTTTTTTGGTTAAGGAAATGGCTTTAGTCCCCGGGGTTTCTTTTTAATGCATATACTTCATTTGCATATGTAGATAAGAATAAAATTTTTGATTCTTCATCAAAAACTACTTTATTAGTAATCCTTTCGGTCACATAGGACATGCTGGTTACGGTTCCGGTTTCAGGATCAATTTCTTGTAGAACTGAATTATTTGAACCAACATAAAGTCTGTTTTTACCATCAATTTTATAGATGGCCGGGGCAGAAAATATTCGTGCCCCACTGTCCACTGTCCAAAGTTTTTCACCTGTTTTGATATCAATTGAATAGATATGTTTATCAAGCGAAGTAAAAATAAGATTGTTTTTATAAATTATTGGTGTGCCAAATGATCCGTAGTAAAATTCTTCATAAACGTATTTAATTTTGCCCGTATTAATATCAAGTACCGTTAAATTTCCCTTTTCATCTGTAGCTGAATTTTTTTGTGAACCATTAATTATTAGTAGACCATTTTCTTCATCTACTCCCGGTGCGTTTACTATTTTGCAATTTAGGTTATTTTCCCAAACAATTTTACCAGTTTTGGCATCAAAGGCCCTTATTATGCCATCTAATGAACCACAAAAAACAAGCGAAAGAATCGATGAATAAGAGGGAGTTGAAAGGGTACTTTTTTCAAGAGGCCTAAATTCCCATTTCTTTTCCCCAGTCTCAGCCGAAATAGCCACCAAAGAACCATATTTGTTAAAGACACCAAATTCAAGAGGAATAAATATTAATTTAAGTTTGGTAGCAATAGCTGGTGATGATCCTATCCAATCACCTTCAAAATTAACCCAGTCTCTCTTTCCTGTTTCAGCATTAAAGGCATAAATATTACCGTCATAATTAGCAAATATTATTAAATTATTATAAATTATTGGATTAGAAAATTGAATCCTACGCTTACGACCAAAGGGAGTATGATAGTCCCATATTAATTTTCCAGAAACGGCTTCTAGGCAAACAAACTGACCATCATCTGTACTGAAATATAACTTACTTTTGTAGATTAAGGGATTAGGTTTAGAATTAACATATTCAAAGCTAGGATTATTTCCTCGCCAGCACCAGATTGTTTCAAATTTATTTTCAACTCTTATTTTAAAAATATTATTAGGGGGTGTTAATTCAGGAATAGACGCTTTGAAATCGTCTAAGGAAAACAACTTTTCTATCACGATTTTTCGATTAGTGAAATAGGAGTATTGTTCATTTCGTTTGAACTGTAAAATTGAAAAAATTGCTAAAATGTTTATTTTTTTTGGAGGAGTTGATATCTTTAGTTGTTCTAAAACTTCGACTTGTCGTACAAAACTGCCTCCAGAATTCATAAGGTCATCAACCAGGATGATCGGGTTATTATTGATAGTCCCTTCAACCATATTTAGAAGACCACTTTTCTTTCTTGATTTGCGAATAAAAAAGCCATTGACAGGGATACCCCTTTCAACTGATTTCATAACGATGGCAGAAATTAAAGGTATCGAGGCCACCTCAATACCTCCAACCTGAAAGGGATAGTTATCTTTGAACCGCTCAAAAAAAAGTTCAGCGTAAGCATTAAGTATTTCTGGTTGCATTATTATTTTTCTAAAATCGAACATCCAGGCATCTCCTCCACCTTGTGATGAGTAAATAAAAAAATCTTTATGAGTGACAAGAACTCTTTGAATTATTTTTTTCCTCAGTAACTCTAAATTCGAGTTTTCCATACTAAAATTTAAATTTAACAATATCTTGTTTTGGTCACTTTAGCCAATAAGTTTTATTTTAGCTATATTAAGCCACAGGGGAGCTTTTTTACTCTCAGTAGAAATGAAATTCCATAAAGAACATGGGCATTACTATCGATCCATACACTATGGTCAAATACATCGTGACGAAATCCTCCCAAAACTAAATCTTTATATTTTGAATTAATATAAAAGGTGTTTTCTTCTACGTATTGCATATTATAAAGCCAACTAAGTGTTTTAAGACGATTTATTTCCAAAAACTCTGGAAATTGAACCAAGACTTCAAATATTTTACTAGTTCCTCTAGTGTAGGTAAAAATTTTATTGTTACGTCCGGGAAAGCTGCCGTCTGGTAACTGTTGGTTTAGATACCAATCGAGTATTTCTTCTGCACCGGATGAATATTTATCATTATTTAAATCATTACCAATACCTGTAAGTAAAGGAATAAGTTCTGGAAAACCAGCTAGTTCAAAGGAGTGGTTCTTTGCAAGCATGTCTTTAAAATCAAGCCAAATTTGTAAAACTAGCTGTTCGGCAGTATGAAGATATTTTTTATCTTGTTTAGTTATTGAAAGTAGGAAGTGTGCATACTGAGCGTAAAGAATCGAATCATAAGTGAAGTTTGGTAGTTTTTCTAACAAGTATTTTTCGTAAGAAGGAATTTTTTCTAGCTTGTTTAGTTTCAGCAATGTTTCTCGATGAGTCAGCAGAGCAGAGCAACGTGTTACTTCTAAGATTTCACAACTAAGCAAGTTTTCTTCTAAGAAATTACTTATACTAGCTACTAGTTCTTCAGCTAAAGGATTTTTTGTTTCAGTGTATATCGCTGCTAGTGATAGTGCTGTGTATGCAAGACGTGTCCAGTCAGTTTTTATGTAGGATCCATCAGTAGGGTTTAGTCTGGCAATAACATTACCGTCAGCCCCTTGCATTTTTTTGAGAAAAATAAGACTTGAATTAATTATAGAGCTAATTAATTGATCCTCTGAAATAATTGATCTCTCTACGACAGGACCAACTAAATCTAACGGCTTTGTTTGTGGAGATTCTATAAAGTCATTTACTTCATAAACGAAAATATCTTCTAGTTGTGAATTGTCAACCAAAGATAGTTTTTCAGTTAATAGCCTGTTTGTAAATTTATCCAAATTGTCAAGCTTAATACAATTGGCTACTGCGGGCAAAAAATAACCTTTTTTACCTGAGGCGTTAATTTGATATCCTTTTTCCGGATAAACCTCGTTATTTTTAACTTCCTCAAGTCTTAAAGGGATTATTAATTTATGGAGGACTGTAATTTGAATTGTAGTTTTTGGTAAATCACTAGTTTTTAGCTTTTCAAAACGACTATCGTTTGCTGCTTTTAATGTAGCCATCCTAATGCCTTCAAGAAATGTTTTGTCAAAAATAATTTGGGAACCTCTTAATAATCCGTTGACCCATAAAGTGACATCAACGTTTACTTTTTCTTCAAGATACCTACTTAATAAATTTTCCTCAGTTAAATCTTCTACTAGAGCATCCTGATTAAGACTCACTTCAAGATTTTTTCTCGCAAAGTTAAGTAAAAATTGTTGACTATAAGTATCAATACCAAAACGAACGGGAAGAGAATCTTTTTTGAAACGGCTTATATTTTCCCAAATTTCAATAACTGGAGAATGAAAAATCCCTCTCCAGTTATTTGATTCGGTGCTATATTGCAGAAAAATTTCACGACGAGTACTTTTGCAACAAATAATAAATGTTGGAGAAGTTTTACTCAAAGAAGAAGATTTTTTTGAAAGATTAGCAATGTATTCTAAGTTGGGTAATTTTATATGGACAAGTTCCTCTTTTGAAATATCTTCAAATTTTGCCCAAGCGAAAAAAGCTTCAATTTGTTTGGTATAGTATTTTTCCTGTAGGGCAATAATTATTTTGAAAAAAAAGGAAAACATTATTTTATTTTTATTTTAAAATCATTCTAGTAAGACCTTGATGATTTTGACATACATAGTTACTATAAACTAAAGTGGTTCCATCAGAAAGTAAACAAAATAAGGCGTGTTATAATTTTTGGAGTTATTATTATCATCGTGTTTGTAGAACCTATTTAATTGTTATATGAAAATTAATTTTATTCCAGCCTTAATTATATTTAGCATAGTTATCTTTCCTTCGGTTTCTCTCGGTCAAGCTACAAATGAACCTAGTATTTTTGATGAGGCTATCTCCGATGAAGCAGCTGGTAATGCTCAGTGTTTTGATTACTACCGTTTTGGAAGTGTGGTAACAAACATTTCTACAGCCTTAGTCCAGACCGTCCCTGGCTCCACTATGGTTTTCTCTGGTGAAATGACCAACGAAAATTCCTATCCGGTCACTGATTTGGACCTTTATGTCAAAATATTTCGTAAGCAAGCCAAAGATGAAAATGCTCTAAAAAATGGTCACAATTTAGTAGACCAATTTGTGGCTGTGGATAATGTTAGTATTGATGCTAACAGCTCAAAGGGGTTCTCTTTCGAATGGGTAGTTCCGACCGCCGCTAGCGCCGGGGAATACATGATTGCAACCTATTCCATGACCAGCGAAGCTTATAATCTTTCTGGCTTATCATTTACTGATGATGTTACCGGAGCTTCAAAACACTTTACTGTGGTAGGGAAAGATAGCGGTACAGTTAGTTGGGATAAAAACAAAGTAATGATGAACGAAACCAGCTTTCTCTTTGCTTCACAAATACCAACCTTTACTAAAGACGAAGCTGTAACAGTATCGGCACCGTTCGTTAACACCACCAATAAAGATAAAGAAGTAGTAGTGACCTGGAAGCAGTATGACTGGGATGGACTACGTGAAGAAGCTTTGGTTGAAACAAAAACCGAAACAGTCACTATCCCAGCTGGTCAATCTAAGATACTTTCCTACGCAGCCACCAAATATAAAGGGGCAGTTACTTATATTGTGGCTGACGCCTTCTTTGAAGACGCACACTCCATCCTTGATATGCGTTTTGCTCGAGTGGGAGTTGAACAGACACGTATCAATTTTCCTTCACTAACAAACTTCCCTTTAGTTGCTAATCAGCCCAACGCGCTGTTCTCTTGTCTTCATGTGGTTGGCCCAAATACATTAGGAGGAGCTACCTTAGACCTAATTTTAACTGATGAAAAAGGTAAGGTTATCTCACAAAACAAATACGAAGGTAGTGTCACTGGCGCGATGATGGGGGTTAAGTATGACTTTACTCCTACTCGTGACTACGACAAAGTTACTTTAATGGCCACTCTTACCAGAGGTGGTGTAATTGAAGACTCCGGCACTATTACTTATGATTGTGAAAAGATCGACCCCGCCAAATGTTTACCAAAAAATACCACGACCGGTTCCGAAGGCTCCAACCAACATGGACTACCAATTAATTCAAAAACCCTGATGTTCATGATAGTAATCGGTTTGGCCGCAGCTTTTATTCTAGTTACTTATCTTAAAAAAAGCCAAGTAAAATCACCTTCATTGCCACCTTTACCTTTGTTAGTATTAGGACTGCTTGGGGCTACAGCTATCCTCGGTCTTAATCCAGGCAGCGCCTTGGCTAACACTACCTCTTGGACTTCAGGGATGTTTGATGTCAGAGGTTATGATGGAGTACCTCTTTGTAAAGCAGGGAGGAGCGCTAATTGTCTTTTTGAACCAGAATGGGGTTCAATAACTCCAAGCTACCCACTCCCTGGTTTTTATGAATTTGGCTGGGTCAGTTCAGCTAACTTAAGTAACGCTGTAGCCTCAGTAAATTACAACGCAGACGCTAATTATCCAAATGGAGCAAGCGTAGCTGTTGGTAGTACTTTAGACTTTACCCCCGTCTTTTCTGGAACCGATATTAGTTTTAATGGGACGGGAAGTTATTCTGATTCACCTTATGGTACTTGGGGCGGTAGTCCGTTGAATTATCAAACCGTTGCTGTTTTGCCTAGCGCTTTGTTTGGTTCGGTGACAATTTATGCTGCCTTGTGGGTTAATAGACCAACTCCAACAGTTGTACAAACCGGCGGTACTGGCTCCGCTAATTGTGCTGGTTTATCTTGTAATGTCACTGCTGCAGGGACATTACAATTTAGTGTTAATTATCCAGCTACCACTGGTGGTATGAAGCTAGGTTTCAATAAAGCCCTGATAGGCACTGAACCTAATATTTGGTATTCAGCTGGGAATACCTTTTTATCCCTACCGGCATTAAATCCCATCCAAGTTGGTTGCCCTTCTTTACCTCGAACAGCTGCTCAAAATATCCAGTGTTATAATGCCGCGCTAGCCAATCAATTTGTCCTTAATGTACCGGCCCAAAGTATCAACTTTAATTTTAGCGCCACCGCCGTAAACGCAGCTCCAAGTAGCCCTACCATCACTACAGTAATAGCTGGGCCGGCCGGCAGTCCTTCCACCTTCTCTTTTTACGCCACTGACCCAGACGGAGACCCTCTCCATTTTGAGATAGATTGGACCAATGTTGGTTTTGGAACTGGTTGTGCACCGAGCACCTGCGCTGATGTTCCATCTGGTTCATCACCAACGGCTCCTTATACTTGGGCAGTTCCTGGTAACTATACCTTCCAAGCCCGGACTGTAGCTGCGGGGCAGTATTCAGCTTGGGTAACACATAATATTGTCGTCCCAGCTGCTCCGCCGATAAATGTTAATTTAAACTTCCTACCCTAGGATTAGGGAATTCGAAAAAATAGTCGCCAAAAAACCACTTGCAAAAAGTGGTTTTTTGTTGTGTGAAATATTTGGCTGTCAGTTACTCTTGCTGAAAAGTATTTAAGTGGTATTGTTCGAGACAAGAGGTACTGAATACACACCATAGATGAAGGTTTAGTCTGGCTTAGAAGCGGGCTATACTACTGTGGTGCGTAAACAGAAGAAAACCTCTCGGACTTTAAAAACCGCTAGACGTCGCTTGTTAAAGTGGCTGAAGGCTTTTTGTAACCTACGCCCCCTGGGGCAATTGAAAGGAATGTCCATGAAGACCATGGCAAAAAACCTCCCCAGTCTGGGGATTCGTCGCGGCGTTATCGTCGCGGGTGTGTTCATCGCTTTGGTTTTGACCGCTTGTGGTGGTGGCGGTTCTGCCAGCAATCTTGACGGTCCGTTTGTGCCAGATCCCGTTGTCACACCTCCTCCCGTGACTCCGCCTGTTGTCACACCTCCGTCCGTTGTTGGTACCGTCACTAGCACCAAGAACTGTGAGATTCTGGCTACAGCGAACAAGTGCCTGGCTGAGGTTGGTCTGGATGTCTCGGCTTCCGCCACCAACCCCACTCTGACCGTCGACTCGAAGGTCATTTCGCTCACCTCTGGGGTGCAGATTGTTTCGGTTGAGCTTTCGGGCCCAACCAACGAGACAGTCGTGCTCAAAAATGGCGACGGGACGGTCCTCGACGGCACCAAGTCGGTCGGCAGCGCTTGCGTTGCCTCTGCTCCTTGGGACGCACCGTGGAAGTTTTGCCGGGCGATTTTGCCCAGCTACAGCGACTACGTGCTTAGCGTGTGGGGAATTGATGGCACTTTTTTCATCGTCAGCAAGACTGGGGTGAAGGCAGTGACCAACATGACTCCATGGCAATTGCCGACCGCCGGGCTGTTCAATTGTGGCCTGCGCAAGACCAACAACCCGGATAAGTGGGGAGGCATCCACGGTGATTGTCAGGACAGCGTGACTCTCAAGGATCGTCCGGTCATGATCAACCCAGAGACGGGCGAGGTCAGCTTGTCGAGCCCGGTTCCGCCGGACTCGCCGGACTACGTGGTCGGCAACCCAGCTGACTATTTGTACGCTGATCCAGGTGATCCTTCCTATACTTTTGGCCACACTCAAGCCAAGGTAATGGGCGGTTCGTTTTATGCGGCTTACAACCCTTTCAACCAGAATGACAGTTCGATTTACTTCCGTAGTGACACAGCCGTCGTCAGTTTGGTTCCGGGTGGTGCTGGAACTGTTCAGGCTAATGGCAACGTTAAGCTGCTGAAGACTTTCAAGCACACCCAGCCGTAAGCTTGGCAAAGTTGTGAAACTTGAGGCCCTACCTGTCAACAGGGGGGCCTCATTCTTTTTTCTATAAGCGCTATAATTGAAATAGTTTTATTATTTTTTATTATTGCTATGACTATTTCTATTCGTCACTGGTGGAGCTTGCTTATACTGACACTTTTTTTATTGCTTCCAATTGCTAATATTGAAGCGGCCAACACAGTTAGTGTTAACAACGGCGAGCCAATGAAGACTTTAGTCTGGGCGGTTGGTGGAGCTCCTAGTTGTTCTCCAGCAACAACATATCCACCAGCACCTTTCGCAGCAGACGGAATAAGTGCCAGTTGGATTAGTGCCACAAGGACTGGTAATGGCACTACTGATTTTGGAGGGGTAAATGTTGATGTGTCAGCTCATTTGGCTCTTTTGGGAGTTAGTTTTAATTCTTATGACTTTTCTTGCTCTGTGCCGGTTACTGGTCCGTCTGATATAGCTACTCTAGTAGTTTGTGACAACATCACTGTGGCAGCGGATGGAGCCGGGGGTTGCGCGCCCAAATTTCCCGACTTGGTTCCGGTCGGAGGCTTAGTCGTTAATGGGGCTTTAAACCAATGGGGAACAGTCAGTTTCACTGGGCAAGTAAGAAATGCTGGCAATGCCCCAACTCCAAATGGTTTTGAAAATAATTTCAGCTATCGTTGGGGAGGAGTGGGAGCATGGATAGATATATTACCCCACGCAACAAAAAATATTTTGCCGGCCGGATCAACTGCTGCTTTGGATACTTCACCTAACTTTACTCTAACTAATAGCGGTATTTTAGAAGTACAGTATTGCGTTGATTCGGGTAATCTTGTAAATGATGGACCAAACGAAGGTAATGAATGCATAGTAACTTCAGTCATTGTTGTACCAAATGCTCCTGTCCCGATCATAAATTCTTTTAACGGAACTCCAACGGTAGTTAGTGGCGGACAGCCAACTTTAAATTGGAATGTCAGTAATGCTACTGATTGTAGTATTAATCAAGGTATTGGCCCGGTTATCCCGCCAAGAGCTTTGGTTGATAGCACTATTGCTCCAGCCATTGTTGTGGCCACCACCTACACTTTGCAGTGTAGCAATGGTACCGGCCCATCGCTACCTAGAGATTGGACAGTAAATATTTCTTCCGGAAACATCGCTGTGGGTAATTGTACAATAGCCCCGGAGGCGAGTAATTGTTCTACTGGTGTGACATGGCTGGTTAACAATCCAGTTGGACCGATTGAAGTAACTCAAGCTGGTAGCCTAATTAGTAATGCTATTTCTATGGGTGCTCCTGGCACACCTGTAACGATTAGTCCTACTAACAACACTTTAATTTTGGAAGATTTAGGTACTGGCTTTACGGATGCGGATAGTGGTAGCGCTACTTGTGATCCAACTAGCGTTTGGGTTGATACTATTGTTCCACCACGTTGTGCCACTCGACCACTAATAAGTATCTTAGCTGAACCAAATGTAATCCGTAGTGGTAATTCTGCCAATGTAGAGGTGACCATTAATTCACTTTACGATTTGAATTGTACAATTCAAGATGGCGGAGCAGTAAAATCAATTTCCCATATTCTTACTGGGGGAAGGGTACAGACATATAGCGTTGCAACTAGGACCTTAACTTCGGCTCAGGCAGTAAAGATTGACTGTGTATCTATACCGTCACCTTTAATTAATGGAAGTGGTGAGACTAGAGTCAATGTTGTGCCGACCTACCAAGAGACTTAGACTTGCAAATTAGTTGATAATAGCAGAAAAGCCGCGTCAGCGGCTTTTCTGCTATCCTTGGGTAAAACGCCAACCTCTTGCAAAAAAGTCAAAAATCATTATACTTAGCCACAGTTTCTAAAGACCTACGTACAGGTGTGAGCAATCACCCTAGACCAATGGGCACAAACCGCATCTTTATGTGTGGACCTTGTGTCTGCACTTAGGTGCGGTTTGTTGTAAATAGTGGTCCTCTTAGAACGCGACAAGTCTTATCGTCGGAAAATTTCTTTGTCAAAACATTAGACTATTCCCTCACCATACATTTGTGTGATTCAGTAATAATTTTTGTTTTTCTTCGAATTTTCCTCAACTATAAGGCTCGTCTAAATTATTAGATAGTTCACTCGTAATGAAATTCATTATTGGAACCAAGGCCGGCATGACACAAGTTTTTGACGAAAATGGTGTTTGCAAGGCAGCTACTATTTTGAAAGTAGCGACGTCTAAAGTTTCACAAGTAAAAAATGTTGAAAAAGACGGCTATGTTGCAGTACAGATTGCCACTGGAGAACAAAAGGATCATCGAGTGCCTAAGGCACAAAAGGGTCATTTTGGAACTGGAGTACGTTACGTGAAAGAGTTTCGTCCTAAAGTGGGGGATGAAGCAACTGTCGCTGACATGGCAAAAGATACTTCTTTTGATGCTTCAATCTTTACTCCTGGTGATACGATAGCTGTCTCAGCCATCTCAAAAGGAAAAGGCTTCCAAGGTGTAGTAAAGCGTCATGGCTTTGCTGGAGGTCGCCGTAGTCACGGTCAGAAGCACTCAGAACGTGAACCGGGTTCTATTGGTTCAACTGGTCTTAATCGAGTTATGAAAGGCACTCGAATGGCTGGTCGTATGGGTTCTGACACCGTCACCATCAAAAACCTTCAAGTCCTACAAGTAAATACCGCCGAGAATGTATTACTTGTTTCCGGAGCAATACCAGGTCGAAAAGGAACATTAGTAGAGGTGCGTGGCATCTAAGTAAGCATATATATGGACGCAAAAATATATTCACACGAAGGAAATGAAGTTGGAAAGATTTCACTTCCAGAGGCCGTCTTTGGTGTAAAGTGGAATGCTGACTTGGTGCATGAAGTGGTAGTTGGCATGCAAGCCAATGCCCGTGAATCATCAGCTCATACTAAAGGACGTGGAGAAGTCAGAGGAGGAGGAAAGAAACCTTGGAAACAAAAAGGTACTGGGCGGGCTAGACATGGTTCTAGTCGTTCACCGATGTGGGTCGGCGGAGGTGTTTCTCATGGACCTCGAAATGAAAAGGACTATTCAGTTAAAATAAATAAAAAAGTTCGTGCTAAGGCTTTGGCCACAGTGCTTTCAAGGAAGTTTATTGACGCTGAAGTTATCTTTGTTGATACTCTAGCTCTGACTGAACCAAAAACAGCACTAGGTAAGACAGTGCTCGGAGCGATTGCCAAAGGAACTGGTCAGACTCTACTTGCTACTAAGCGAAAGAATGCTGCGATTCTTGTTTTGCCAAGCCGAAATGAGGCGGTAGAAAAAAGCTTCCGTAACTTCGGTAATATCGAAGTCATGCAAGCCAAGGACGTCAACCCAGTTGATCTTCTTACTTATAAGTATGTCGTTATGACTGAACCAACTTCAACGATTGAGGTCATCTCAAAGCGAGTTGTCGGTACAGTAGTAGCTACTAAGAAATAATTATTATGGCTCTCTTTAGTCGAAAGGAAAAAACTGACACTAAGCCAAAGGCTGAAGCTGTCAGTAAAGTTCCCTCAGGGGCACTTTTCACCGATCGAGATCTGACTAGTGTTATCACTGGTCCGAGAATCACTGAGAAAGCAGTTGGCCTTGGCGACGTAAATGTTTTTGCATTTAATGTCCGTCGTGACGCCACTAAGTTTCTTGTTCGTGATGCCGTTAAGGCTCTCTATGGTGTGACGCCGGTGAAGGTAAACATCGTCAATAAAAAACCTGCCACACGTCTTTCTGGCTCCAAAAACCGCATGGTTAAGGTGGCTGGTCAAAAGAAGGCGTATGTTTATCTTAAAAAAGGTGACACAATTAATCTCGTCTAGTCTATGAAAAAGTATAAACCTACTTCTGCTGGCCGACGTGATGGATCGGTCATCGAATACAAAAAGAAACTAACATCAACTGCCAGTAAGCCACTGAAGTCTTTGACGGCTGGCAAAAGAAGTACTGGAGGAAGAAATAATCAAGGACGTACTACCAATCTATATCGAGGAGGTGGAAATAAGAAAACTTATCGTTTGGTAGATTTCCGTTATGATAAGAAGGATATTCCAGCTCGAGTTGAGACTATCGAATATGATCCAAATCGAACTGGCTTTATCGCTCTTATTGTTTTTGCTGATGGAGAACGAAGATATATTCTAGCTCCGCAAGTATTGGCACAACATGATGAAGTTATTACTTCAGAAACAGCGAAAATCAAACCAGGAAATCGTCTACCACTTAGTGCTATTCCAATCGGGACTCAAGTATACAACGTAGAACTTAAGCCAGGGGCTGGAGCTAAAATTGCTCGTTCAGCTGGTAACTACGTCGAAGTGGTGGCGAATGATGACGGTTACACGCTACTCAAGATGCCTTCAACCGAAATTCGAAAGGTAATTTCAACTTGCTGGGCCTCAATCGGAGCGGTGACTAATGAAGAAAACCGTTTAGTTGATCTAGGAAAGGCTGGGCGTGCACGACATCGAGGACTTCGTCCAAAGAACCGTGGTTCAGCTAGAAACGCCGTAGACCACCCGCATGGAGGAGGAGAAGGTCGTTCACCACGTGGACACCGACGAGCTCGAACCAAGCAGGGACGTCCAACTGGAAAGGGACAAAAAACTCGTTCACCAAAGAAGTACTCAAACGTCTTCATTGTCGAACGACGCAAACCAGGAAGACTGATGGGCGGAAAAAGATAAACAAAAAAGTCACTACGAAAGTAGTGACTTTTTTGTTTAGTACTGTGCCTGCGCACAGTACGTATCTTTTTCCGAGACGGAACCATGTCGCTTTGCGACAGGTGAGTCGTGGTCAAGAACACTTAGTAGATTTGGAACGAAGTGAACAAATATACTTAGTGATTCGTGACGCAAGAGATAATTATACTTAGTAACTAGTGACGAAAGTGATACCTTACGGAAGTTATATGACTATAAAGTTTGAATATTGACAACGTACGTACAATGTATATACTACGTCATATGAATACAACTTTACAAACTAGAATTGATGCCAAACTTAAGAAAGACGCTAGTAAAGCTTTTAAAGCTATGGGCTTAGATCTTTCAACGGGTGTTAAAATGTTTTTGACCCAGGTGGTTCGCACGCAATCAATTCCATTTGAGATTTTTACCGCCGACAATCTTCCTGAAGAGACTAAACTACAACTTAAGGAGGAAGCTGAAGAGGCACTTAAGCACGGTAAGAGGTATGCTTCAATTGAAGAAGCTCATCGTGATATATTAAGTTAAGTTATGAATAAGTATGAAGTAATATTATCATCAAGATATAAAACTTCCCTAAAGAAATTTAGTAGACATAAACATTTCGATAAAGATTTGCTCGAAAAAGTGGTTAAATTTATCTCCACAGGAGAAAAATTACCTAGTATTTATAAAGACCACCAATTAATTGGAATAATGAAAGATTACCGTGAGTGTCACGTTAAAAACGACTTACTTTTAGTGTATCAAAAGCACGAAGAAGTTCTAATTCTCTTATTGATTGATATCGGTTCACACTCGTCACTTTTTAAAAAATAAATTACACCCCCGGTTTTTTCTCTCTAGTTTTGAGAGTATATAGTGAGTTTTTAAGAAGGGTCGGTGTTAGATGTTGTGATCTTAATTGTATATTGTGCTTAAGCAGAACTAGCTTATTTAGACGTATATAACATTACTGTTGTGACTATAACTGGCCAAATTAACAGGATAATAGAAACAATTAGAAGTATATTACTAGAATTTGCTACCCAAATGAAAATTTGAAAAGGTATTGCTGCGGATAACGTTCCGGCAATGACGGTCGGAACAGTGGCAAATAAATCAAGCTTTCTTACATTTGAACAAATTGCTTGGTATGTTAAAGCTAAAACTATGGATCCAAAAAAACCTAATAATCCCATGCTTAGCGTTGTGTATTCACCACCTCTTAAAATAATACTTGGTAGCCAAACTCCTACAATATAACTTAGTGTTGTTCCTAATAGCCAAATAAATCCGTTATTGAACTTCTTCACCCTAACGACAGCTATAAATGTAAAAAGTCCGTAAATTAAACCATTTCCAAAATATAATAAAAATAGTAAATATTCGCTAACATTGTCCTGAAATGGTAATGAGGTGAGATAAAGCTGATAAGCACAATAACTGCTAAATAATGCTGATAAGACTGTTAGGAATAAAAATAATTTTTTATTAGTCATGACTTAATTAAACTATGATTTGATTGTATAACTTAATCAAATATCAGAAAAGCTCATAAAGTGTAAAAAATAACTTTTTAAAAAATAAATTACACCCCAGGTTTCTTCTCCCTAGTTTTGAAAGTATATAAAGTAAGTTTTTTATGTAGTGATAGGGCATTGAAAATGTGAGGAGCTAAATCAGGATTACAATGGACAGCCACTTTCTGAATTCCTTGGCCAGAAATAATTAATTCCATTCCCGCGTTAGTAAAGACACCAGTTACTCTTCTTTTGCCACTTTGACTCTTTCCTTGAGTAATTATTCCTGGTGAAATCATAGTTACGCCAGGTATTTTCTTTAATACCTCGACAATTGTCTCAGCGGTTTCCGTGAGAGTGGTATGGGTACCACCTCGTTGGTTTTTCATATGTGTGTAGTTTAACAAAAATAATTCGACTTGTAGACTTTTGCCACTTAATTTTTATACTGTCTAGTGTCATACTAGTAGCATGGAAGATGATGTTAACTACATTAGTCGCTGTCAACTTGGTAACAATGAAGCCTTTGGTGTGCTTTATGACCGATACTTAGAGAAAATTTATCGCTATGTTTATTACAAAACTTTTAATAAAGAAGTAGCGGAAGATATAACTAGTGATGTCTTTCATAAGGCTCTCCAAAAAATTGCTACCTTCGATAAAGAGAAAGGAACTTTCTCCGCTTGGCTTTATCGAATCGCTAGAAATAGTGTAATTGATTATTATCGAACCAAGCAGACCGACGTGCCGATTGAAGATGTTTTTGATCTTGGTATTTCTGATCGAACCGAAGAATCTCTAGATGCAATTTCAGACTTAAGTAAAGTCACCACCTATTTAGAGACTCTCAATTCCAAACAAAGAGAAATAATTATCTTACGCATTTGGGAAGAGCTTTCATATCGTGAGATTGCTGACTTAGTGGGAGGTAGTGAAGATAGTGTCAAAATGGCCTTTTCGAGAGGAATTCGCCTACTCAGAGATCAGCTCGGGGATGTTTCGCTACTTACTATATTCTTAGCCTGTGGCGCAATTAGCTCGTTACTTTTCTCTGATATTTCGTAATACATTAATATATGTCTGATTTAACAGAAAAAATTATAAAAGATATTTTAGAACTTGACCCATCTTTGGCTGATAGGGAAAAAGAATTACGTAATTTGGTTACTGTTTTATTGCGCAGTAAACCTGATATTAAGGTGGATATTGCCTTTGCCCAGAATCTACGAAGTGATTTGTTGCAGACAAATGTTCAAGCGAAAGAATGTAAGTCAAAAATTTCTTGGTGGACCTACTACTTGGCTCCGGTCGGAGTCTTGGCGGTTTTGTTTATTATGTTGATTCCGAACTACCTTTCTAAATCTACCAGTCTCCAGATGATTCCACTAGACACTCCTTCCGACAGTTATCTCCAATCAGATGAGGTTCAGATTGAGTCAGCAACAATGAAGAGAAGTGCTACTGATGATGAAGAACAAGCAACTTTTATGCAAATGTCCACCGCTCCAATGCCTGAATTTGGTTTTGGCATTAGCACCCAAGAGCCAGGTAAAATGATTACGATAGATTTTGCTTCACTACACCATCCGGGATTTATTGTGATACAGACCTTTGAAGAAGGGGAGATGGGAAGTATTATCGGAGCCAGTCCATTTCTTATTGAAGGACAAAGCGAAAGCGTTCTTGTTCCACTAACTGTCGAGATAAAATTTGATCAAACCTTCTACGCTGTACTTTATAACGACAATGGAGATGGTATTTTTAACCCAGATAAAGATAAAATGTTTTATGATGAATATGGATTACCGCTGTATCAATTATTTTCTACTACCCCGTCAGCGCTTGAGTAGGAGCGTAGTTACCTTTTAGTATTTGCCACGTAGTTCAAAAGAGAGAAATTGGTAAACAATTATTAAAGTAAATAAACACAAAGTATGGACTTTTTAAAAAAGTTTGATTTGACAGGAGTACAGTTTATAAAAATTATTGGTCTCTTAGCCATCGCGCTTATTGGACTGACACTTCTGATGAATATGTTTTCAGCCAGTGGCATCGGGATTAATTCAATGAGCTCAAAGATGGGTGTCAGTACTCCTAGTATGTATATGGATAGTGCGGAAGAATATGCTTATGGTGCACCTGAATTATCGATGCGTAACGTCGGTATTGATGTCATGCCTATTATGCCTGGCGGCGGATATACTTCTGGAGCCGATGCGGAAGCTTATGAGGTCAAGGAGTATTACGCTTCGATTGAAACCCGTAACTTAACCGCGGATTGCTTAGCCATACGCAATTTAAAAAATAGAAAAGAAGTCATTTTTGAAAATGCCAATGAATCAGAAAGAGGCTGTAACTTTACTTTTAAAGTAGAAAAAGAAAGTGTTGACTCTATTCTGTCGCTGATTAAAGATTTAGATCCTAAAGAAATAAATGAAAATAGCTACACAATCAAGAAAGAGGTAAGTGACTATACAAGTGAAATTGAAATCTTAGAAAGCAAACTTGCTTCACTAGATAAGACCTTAGCAGAAGCCTTGTCTTCTTATGAAAGTATTACCGGACTTGCAACTAGAGTTGGTGACGTAGAAAGTCTTGCTAAAATAATCGATAGTAAACTTAATTTAATTGAAAGACTAACCAATGCCCGGATTGAGGTTGGTGGCCAATTAGAACGTATTAATCGAGCCAAAGCCGAAGCCTTAGATAGACTAGACTACACCTACTTCAATGTAAATGTTTACGAAAGTAAGTTTGTCGATGAGCAACAAATAAAGGATTCTTGGAAATTTGCTATGCAACAATTTGTTCGTGACACTAATAAATTAGTACAAGATTTAAGTATTGGTTTTGTGACACTATTACTTAACATTGTCAAATTTGCCCTTTATGGTATTGTGCTGCTATTGGTAGTTCGTTTTGGTTACATTTTCGCCCGTAAGGTCTGGAAAGGTGGAGCTAATAACTAGAACAATTTACCAAACTGTAAGATAAGTGAACTTGAAGCGTCAGAGTTAATATCAACATAAGATTATGTACGAAAAAGCCAAAAACTTTACCCTCACTAGACCGCGACTTAAAAAAGTCGTGGGTGGGTTTCTGGTGATAGTCGGTCTTATTGCTCTGGTTACTCCACTGACCCCAGGGGCTGCTCTGATGCTATTTCTTGGCTTTGAACTTCTCGGACTCAGATTTATGTTTTTGGAGAGACTATTTAGACGTAATATTCAGCCAAAAACTGAGTAATAAATTGGAGTCTCCAGTTTACAACGAAAAGACCGCAAACCTTTAGGTTTGCGGTCTTTTCGTTGTAAAACAAGCCCAAAATCAAGTTTCTTATTGACTTTTTCTTTAAAATATGCTATTATTATAGGTAGCAAGCACCTCATTTCGGGGTGTACAAGCTGGGGGATTTCTATGTACAGGACCATTAGTGCACTTGCATTTGTTGCCTTGGGCTACATTTTTTGCTACTACAGCACTGAAAGGCCAAACTACCCCTTGGTCCAAGCTGCTGGAATCAAGATGGCCGAAGAGAAGTGCCTTCTTGAAGGCGGACTTAGGAACATCGAAGTGAGTCCGGATGAAGTCAGAGGCCAAAGTACAACTGTGTACGTGGTCACCTGCATCAATCAAGTGCGAACAGTTTTTGTCCTATAATCACCCATAAATCTACCACAAAGTCACTTCTCGGGGGTGGCTTTCTTTTTATATTTTTATGGGGTCTCTTGTTAGATGGGCGGAGGCGAAGCCTCTGCCCATCTAACAATCCGGCAGGAAAGTCTATTTTATTTGACTTTTCAGCCAATTTTGGTACTGTAGCTTGGTTCCAACCTCACGTGAGTAGTGTCACTCACACGTAGAAAAGTTAAGAAGTACAAGTTATTAAGAGTTGGGAATCTCTGATAAGGACGGCCGTTACCTTTCTTTGCAAGAGATTCTCACAAACGTGTCTTCGACACGTCTTTATTCGTATCAAAAGAGATTAGCGAAAGTTTGAGCTTTTTTGTTCCAGGAATTTGCTCTAGGAAAGAGCAAATTCGGAACTAAATTCTAAATAGTCGTTACACTCCTTTTATCATTTAATATGTCACGATCACTCTATAAAGGACCATACATAAACGAAAAGTTGCTGAAAAAGATCGCCGGTAAGAAACCCGGAGAGAGTGCCATCATCAAGACTTGGGCCCGCGATAGTGTTATCGCCCCAGAAATGGTGGGATTCACCTTCGGAGTTCATAACGGCAAAGACCATATTTCAGTCGTAGTGGCAGAAGAAATGGTTGGACACCGTTTAGGAGAATTCTCTCCTACTAAGAAGTTCCACAGGCATGGAGGTAAGATGCAGAAGGAGCTTGAGCAGAAGAAGAAGGAAGCAGAAATTACAGCTGCCAAAGCTGCTAAGACCACCACTGCTACTAAGAAGTAGTCCCTATTATGAAAGCAATACTAAAAAATTACCGACAATCACCACGTAAGGTTCGCCTAATCGCTGATGTTGTTCGAGGTAAGAAAGTTACCGAAGCCATTGCCACTCTAAAGTTTGTTGATAAACGAGCTTCAGGACCATTTGCAAAACTTATTGAGTCTGCCCTAGCTAATGCTGTGCAGGCCGGTAAGCAACCAGCAAATCTCTTTATCAAGAAAGTTTCAGTTGATAAGGGAATGACCATCAAGCGGTTCATGCCACGTGCGCGCGGCTCAGCGTCACGCATTAATAAGCGAAATAGTAATATCTCAGTCGAGCTCGGCGAGAAATAATACCTATGACACACGTAGCACATCCATATGTACAGCGTATCGGGGTTAATCGCGACTGGAAGAGTCGATGGTTTACTACTGACGCTAAGAAGTTCCGCGAATATATTCGTACTGACGCAGCTATCAGACGCCTTTTGGAAAAAAGACTAAAAGGAATGTCGATTGATACTGTTGAAATCGAACGTAGTCAAAAAGAAGTGAAGATTATCGTAAAAACAGCTCGTCCTGGTCTCGTTATTGGCCGTAGTGGAGAAGGAGCAACCAAACTCAAGAAGGAGATTGACATGCTACTTCGCACGCTAAAGCTAACTGAAAGACTCGAAATCAAACTTGATGTTGAAGAAATTCGTTCTCCAGAATCAAGTGCCAATATTGTTGGTCAAATGATTGCTGAAGGTCTAGAAAAAAGACTTACTTTCAGACGAGTCATGAAACAAACTATCGAAAAAGTGATGGCTAACCGAGATGTTGAAGGAGTACGTATTATTCTTTCTGGTCGTCTAGGTGGAGCAGATATGGCTCGAAAAGAAGAGTTAAAGAAAGGTCGAATTCCCCTTCAGACCCTGCGAGCTGACATTGATTTCGCTCGCGTAACTGCTCGTCTACCTTATGGTGCGATTGGTATTAAGGTTTGGATTTACCGCGGACAAGTCTTTGCAGACCGAAAAGCCAATCCGGCTGAGACTGCACCACGTACTAGTAGAGGAGAACAAACCGCTTAATTATATTCTGTATGTTATTTCCAAAAAAAGTTAAGCACCGAAAGTGGCAAACTGGCCGCAAAAGTGAAGCCAAGCGTAATGCTCCAGATACACGTGGTATCGAAGTTTCCTTTGGTTCTTACGGCCTTAAAGCTACAACTGAATCGCGTGTGCGTTCAAATCAAATCGAAGCCGCTCGTCGTGTTATTTCTAGAACCCTAGGTAAGACTGGTAAAATTTGGATTCGAATTTTCCCTGACAAGCCAATTACTCAGAAAGCCGCTGAAGTACCGATGGGTAAAGGAAAGGGAGATCCTGATCACTTTGTTTTCGAAGTACGACCAGGTCGAATTATTTTTGAAGTAGAAGGAGTGACTGAAGAGTTGGCTAAGGAAGCTTTTAGAAAAGCGACCGCCAAACTTCCATTACAAGGTAAACTCGTGCGTCGTGAAGAGACGCGCGCGTAATATTCTAGCTATATGACAAACAAAATGTCAGAAATCAGAGAGAAAACTGAAGCTGAACTAATTGAGTTGGTTAACACCTCAAGGGAAATAGTTCGAGCCGAACGTTTCAAGGATAGATTTAGTCGCAAGGCTAGCGTTATCACTGGTGCTAAGCGAGAAATTGCTCGTGCCCTCACTCTGTTGTCAGCCCGCCGAAATAATAAAGATGCAAAATAATTAGTATGACAACTGAAAACACAACAGTATCAAACCGCCGTATCCTTCGCGGAACCGTGGTCTCTACTAAAATGCAAGACACTATCACAGTAGCTGTCGAACGTTATGTAAAGCACCCAAAGTACAAGAAGTTTATGCGACGTTCAAAGAAATTCTTGGTACATGACGCAGGTAATACTGCAAAGGAAGGACAAGTGGTCGACATTAGAGAAGTGCCGCCGATGTCAAAGCGAAAGCATTTTGAGCTAGTAATAGACGCAAAATAGTATGATTCAGCCACAAACAATAGTTAAAATAACTGATAACTCTGGTGCTAAAATCGGCCGAGTATTTAAGGTGCTCGGCGGTTCTAAGAAGCGCTACGCAGAGTTGGGAGAAATGGTAGTTCTTTCTGTTCAAACCGCTGAGCCACGTAAGCAAGTGAAGAAGAAAGATGTTGTTTACGGAGTAGTAGTGCGACAGAGAAAGCCATTTCGAAGAAAGGACGGATCATACGTTAGTTTCGATGATAATGCGGTTGTGCTAGTTGATAAAGCAAAGAAAGAGCCAAGAGCTAACCGTGTTTTTGGTCCGATCCCGCGCGAAATATCTGAAGCTGGTTATCAGAAAATAGTTTCATTAGCACCAGAAGTGGTCTAGTGACTCATAAATTATTTCAGTATGAAAATCAGAAAAGGAGATACCGTGCAAATAATTGCCGGAAAAGATAAAGGAAAGACTGGACCAGTTACAACCGTTTTGGCTAAGACTGAACAAGTTGTAGTTGAAGGACTAAACATTGTTAAGAAGCACCAAAAAAGTAAAAAGACAGGTTCACAAGGTCAGATTATTGATAGGAGTATGCCGATTCATGTTTCAAATGTCTCTCTAGTAGAGGGTGGAAAAACAGTTCGAGTAGGGTATACCTTTGAAGGCGAAGGCGAAAAAAGAAAGAAAGTACGAGTCGCTCGTCCTAGTGGTAAGAAATTATAATAGTATGGAAACGACACAAACTAAAATAGGTAGCGTTTACAAATCACTGAAAGGTGAATTTGGATATAAGAACGTAATGCAAGCACCTAAAATAGAGAAAGTAGTAATTTCAGTTGGTACTGGTCGTGTTCAAGATAAGGCGAAAATTGCCCTTATTCAAGACCGACTAGCTCGTATCACTGGACAAAAGGCTTCAAGACGTCCAGCCAAGCAATCAATCGCTTCATTTAAGCTAAGAGAGGGTGACATTATTGGTTACCAAGTTACTTTGCGAGGAAAGAGAATGATTCACTTTGTTGATAAACTAATTCATGTGGCCTTGCCACAAACTCGGGACTTCCGAGGACTAAAGATTTCATCTATTGATGAAATGGGTAACTATACAATGGGTATCAAGGAACACACAATTTTCCCTGAATGTGAAGATGAAGAAATTAAGGATGTGTTTTCATTTGCAGTTACCATCGTAACTACAGCGAAAACAAAGCAGGAAGCAGAAGCTTTCCTAAGACACTTAGGCTTGCCGCTGCAAAAATAAGCTCTGCTTATTTTTGGAAAGCAAACAATTTTGCATTCGGCAGTGGGAAGAGAGGTAATTAAATAAAGAAAAGCCCCGGCCTTTGGCTGGGGCTTTTCTTTATTTAATTTTCTGGTATTAATTATGGGTTGGTAAGTAAATCAAAGTGAGGACAAACATGAAGATTGATATCAGTGATATTTGTAAGCGTCAAGGTCTTTTACCTTACGAAATATCAGCTTTGCTTGGTTCCAACCATTCAAATCAGTTAAGGTTAGTGGCGATTGAAGAACATCGACCAATGACAATTGCTTTCTACTGGTTGCTGCAACATTTACCAGAACAAGTCATACCAACTTTGTTGGATCGGTGGCTCTATGACAAGCCAAAGGACGAAGAGCAAGTGCGTTTACTTATCCAAATTGCCAGGCGGCATAAGAAAATACCCAGGTTCAAGATTTGGGATAAGGCTATTCGAAGAATGCACCCTGAGTTTTTCTAGTGGTGAATTCATCACTTACCAAGGCCTGCTTAAAAAAGAGGTCTTTGTTTATTTGCATTTAAGCAATAAATTCGGTATATATTTACTTGGTTCTATAACTTTATGGTCCATAGAAGGAGTCAATGTCATGGAAAATGCTTTTGGTATCGTGAGTGAGCGAAATGACCAACGCTACAAATACTTGGTCAGATTTAAGTCGACCAGCAGTGGGGGAAGGATCGCCCTTTTTCCAGAAGATTGGCACGAACATTGTGGACATCCCACTACCTCTTCATACAGCCCAAGTTTCAACTTGCATGGGTATGAAGGTCCTGGAAGTGACTGGTCAGTAGATAATACGTACGGAACAATCTATCAGAAATTCTCTGGTGGCAGCTAGAAGTTGTAATGAAAGACCTGATTCGAGCCCGTTGCGTCAGCAACGGGCTTAGTTATTTACTTATCAAGTCAAATATAGTACTTTCATGGAAGATGATTTGGGTCGTTAATAAATTTGTAGCTTAAACTTTTCTGGAAGGAGATTAGTATGAGTTCATCATATATTCAAAATGGTGTGACTTGGGATGTTCAAGGTATAGGAACCTTCAAAATCAAAGACATCAGAGATACTCTTCTAGTATCCTACGAAAATGAGTATTCTGTCAGGAGAACATACTCACAAACTAAGACCTTACCCACATTGTGGGCCAACTGTCTTTGGTTAATGACATATGACCAGGCATTGTTGTATGAATCAGCTTTTCATGTAAAAAACAAAGGAGAGCATCAATCGGTTCGAACGGTACGTAAAAAGGTTTTAGGTCTAAATGTATATGAATTTTCAAATTTGATTGGCTTTTCAACCAATCACATACATCATCTTGAACAAGGAGGTGTGTTTTTAAGTGAAAGAAGCGTACGTCTACACTTATTAAATACAATCCTCAGAATGCTTTCAGTTTGTCACTGCCAAACCCTCACAATTCGTCGACTGCTACATTTGGCACGGTACAGGGCCGCAACACCAAGTGAGCATGCGGCGGTAACTCATTTGCGACATATACTAATCGCTCCACGTCCATCAAATTGATTCAAAACCAATTTCACCGCTCCGGCGGTGTTATTTTTGCTAGGTAACTTGACTTTAGGCCTATTTTTGTTACTCTTGGCGGCAAGGCGAGGTATGGAGAAACTCTAAAAAGACTCTTTATCTGCTGCTTAGCTTCGGTTAGGCGATTATCAGGAAGTAAGTTACGAATAACTACGTAATACTACTTCATAACATACACAATTTTGTGGCACGAAAATCAGTAATAATTCGTTCAATTCGCGAACCAAAATTTGCTTCGCAAGTTGTACGTAGATGCAAGCTATGTGCTAGAAAGCGAGGCTATATGCGGGATTTCGATCTCTGTCGTATTTGCTTCCGCGAATTAGCTCATGAAGGACATATACCAGGTATAAAGAAATCATCATGGTAGGAGATACAATTGGCGATTTCATCATCCGACTGAAGAATGCGGGTATGGTGGGCAAGAAAGAAATTTCTGTTCCTTACTCAAAGCTTCGTCATGCTGTCGCAGAAAAATTAGTGGCAGCCGGTTACCTTGAGAAAGCAGAGCAACAAGGTAAGAAAGTTCAGAAGACATTAGCCGTGACTCTAAAGTATGAAGGAAGCAAACACCGGATTTCTGGTGTAAAGCGAATTTCAAAACCGGGTCGACGTCTATACACAAAGGTCGCAGATATTCATCCCGTTAAATTCGGTCAAGGGCATATGATCCTTTCTACACCAGCTGGTATCCTCACAAATGATGAGGCACGAGCACAAAATGTAGGAGGAGAGCAGCTCTTTATCATTTGGTAATATGAGTAGATTAGGAAAACAACCAGTCATTATCCCAGCCGGTGTCACAGTAACTTGTGACGATGGTCTACTTAAGGTAGCCGGCCCCAAAGGTACTCTGACTCGAGAAATTAAGTCAGATGTTACTGTAAATATTGAAGCTAAAGAAATAAATGTAATTCCAAGTAAGACAGACGCAGCTAAGGCCTTATGGGGAACTTATGCCGCTCATTTGCGTAACATGATTAAGGGTGTTACTGAAGGCTTTACTAAGATATTGGAAATCGAAGGAGTAGGATATCGTGCAGAAGTGAAAGGCAACAACTTAGTTTTAAGTGTCGGTTTTTCACACCCAGTTAATCTAGAAATTCCAGCTGGAATAACAGCGTCAGTAGAAAAGACAGTTGTTACTCTCACTAGTTTTGACAAGGATTTACTTGGACAATTCGCAGCTAATGTCCGTAAAGTTAAGAAGCCAGAGCCTTACAAAGGTAAAGGTATTCGGTATCGTGGAGAGTTTATTATTCGCAAACAAGGTAAGAAGGCTGCGTAGGCCCGTAATTCGAATTGAAATATGGAAAAAACACAGTACAAACAAACTAAACGGGTTGTTAGACACAACCGGATTCGAGCTAAGGTGTCTGGTACAGCCCTGCGACCTCGTCTAGCTATCTTTCGTAGTAATCGCTTTGTTTACGCACAGCTGATTGATGACGTGAATGGTAAGACCCTTGCAGCCGTAGATACTCGAAAGCAAAAAGGAGGAACTTTAACAGAACGTTCAGTTGCTGTCGGCGCTGAAATGGCAAAAAAAGCTATTGCTCTAGGAGCAAAGGAAGTTGTATTTGACCGAGGAGGTTTTCGTTACCAAGGAAACATCGCCGCCCTAGCAGATAGTGCGCGGAGTGGAGGATTGGTATTCTAGAGTGAGTTTACAATAATTAAGAAATTTAATAATGTCAGAAATTAAACAGCAGGAAGCTACAACTGGTACTACACCAGAACCAGAAGTGTCAAGTGTGACACCTTCTACCGATGCACCCGCTGTGCCTGAATCAGAAACAAAAACTGATGCTGCCGATACAACGCAGCGTGGGCGCGGTCCGAGAAGTCAGGGAGGAAATGATCGGCGAAACCAAAGACGTCCACGTCGTGGAGGTCGGCCAGAGCGAGTCCGTCCAGAGTTCGATCAAAAAATCATTAGTATTCGACGCGTAACTAGAGTTATGGCCGGTGGTCGTCGTTTTAGTTTTTCGGTCGCAATGGTGATTGGAGATAAGCGAGGTAAGGTAGGTGTAGGAATTGGTAAGGCTGGAGATACACAACTAGCAATTGAAAAAGCGGTTCGAGATGCTAAGAAACACATGATTGTCGTGACGATGAACAAAGAAGGTTATATTCCACATGATGTTCACACCAAGTATGCTTCTAGTGAAGTGATGATGATGCCAGCCCCAGGTCGTGGACTTGTAGCTGGTTCATCAGTCCGAACGGTACTTGAACATGCTGGAGTAAAAGATGTTACAGCTAAGATTTTCTCTCGCAGTAAAAACAAGCTTAATAATGCACGTGCTGCAGTCGAAGCACTTAAACTTCTAAAGAAAAACTAGTATGCAGCTACATGAATTAAAACCAACCTCAGTCCGAAAAACTACTAAGCGTATTGGACGTGGTGGAAAAAGAGGTAAGACCTCAGGTCGTGGTGGAAAAGGACAAACTGCTCGAACAGGTAATAGTACTCGTCCAGAAATGCGTGACTTCATCAAGAAATTACCAAAACTTCGTGGACATGGTAAAAATCGAGCTAGAACTGTAAACAGTGAAAGAGTATTAGCTTTCCCAGTTAATCTTTCTCGTTTGGAAGCCGCTTTTGCAGCGGGTGATATTGTTTCTCCAAAAACTCTTGTAATAAAGGGTGTGGTTGAAACTGTTAGTAAGAAAGCTCCAGTCGTAAAGATTCTCGCTACTGGCGAAATTACCAAGAAGTTAACTATTGAAGGATGCCAAATTTCAGCTGCTGCTCAAGCTAAGATTGAAAAAGCTGGTGGAAAGGTTACAAAATAGTTAATATAGAGTCACAATATGCAAAAATTCTTTCACAAGCTGACTCTAATCTTCACTGAGCCAGCTATCAGAAATCGTATCCTCTTTGTTCTAGCTGCACTAGTTGTATTTAGAATGTTAGCAACAATTCCAATTCCAGGAGTTGATGTTAATGTCTTGGAGAACTTTCTTAGTGATAATCAATTCTTCGGCTTACTTAATATATTCTCTGGGGGTGGACTTTCAAATATGTCTATCGTGATGCTTGGAGTAGGACCTTTCATTACCGCATCAATTATTATGCAATTGATGACTGTTATGGTTCCTGCTCTGAAGAGTTTGTACACAGAAGAAGGAGAGGCAGGAAGAGCAAAATTTACTCAGTATGTGCGCATGCTCACTCTTCCTTTGGCAATCTTGCAAGGTTTTGGTTTCTTATCACTCCTTAAAAGTCAGGGTGTAATTGGCAACCTAACAACTTTTGACTTCATCGTTAACATTGTTTTGATAGTGAGCGGTTCAATCTTACTGATGTGGATTGGTGAACTAATTACTGAATACGGAATAGGTAACGGTGTTTCAATTCTTATCTTTTCTGGAATTGTGGCTGGTTTACCAGCACAAGCTCAGCAGTTACTTTATAGTTACCAGCCATCACAATTGCCCATATACGTTGGCTTTTCACTTCTTGCACTAGCAATTATTTACGCAGTTATTATTATGACAGAAGCTGAGCGACCTGTACCAATTACTTATGCCAAACAAAGTCGTGGGGGGTCTACTTATGGAGGAAGTTCTTCATACTTACCACTGCGATTGAATCAGGCTGGAGTAATCCCAATCATCTTCGCTCTCTCGATTCTGTTATTGCCACAAATGGTACTAAATATCTTGATGGCTTTTGATCTATCATGGGTAGCTGGAGCAAATGAAACAGTTACTGCTTTGCTGGCAAACCAGCTATTGTATGGTTCAGTTTACTTCACGTTAGTATTCTTGTTCACTTTCTTCTATACCGCCGTTACTTTCGACCCAGACGCAATTGCTAAAAATTTGCAACGTAACGGGGCGTTTATTCCAGGTATCCGTCCAGGAGTCCACACTTCAAATTATCTAGGTAGCCTTATCACTAGACTTACTTTAGTTGGAGCAGGATTCCTCGGTATCGTAGCTGTACTACCTGTTGGTATGCAGGCAGCTACAGGCATCACAGCTTTGGCTATTGGTGGAACGGCAGTTTTGATTGTCGTGTCAGTAGTCTTAGATTTAGTTAGACGAGTTGATGCTCAACTTTCCCTTCGAGAGTACTAGAAATACTAAATAAAAAAACGCTCGCAAATGCGAGCGTTTTTTTATTTAGTATTGATTCTTAAAAGAAAAACCGAGTGGAACAGAACTATGCTCCTTTTTCCAGGTCGTAGTATTAAGCCAGCGACGGTAACTATCAAAAACAGTCAGAGCAACAGTTTGTGGACTGTGTCTGGAAGTGTCAATTACTAAGTCAAAGTGTTCTGAATTGTATGGGTCAACATTATATAAGTCTCTAAAGCGTTCTCTTTCTGTCTCCATCCTTTTTCTAACTTGTTTGGAGACAGCATCAAGTGAATCAGCAAATTCTCCACCCTTAGTCCTGCCGTTATTACTGACCGCATCTTTGAAAATACGCACAGTAGCTATCTGGATATCCAGGTCCAAGTAGACTTTGAAAGATTCAGGAATCCAATAAAATCCTAGTCTAGAATCGACGACGATATCATTTTTGCTGCGGAGGTTGCGCAAATAAACATCAATTTTTTCGTCTAGAGCATGATCGTTAGCCGCTTTTTCATTATATTCAGCTAAGGTTATTCTCTCACGTGAGAGGAGATTTCTTACCATGTCACCGGAAGAATGTCGGGTGTAATTGAGTAGTTCGGCTACCTTATCAGCTGTAGATGACTTACCACTACCTGGTTTTCCAGAAATAGTGATGATATGCTTTTTTTCCATTCCCCCTAGCATATCATATGCTGTTGCGGAGCATCTAAAAAACTGTTAACCTCCTAAGGTTATGAGTCAAAAAACAAAATTTCAAAGTATTGTCTTAATGGGAAAAATTGCTTCAGGTAAAGGCACTCAAGCAAATCTTATCCTAGATGAATTTGGGGGACATCTCTATTCCAATGGCAATAATACTAGAGCCGCTGCGGCAGAGGAGACAAATTTCGGTAAAAAAGTAAAAGAAACTTACGAAAGTGGGTATTTGATGCCAGAATGGTTGGCTTCGTATTGGATGACACACGCTTTGGTTGATCAATTCGAACATGATATTATCGTCTTTGAAGCAGTCGCCAAGAAACCAGATGAGGCAGAACTTTTTCATAAAATTCATGATTGGCTAGACCGTTCTTATATTGTCTTCAATCTAGAAGTCAGTGATGAAGTTGTTAATAGCCGAAGTGTTGCTCGAGCACGCGATATCTTAGACACGCACAAATCAGTTGAGAAGCGTTTGTCAGAATATCATACCCATACCGAAAAATCGGTCGATTTCTTTCGAAAAAAAGGTAACTTGATAGATATTGATGGCTCTAAGAATCCCGATGAAGTAAGTGAGCAAATATTTAGTTACTTAATTTAGTTTTATGCATCTGTACACGGTAATATTTATTGGTCCTCAGGGGAGTGGTAAGGGAACACAAATTGAAAAATTGAAGACTGCCCTCGAAGCTGATGATGAACGAAGGCGTGTCGTAGATATTCAAACCGGAAGACGTTTTCGTTCTTTAGCTGCTAAACAGGAAACTTTTGCAGAGGATAAGGTAGCTGTAACTTTGGATGCTGGTTCACTTCAACCCGACTTTCTCTCAGCGGTTCTTTGGGGACAAGCTATGGTAGACCAACTTGACCCTAAAAGTCACCTCCTAATTGATGGTTTTCCGCGTACTGTAGCTCAGATTCCTGACCTAGAAGACGCTTTTCATTTCTTTGAACGGGGTGATGTCGAAGTTATAAATTTGGTCACGCCTGAAGAGGTTGTCCGTCAGCGTATGTATAGTAGAGCTAGAGCAGATGACACGGATGCTTCAATTGAAGAACGTCTGCGCTGGTATCGGGAAGATACTTTACCAGTAGTTGAATATTATCGAAAGCGAGCCAATACCGCCGTACACAATATTGATGGAACTAAAAGTATTGACGAAGTACACGTTGAAATTCTCCAGGCTCTTAAGCTTAAATAAAATGATTACCAAAAAAACTCCAGAGGAAATCGAGGTGATGAAAGAGGGAGGGGCAATGCTAGCTAAACTCTTAAAAGAGTTGGCAAAAGTAGCTGTGGCTGGTAATTCTACTTTAGATATCGATGATAGATTAATGGAGCTAGCTGAAAAATGGGGTTTTTCGCCTATCCTTCTGGGCTACCATCCAGGTTTTGCTGACTATCCTTACCCAGCTGCCGCTTGTATCTCGGTTAATGATTGTGTCCAACACGGTATTCCTTCCGACACCGTTATTCTAAAAGAAGGTGATGTGGTAAATATTGATACAGTAATTGAATACAAAGGTTTTGTCGTTGACTCTGGTATCACAATCGGCGTTGGAGAAATTTCCGCTGATGCAAAAAAGCTTTTAAATGTTACTCAAGAGGCTTTAGCTCATGGTATCAAGGCAGCAAAAGCAGGCAATCATATTGGAGATATTAGTGCGGCCATTCAGACATTTGTTGAATCCAGAGGACTCTCAGTAGTGGAAGTGCTATGTGGTCATGGAGTTGGTTATCAAATCCACGAGGAACCAACGATTCCTAATTTTGGTAAAGCTGGCACTGGTCCCCTGATAGAAGTCGGACATGTTTATGCTATTGAACCAATTGTTAATTTTGGTAAAAAAGACGTTTATTTTGATGATGAAGGAGATGGTTATAGTGTCTATACTAAAGATAAATCTTGGTCGGCACATTTTGAACATACTGTAGCAATTACCGAAAACGGACCGGTTATTTTGACTAAATAACACCAAGCAGATATACTGCCCACATAATAAAAAATCCATATGAAAAAATTACCAAATCAAGAGCGAACCTTTGTTATTTTAAAGCCTGACACTGTCCAGAGAAGTTTAATTGGAGAGGTAATTAAGCGTTTTGAAAAGACGGGCCTTAAGTGTTCAGCTGTTAAGATGTTTGTGGCAGACGAGGAAAAGCTTATTCAGCATTATCACAAAAGTGATGAGTGGTTTTTGAAAAAGGGAACCAATGTAGTAAATGATTTGATGGCTCAGGGATTGCCAATCACAAAAGAACCAATTGAATATGGTAAGGATATTATTCGAACTATTGTTAAGTATATGACAGCTGCACCTGTGGTAGCGATGGTCTGGGAAGGGAATCAAGCAGTTTCAGTAGTGATGAAGATTGTTGGTACCACCGAACCGGCCACCTCTGATGTAGGGACCCTCCGGGGCGATTACACCATTGATTCATACGGACATTCTTCCTTTGAAAATCGAGCGGTTAGAAATCTAGTTCATTGTTCTGATGCGGTGGCAGAAGCCGAGCGAGAAATAGCCATTTGGTTTAAAGAGGAAGAAATTATGAAATACAGCACAGCTCAAGAAAGGATAATGTACGATGTAAACTTTGATGGTTCGCCTGAATAACTTGAATTCATTTTTCTAGCCCCGTGTTAATATTATTACCGGAACCATGTTAACGTATGTTCCGATTAAATCATGTTCAGGGCTGCCGGTAGTCTTTGGAAACTATGAGAACTCGCAAGAGATTTCAGAAATGACCAAGAGATGGTGCCCACCTGGAATTTTCCAGGAGCATACGTGTGTGGTTCCCTTTGAAAAAATACCTCTTTGAGGTGTTTTTTCATTTCAGCCATGTTAACTTATTAGGTATGAGTCTACGTTATGAAATTATATTACTGTTACTAGCCTGGGCACTGTTTGTCTTCACCTTTAGATTTTTCCTCTATTTTGATTTTTTTTGGCTCTTCTGGTGGGCGGATATTTTTATGCATACTTGGGGCGGGGGAATGTTGGTGATGTCTTGGTATACGATTGAGAGAACCAAGTCTTTTCCACGTACTATGGCACATAGATACAACCAACCACTTTTGGTCTTGTTAATTATTATGATCGGCTGGGAAATTTTTGAGTATAGCTTTGGAATTGCTAATACTACTGACTATGTTTTTGATACGATGCAAGATTTTATTATGGGCGGATTGGGTGGAATAATAGTTTATTTATGGCTACGGTCGCGTACAATTAAAGATATAAAATTATGAAAACAACCTTAGGTTTTTATGGAGGAGTCGGATCAGTTACTGGAGCGAATTTTATGCTTGATACAGGCAAGGTAGCTATCTTGGTCGATTGTGGTTTAATTCAGGGCGATAAATTTTCAGCCAATTTAAATGCTGAACCCTTTGTATATAATCCGGCTGAAGTGGACGTACTCTTAGTAACTCATGCTCATGCTGACCATATTGGAAGAATTCCAAAGCTAGTTAGAGACGGATTTGGCGGGGTTATTTACAGTACCACCGCTACTAAGGAATTAGCTCAAGTAATGCTTTATGATGCTCTTAAAGTGATGGAGTTTGAGGCGGAACGTTTTGGTAATGAACCTATCTATGAAGAGAAGCATATCGCTTCTTCTTTAGCTAATTGGAAAACTGTTGAATATGAAGAAAAAATAAGTCTGGCTGATGAAATAGAAGCTTGGTACACGGACGCTGGACACATTCTTGGTTCGGGTGTGATACACCTCACTCGTAAGGGCAAAAAGATTGTTTTTACAGGCGATATTGGTAATGTGCCACAGCCATTACTTTCAGCGCCGGTTATACCAAAAGACTATGATTATTTAGTTATGGAAAGTGTCTATGGCGATAGGTTGCATGAACAAGTAGAAGAGAGAACAGCCTTACTTCGGCAACACATCGAAGAAACTCAAAAAAGAAATGGCACTCTAATTATCCCAGCATTCTCTTTAGAAAGAACCCAGGCTTTGCTGTTTGAAATTAACAATTTAATTGAGACAGGTAAAATTGAATCTTTGCCAGTTTTTTTGGACTCACCGCTAGCCATCACTGTCACAAGTATCTATCGTAGTTTTACCCGCTACTTAAGACCAGATGTACAGGAACAGATACGCTCTGGAGACGATATATTCGATTTTAACGGCCTTAAATTCACTAATACTACCTCTGAGTCAAATGCTATAAAAGCCGAGCATAGAGCCAAGATTATTATCGCTGGTTCTGGTATGAGTCATGGTGGCCGGATTAGACGTCACGAAAAGGAATTTTTGGATGAGACAAATACTACTCTACTTTTAGTAGGATATCAGTCGGTGGGAAGTGTCGGCCGTTTACTGCAAGATGGAGCAAAGTCAATTATAATTGATGGTGAAAAGGTAAAGGTCAGGGCGAAGATTGCTATGATTAGTGGTTATTCTGGACACGCCGACCGGGATCAACTAATTAATTTGGTAGCAGAAGGAGGTGAAAAAGCCAAACAAGTGTTTGTAGTGATGGGGGAGGAAAGGGCTTCACTTTTCTTGACTCAACGGCTACGTGATTATCTTGGCATTAATGCCGTCGCTCCAGAAGAGAATCAAGAAGTGGAAATTGATTTTTAAATGAGCAAACGAGCGTAGCGACTATTGCGAATTTATGTCCCGATTTGTCCCGCCCTAGGGCAAATCGCTGGACGGACCAAATCTAACGCCCATAGAAATCTATATACTGATATTAAGCGACTATTGCGAATTTATGTCCCGATTTGTCCCGCCCTAGGGCAAATCGCTGGACGGACCAAATCTAACGCCCATAGAAATCTATATACTGATATTAAGCGACTATTGCGAATTTTGTTCTGAATTCTCCTTTGCTCTAAGGTTAATTCTTGGAACTCGAAAACAAAACTACCTCAAGTTCGCCCCTGGCGAAGGGAATTCAGATTCCAACCTCTCATTTTTCGCAATAACAGCATATTTTTTTAGATATTGAAATATTAGAAAAAAGTGGTATTGTCCTAGGTAACTCTTTGATTATATAAGGGTGAAACGAACAAACAGGAGATTAATTTAGTCTTTTGTTTGTTCGTTTCATCCCGAGCGAACAAACACAACTTACTTCGGAGATATGCAATGATTACACTCGACCGCTCTGCCGATTCCCTTGCTCAAGAAATCCTCGGTGATAACTATGTTTCGCCAAGAGAAATCCGGAGTCAATTATGGACTGAACTTTTCAGTTATGCCGATTAACAACGGCGTCAGTTTGATAAATTGCCTAGCCCTGAGGAGTTGGAGCAGATGAAAGCTAATGGTGACATTCTCATCGCTGCTCCAGCAGTCGACGTTGGTTTCGAGGACGTCTATTCTTTGCAAGCGTTCTTTTTCAAGGGGAAACAATGGCCCCAGGACCCAAAATGGAGTTTCCTCAGAGACGATGTGATCAAGGGAAATTCCTGGCTTGTTCTTGGAAGGAGTTTCGAGCCCCAACCGAAAACACTCAACTTTACTGAGGTTTGTTATGCGGTCACCATGTACCGTGGGGTGCGGGGGAAAAACAAGTTACCCGATCTCAACGTCAGGACATCTTCCTTTAAGACCGTTGGATGTACAGTTTGCGATGTTTGCGTTAGTGGCAATGGTGGCAACGGCCTCAATATGTACTTCCATTTTGGTAGGTAGTTGCTCCATTCGACTGACGATCTAACCCCCTTGAGACAGAAATGTCTCGAGGGGTTTAATATTGTTAACTAATAGCCGCATCCCTTTGGGATGCGGCTATTAGTTTTACATGAGGTTTACTTTACACTTTCTACAACGCGAGCAAAGGCTTCTGGGCGGTCCTTAGCTAGAGTGGCTAGCACTTTACGATCTAATTCAACATTCTTTACCTTGAGGGTATTGATGAAGCGGCTGTACTTGATTCCAAAAGCCATCAAAGCGGCATTGATACGAACCGTCCAAAGCCGACGGAAGTCATTTTTCTTGTCCTTGCGGTGGGCAAAAGCGTAAAGTTGGGCGTGATAAATAGCTTCACGAGCCACTCGCTTTTTCTTTGATCTTTGTAAACGATATCCCTTTACTTCATCGAGAATATTTCGACGTCGTTTTTGGGCCATCAATCCTCCTTTTACACGTGCCATATATTACAGATTATAGGTATTTACTAATAAAATAGAGTTTATGCGCCAGTACTAGGTAGAAAGCGACGAGTGATGCGCTTACTAAGAGTAAGGACTTGTGTTCGCTTGCGACGAAGTCGTTGTTGGCCTGTCTGACGAGCATTAAAATGGTTCTGTCCAGCTTTACGAGCTACCAGCTTACCGTTTTTTGTTACTTTTATACGCTTACTGAATGATTTGTTTGTCTTCATATATATTTACTTGCCGGAGCCAAAGTGCAGCAACTATAGCGTATAGTGGCCGTCGTGTCAAAATTTTTGAGTCCTAAATCATCCCGTTTTCGAGGAGGTCATCCAAGGACTTCTTTTTGTTCTTTATAGCCTCATCCTTCAAGGGTTTTATTTCCTCCACCATTTCTGCTTTTACCTTATTTGGAACTTTGGCAGTATAAGTACCTTTTGAACCAGGAATGCGCTCTAAAGTGATAGTAAAGCCTTTTGGGCTACGCTTTATTTCATCTGCTACTTTATATTCGGTTGGAATAATCTTAAGAAAACGGTTCAATCGTTCTTTTAGGAAGGATTCTTCCATGTATTTATAACGTCCCCAAAGAAAAAGATCGACTTTTACGCGATGTCCTTCTTCTAGCCATTCAGCTGCGCGTCTAGCTTTTAGTTGTTGGTCGTGGTCGCCGGTCCCGATTTTAACCTGGACACTTTTGGTTTCAGTGACGTGGGACTTAGCTTTCATTTCACTAGCTTTACGACCAGCTTGATATCTAAATTTACCAAAATCCATTATTTTAGCTACCGGAGGCTTAGCTTTAGGTGATATTTCAATTAAATCCAAATTAAAAGATTCCGCCGCCTTTAAAGCATCAGTGATAGATAAAAGTCCGAGATTTTCTCCCTCAGGTCCAACTACACGTAGTTCCGTTGCCCGGATAGCGTGATTAATACGGGTCTTAATAGTGGTTTGCTTAGGATAATTTTTTAACAAGAAAATTTTGCTTATGTAATAAATTTCTGCTCAGGTTTAATTGAGTGATGCCTGTGAACTAAATCTCCAAATTTAGTTTCCAACGGTTGGCAACGATTGGTAACAAAAATCTATCATATTACAGGCTTTACGCAACCTTCAAATAACTATTTTTGAGTATAAAATATAAAATTCTTAATTTAATAGCTTGGTGGTAGGGGAATAAAATAACTAGTTTTTTTCATATACTCAGAATATTCCTTTGGATACTTTTCTAAAAAAATCTTTTCTAGCATTGGACCAGTTACTTTTGTTACAATAAATGTAATAAGAAGTGGACTCAGTAGGCCAAGGTAGCCAAAAGGTAGTGGTAAAACAATAATCGCCAAACCCCACCAAACTAAAGTTTCACCAAAATAATTTGGTCGGCGGCTGTACTTAAATAGTCCTGTTACCATCAAGTTAGCTCTTTCAGTCCCGGCTTTTTTGGCAGACATAAACCTATCTAACTGGTGGTCAGCAATCGTTTCAATTGTGAGGCCGATAGAAAAAACTAAGAGACCAAAAATTAAGAAAAGGTAGTTGATTTTAGAGGGTTGGACTAGGCTAATGATAAAAGGAGCAGAAACAAAAAGAATAATTATTCCCTGCAGTAGATTTATTTGGTAATAGCTCCGCAAAGTAAAATAGAGTCGACCTCTTTTCATCCATAAGTTCCGCCAGTTCGCGTATCGGATATCTTCAGGCTTACCATAATTTTTTTTGAAAATTCTAAGACTGAGTCGGGTTGACCAAATAGCAGTTGCGGTAATAATTATTAAAGCAAGCAGGGAAGTATTTTCAGTTAGAATCATAGTGATTATGCCTGAAAATAAGAAAATTGGTCCATAAACAATATCCATGACACTATTGTCTCTTTTGAGTTGGGAAAAAAAGAAAACGGCTGTAACTATTAATAGTAAAATTGAACCATAAACATTTGTGTTGAAAACAAGGGCTTCCATAACTATAGTTTTATTGTAGCATCTGCTACAATAAAACCGGTATGACTAAAGTCAGTATTGAAGGAACTGATTCTCCAATAAAAAAAAGAGCTCCCCGTAAGCGGGTTGTTAGACGAGTCGTTTCAAGCGATGAAAAACCAGCGCGACGAGTCAGGACAACTGGTGTCTTCGCTGCTACTTCAACCAGTCGAAAGGCTCCTAGTAGAATTGAATATAGTGAAAGAAAAAATACCAATTTAAAATCAGTCTGGGTAGGTGTTGTGATATTGGCATTTGTTTTTGCAGGTGCAGCCTGGGTGGGAATTTCTGATCAGGGTCAAATTAATGTAAACGCCAAGATAAATGAAAGGAATCAAAAAATGTCTGATGAAGCAACAGATGTTGCAAATCAAGGAGAAGGAGAGGATGTTCCTCGAACTATTGTAGTTCCAGTTCAAAACACTGCTCCATCAGTACCTAATGGAGGATTTCGTGGTCGTGGAGTGAAGAGTCCAGACGCATCACTACCTACTTCTCAGTCACTTGCTGAGGAAGAGTCTGCTAGTAGTACTGCTAGCAGTAGTGAAGCGATAGACTCAGAGGAGCAAAATAATGAAGAGGTTAATTCTGTGGCAGAAGAAAGTAATCCCGATACAGTTGATGAGGATATTGTTCCTGAGTTAACTCAATAATGTATATTAAAAAGCAGTAATTATGATGGGCGCTTCAAGCGGTTATTTTTTAGTACAACTATCACACCGACACCCATCTTTACTAATTAGGTCGTCAAAATACATTTTTCCATAATTATAGGTAAGTTCCTCTCCGGGCTTTATACTTCGCTTGGCGTAGATATAAATATGTTCTTCTTTATCATCTAATTCTGGGTAGCAATTTGGTTTACAGGAGTGATTTAAATACCGAGCGGTATTTTCACGGCCCTTGCCATCAATGGTCCAGTTATCATTTAATTCAAATAAGTATTTGCCGCCACGAATATTTGCCTCAACTTCAGTAATCCTTTCGCCAGTATATTCAATCACCAAATCACCCTTTTTAAATTCAGTGGTGGCAAAAAGACCCAAACCAGCTGAGGATTTTTTGACTTGGTATTTATTTTCATTTTTTGCAGACATGCGAAAGAGTATAGCAGGGAGTGGATATAGTGGAAAATTTGTCTGGGGGTAAGGTCAGTTTAAAGAAGGGAATTTTCTTTAGAAAATTCCCTTCTTTAAAACAATTTAAAAATAGAAAGGGCCAAGCTATGGTTAAGCTTGGCCCCGCTGGTGGCTTGGGTTAGTCCGCCACCGAGACTTGGGCAGTTCAGGTCGAGCGCGCGGCCGATTCGTAGTCGATGGTGAAGTCTCGTCGAATTTTGACTTCGCCGTTGCTCACGGAAAAGGTCAGGGGAGGCCCGTGTTGGGCCAGGTTGACGCGGTTCATGGGACAACTCCTTGTTGCCGAGGTTGGGGAACGTTTGATCACAATGTGACCAAAGGTGAGCGATGAGTCAGACTCATCCTCATCCTTTCTTAATTTATCATTAAATATTTTTTTTGCAAATAACTAAAGTAACAAGTTGTTGCTAGTAGTTACTAGATAAGATGATGGTGTTCAGAAGTTGTACACAGTATAAGAGGGTAAGTGTCAGTGAATTTTCATAATAAACTTAGTCCCAGTCTGGTATAATTTAGTAGTAAAGTTCCCTTATGTTAGGACTTGAAGAAAAAAAACCGCAAACTAGCACCGCACTAATAAAAAGTTTCTTTACTTTTGCGACCCTTTTTATTGCTTTAGTTTTATTAATCATCAGGTATGATTTTTCAAATGTAAACGTAAATGCATTGTCTTTTATTTTAGCTATCGTGGTAATTGTTTTAATATCAAAAAGTGTCTACGAAGTGACAGCTGGGGCAGAAAATATAAAGAAAATGGCTGAGGAATTGGCTAATGAATTTGTTAAGTCATCGGAACAACTATTTTTGGAGGTATATAACAATAGTCCGGTTGCTTATTTAATCGTTGGTCAGTACGGAGATATTCAATCTGCCAATACGGCCGCCGCAAGATTATTTGGACACCCCACTGATAAACTAGTCAAAAGAGACATCTTTTCTTTTTTAGAAACAAGTAATGAAGAACATCAGCTACTTTTAAAGCAAAAGTTTCAACAGGGAATTGTTATCTCTGAAGAAGAAGTTAAGGTAACGAGAGAGAACGGAATATCTTGGACCACAGTCTCAGTCTTTCAGTTTTCAACTACCGAAGGCAAGAGACTAAGTTTGGTTACTTTTGTTGATGTAACAAAGCAAAAAGAAATTGAAATCGCCAAGACAGAGTTTGTCTCACTGGCTTCTCATCAGTTAAGAACTCCCATCTCAGGGATGCGCTGGAGTGCAGAATTATTGTTGATGGATGGAGGAGAAACTTTGAACGTTCAGCAAAAGCGTTATTTAGACCGATTACTTTCAAGCATAAAAAAGATGAATAGGTTAGTGGATGACTTTTTGCAAGTGTCTAGATTTGAACTCGGTACTAGAATTTTAAAAATAGAACAGGTTACTTTGGAGGATTTATTTGAAGATATCATTAGTGAACAAACTGAAATGGCTTCTAGTAAAAAACTAGAAATCCACAAACAGTATGACAATTCTATTGGAGTAATTAATACTGATCTTGGCTTACTTAGAATTATTATTACGAATCTATATTCAAATGCTATTAAATACACTCGGGTAGGCGGTAGAATATCTCTTTCCTATCAAAGATTAGGAGACGACTTGATGTTGGAAGTAAGAGATAACGGCATGGGCATTCCGCTATCTGAACAACACCGCATTTTTTCTAAAATATTTAGAGCTTCAAATGCACAAAAAGAGGTACCAGATGGAACAGGTTTAGGTTTATATATATTGCAAAAATCAGTTCAAACTCTGCTAGGAAGAGTCAATTTCGAGTCATCAGAAAACGGTACAACTTTTACCGTGGTAATACCGCTTAATCTTTAACTTACTTAATAAGCTCACCCTCGATTCTAGCGGCTAAGTTTTCAACTCCCCATTGGTACTTGTGAAGAATATCATCGGCTTCAATCATTACATCGGCGGGGATTTTTTCAGTAGTATCAGAAGCTGTCAAAATCAGTACTCTGGCATCTTTCCCCCAGTCATCTTGACGAAGTTTTCTAAGTACCTCAAAGCCATCAATATCGGGTAGTTTTAAATCTAGCAAGATTAAATCAGGCTTTTCATTTAGAGCTAAATTCAAACCACTTTTACCATCTAATGCCTTCAGGGGTTGATAGCCTTTGAATATAAGCAAATCCTGTAAAGAGTCTGCCAAGTCTGTTGAATCTTCAATTATCAGAATCTTTTTTTGTGACATATAAAGTATTGTATAACATTAGTATTGTGCTGAATAGCTACTAGTCGTAGGTAAAAGGTGAGTGCCGCTATCCCTAGCGACACTTATTTCTTGTTTTCATCTGGACTCCTGTTTGAGTTCCAGAATTCTGCGTTGCTCAGAATTGAGCTCCAAGTCATCTGGTGTTACCCCATGACTAAGGCAATCTTTTAGCCGAGCCACCCAAAAGTCTCTTCGGACGGGATAGCGCTTGAATATTTTCCCTAGGCAGATTTTTGCCGCGGCGAGAATAGGCGAAGGGTGGATAGGGATTTCCACTATGAATACTCCTACTAAGCTGGTTTAAGGACATTACCATAGTTAAATTTATACCTATGTCAGGTAGTAGTCAACGCAAGGAAGTGCTTAATTTAATGAGATATTTACTAAGTAAAGAAAAGGTGTATATGTAAAAAATTGAAATTAAAATACCTAGAACAAAACCTACTGAAATTTGAAAAAAAGTATGGACATGTAAGGTTAGCCTAGACAAACCTATTAGTAAGGCCGCAATAAAAAATAGACCAGAAATTACTACTGAGCCTATCATGGGTATTTTTGTTTTATACAAAAGTACCCATGATAGGCTTGTGGCGATGAACATACTTGAAGCAGCATGACTACTAGGCAGGGCATAGCCACTAAGCTGTAGCAAAGCTTCCACTGGCCTTGGGACAGCAAAAAGATTTTTTAAAATAAACACGACTAGTGTGGTAGTAACAAAACTTGCCGAAAAAATTATTGCTACATCATACTTTTTTAAATACAAAAATATCAATGTGATAATTAGACACAACCCAGCAAATCCTAGGGGCGGAGTGTATTCATGAATAAACAAAGCCAGATTTACTGAGACTAGTTGTGACATAGTAGTTATTATACTCCTATTTATAAAGACTATTCGACTAATTAGAAAAGACTTTTATATAATGCTATTATTAGACAAATTTAATTATTAATTAGCTTATAGGTAAATTATGAATAAAAGTTTGATTTTGGTTGGCGGAGTTCTTTTGGTAGCGCTGGCGTTTATTTTTGTCGGGAAAGGTGATTCAACAACTACCCCAGAAGTTAAAAATAAAGCTGTTGAAACGACGAGTAATGCAGATACTGATTCAGATCCCTATGCGGAAGTAGCTCCCGGCACTTATGTTATTAATACTGAATCAAGTATTATAAATTGGGCAGGAAAAAAACCTTTAATTGATGGTTATGTAAACACAGGGACAATTAATATTACTGAAGGACAAGTTACGATTGGAGAAGATGGTTCGGGCTCAGGCTCCCTGACTATTGATATGAACACACTGAAGGTAGGTTTAACTGCTAAGAAACCTGACCAAGAAACTGCGCTGGAAGGACATCTAAAGGGGGATCGTTGGTTCAATGTAGAAAAATACCCAACCGCAACTTTTGCAATCCGAGATATCGAGTCTGTTCCTAGTGAACAAGATAATTTTGACTTCAATATCATTGGGGATTTAACCATGAAGGGAACTACTCATGAAGTAATTTTCCCGGCTAAAGTTTATCAAATGGAGGACGGCACTGTTTCAGCGGAAGCGGCTACAGAAATTGACCGCACTAAGTGGGACATTACTGCGGGCTCCGGTTCATTCTTCGACGATTTAGCTGACAATGTAATTGATGACATGATTTCATTATCATTTACACTTAAGGCCACAAAGTAAATAAGAATAAAAAACAACCTCCTGTGCTCACAACAGAAAAAGTGAAACAAATTAGGATGAAAAGTCATTTTATGAGCACTAATTAAATAGCGAAAGATAAATAAAAAATTGTTTGCTATAGAAAGCAATAGTTTGCGCCATTGCTAGTCTAAAATGTTTTGAGTGTGATAAGATACTGAAATATGGGATTTTTTAGCTCAGCACCAAAACGAGTAGCTAAAGAAGAGTGGCAGGATATTCGTAGCAATCTATACGGAAAGTTAGATGAGAAAGAAAGAATTGAATTAGAGAAATTCTTTAGGGCAGATCTAGATGAGGAGGGTTTAGAATCAGGGATCACTAGAGTAGAATTTGAATCAGGTATGGCTTGGCTTAGATCTAATGCCAAAAGTCATGTGTTTGAATCCACAGACTTAGATTTAATAGAAAAGTATTTTGAAGAACAGCTTAAGGATTAAATCAGACTTTGTTGTTAGTTGTTATTAAGTAAAAGAACTAAGGAGACGCCAGATCATTAAGAATCTCCATGTTGTGGTTCACAAGGTCGACTTGGTTTAGACATATCAATATGAAATAGTAGTAGTCATTCAGGCACACTACCCATTTTAGATATTAAAGATACAAAACCAAATATCACTGATATGGAGGTAGAGCTAAAACTAACAGTATAATTCCAATTAAGTTGACCGCAACTCTAATCAACCAAACCTTTATTCTTATAGTAAAAATTAATAAATTAATATAGCAAAACGAACTAGAAAACTGATATATAACTTTTTCTCAATTAATACTTAATTATAACTTAAGTTTTAATATCCAAAAACTAGTAACCAGCCACTTACTGCACCTATATTTTTATGTTTAAATAGAGAAGTGCTTCGTCTTCTTAAAACTTTATATTTAATTGCTAGGGTATCACCACCATATGAACAAGAACTGGATGAAGCGCAAAGTATTTATATTTTAGGTGATAGCACTGGATACGGAACCGGGGCTAGTAAGAAGGAAGAATCAATTGCTGGTTTGATAGGGACGAATTTCCCAAGTTATACAATTAGAAACAACAGTAAGAATGGGAGGACAATTGGCGACTTAAAGAAGATGATAAGTAGAATTGAAGGTCAGTATAAACTCATACTTTTACAAATTGGAGGAAATGATATTTTACAGTCACGTGACGTTTTGATAGTCGAGAAAGAATTGCGTGAAATAATTAAGAAACTGTCATTGCATACAAAAAATATTTTGATGATTTCTTCTGGTAATATTGGTGCCGCAATTGCCTTTGAAGGCAGTGACTCAATAAAGTATGAAAGCCTCACTAGAAAATTTCGGAAAATGTTTATGATTGTTTCTTTAGATACCCCAATAGTATATATCGATTTGTTTTTAGAGCCAGAAAATGATCCTTTTGTTACTGAACCAAGTAAGTATTTTTCTTGGGATGGTCTACACCCAAACAGTAATGGATACGCCTTCTGGTATGAATCACTTAAAGCATCTTTGAAAGATATTTTATAGTTTACATATCAGCCTCACAGAGTATAAGGTTTTTCGTTAACGTGATATTTGACGGTGTGTCACGAATGATTTCAGACTTCTTTAGTTCCAGTTTTTTGTTCATTAATCTAATTATATCAAAATAAAGACTTACCCAATTTGAATAAATTTACATATTGTTCTATTTTGGTGGAAATTTTTGAACTAAGTTGACCCAGTTTTTAACGACTGAAGGGAATATAAAAACGCAAGGTGAATTGCAAAGCAAGAGAGAGCCCTTGGGGTAAAAACCTCTTTGATTGAGAAGGAGTGTCCTAATTTTCTTAAGGTTGTTGATTTGTGGAAATAGTCTACTAATAGTTGTCCTGCTATTTAATTTTCCCTCCCTGCCACTTTGCCACTGTAGGGGCTTTGTCATACTTCATTTGGTTTAAAACGATCACATTCATCTTATCTTCCATGAACTGGCAAAGCGGAATGAGTCTGTCAACACATTCATTACCTAGCTTGCTTAAGGAGTACTCTACTTTCGGTGGAATTAACTGATAATCCCGTCTTTGTAACAAGCCGTCTCGCTCTAGATTGCGCAGAGTTTGCGAAAGCATTCTATCTGATACACCCTGTATGGATTTCTTTATGCTACCAAAACGCATGGTTGTGTTGTCTTTGAGCAGTCTCAAAACAGTTAATCCCCAAAGACTTGAAATACTTTTACAGATATCTCTGCTAGGACAACGTTGGTTATATAGGTCGCCTTGAGGCGGTAATTCTTTGGGTAATTGCATAATTCGATACTTACTTTTTTGTTAGTACTTGTTAAATAGGCTACACTAACTTAAAGTTAGTGTATATCAAATAAACACAAAAAGAAACTATGAAAATCTACGATTCAACATATTACAGTTTTGAACTGGACGATAACTATATGATTTTTCACTGGAAAGACAGTACCGACCAGATGAGCTTACAGGATTTTAAAGATGCTTTGATGAATTTCGCTGGTTATGTAATTGAGAACCAGACATTGAAGCTTCTTGTTTTTACAGAAAACTTTAAATTCAATACACCAGAAGAAGGACATGAATGGCGTAAAAATGAGTATAACCCAAGAATCAAAAAAGTTGGTGAAGTAAAGCAAGCCATTGTCATGAAGGAAGAATTCTTACAATATGTTGAGGACGAAATTGATAGTGTGGTACCAGTTAGATATTTCTCGAGCGAGAGCGAAGCAAGAGCTTGGCTAGATAGCTCTGAATAATGTGCAGATGAATTTTCTCATGTGATGTCTCGTAGGTTTTTAAAAAGCACCCAATTGGGTGCTTTTTAAACTTCCATGTATTTCTACATATTTCTATATCAGTGGACACATACTCAGTTACTTTGAACTTTTACCAGATAACCTGCAGTGGCAATACGATATGGAAACGTATATCGCCAGCTATCATTCCAGTCAACTTATAAAGGCTAAAAATAACCTAGTAAATATAGCGATGTAATTTCTATCTAGTATAAAGACTAATTCCATTGAACTTTATAGGTGATAGAATAGGAGTAATGGAAAATGACAAGAAAAAAGATGCGCTTACGGACCTTGTCGATGTGGCAGTCTCAGTGGGTGATACCCCCTCAGACAAACCCCTTAAAGACGGAGAAGCTGTTACTCCTTCGGGTGAGGTGGTGACGATGGGAGTTGATGATGCGGAACTTACAAGAATAGCTCGTAACTTGATTAAGTGGTCCAAGACAAAACAAGGTATTGAAAGAATAAAAAGAGATTTGAAAAATAAGTAAAAAGAAACCGCCTGACCTGTGAAAGCCAAGTGGCTTCTTTGGTCGGCGGTTGTGGGTTACTGGAACAGGGCGAAGACGGGAGACAGAAGAAAGTCGCCGATGAAGCCAAATACCCAGAAGATGAAACCGATGAACGGCACAGCGAAGGTCGCTGTCAGAAAGCGTCCAGGAATGGACTGCACTTCGTATCCATTCAGCTTGATACTTCCGAAAAAAGTAGCACCGAGGATGAAAATTGCCCATACGATGAGGGCGATGGTTACCATTGTCATTTCAATTCTCCGTCTGTTGGGGGGTGTTTTGGATGAACTTTCGAGTAAAAGTATAGCATAAAGTATCTAAAAGTCAAGTTAAACAAGCAAAATATGCTTAATTTTGGTAAAATAGATGGATATGACAGACCCTATTACAGTTCAAGCACTTACTCAGGCAATGGACACTTCCGCTAAGGTCGCTCAAACTCCTGGCTTAATGACTATTGCAGACAGGCTGTTCGGCTTTAAGTTAAGCGAATGGAAAGCTCAGGGTGACATAGTAAAGGCACAAATGCACCAGGAATATAAGGAAGCTACAGAGAAAGGGTTAGGTATGCAGTATGCTACTGCGTTTCGAGAGAAGGCAAACGTCTTAAATACGCTCGCTAAAGCTACAGATTTTGTGAAGGAGGGTTTTGTTAGGGATGTAGAGCTAGACGAAGACGTTTTCTGGAACTTGATAGACCACGCTAAAACTATTTCAAGAGAAGATGTGCAGGAGTTAATTGCTAAAATAATAGCCGGTGAATATAACGAACCTGGAACTTACACTATGAGTACTCTTCAAACTATAAAATCTTTAGGGCGAAACGAGTTAGATAAGTTAGAAAAGCTAGGGTCTTTGTTGGTTAATAAAATTATGATACCTGATAATGTTTTTCGTTTAGTACCAGGGTACACAGATTTTATAAAGAGTATCGGAATATCTTTTACGGAGTTTCAAACGTTGCAGAGCTTAGGCTTGGTGCATACAAATACCGCAACAAGGAAAATAGAAAATCCAGATAAGAAAAACTTTAAGGTTGAGTATTTTGATAAGGCTATTTTTTTCAAGCTACAAGGAGACGAGGCTCAAACAATCGAAGTTCCTGGATTTTACTCCCTTACTGATGTTGGCATCCAGTTGCTTCAGCATCTCAACCCTTCTGTTAATGACATTTACTATGAGTGGTTAAAAACAAATTATAAGATTGGGCATTATAATTTCGATAGCGCTACATAATTTATGCGTGGTAAAAGCCGTACAAAAGAAGAAAAGCACGAACTATTTGAAGCTCTAGAGTATTACTTGAGTATGGGCTTTTCGCTTAAAAAAGCCTGCAATCTAGCTGATGTGCCGTATTCTACAGTCCGAGATATGCTCACTATTTATGAGCCACTTCGTGCTATTACGACCGCTTTACAAAACGACGTAAACGTAAAAGCTAGGCGGAACATCATTAACCAAATTGAAAAGGGCAATGTAAAAGCTTCGCAGTGGTGGCTAGAGCGCTTTGACTATACTGAGCCACAAGTGTCACCTCAGTTCGGTGGGGAAAAAGAGATGCTTCTTACTTATCTAGAAGCGAAGCACGATTGGGAGAAGGGAGTGGATGAGGAGTATGTAGAAAACTTTAAGGTCCTCGCCAAAAAATTATATGAACCCACTTGATGGCATTGTAACGACCACTCAACTTGTTGAGCTTATTCAGCAAAGCCAGCCAAAGCGTGATGAGACGCCCCAAAACCTGCGCTATGCGATTTATGTGCGTAAATCTACCGATGATAGCGACAAACAAGTCAGGTCACTAGAGGACCAACTAGATGAGTGTAAGAAGGTCGCTCGGGATTTAGGAGCGGTGGTTTTAGCTGAAAACATCATAGAAGAAAGCGAGACGGCAAAAGAGGCGGGCGTGCGACCGAAGTTTAGAAAGATGCTCGATAGGATTATTGCAGGGGAGTTAGATGCCGTCATTGCGTGGCATCCAAATCGCCTAACACGCAATATGCTCGAAGCAGGCGAAATTATTGACCTGCTTGATAAATACATAATCAAGGACCTTAAGTTTTCTAGTCATACGTTCGTAAACGACGCCTCAGGTAAAATGTTGCTCGGTATTGTGTTTGTGATGGCTAAACAGTACTCAGAACAGTTGAGCGCTGATATTAAGCGAGGAAACGAGAAGAGTGTTGAGGCAGGTCTTTATATAAATAAACCAAAGCACGGCTATCTTAAAGATAATAATAAAAGACTACAGCCAGATGCAGGAAATTGGGCGATTATCAAAGAGGCTTTTCAGATGAAGCTAAGAAGCAATACTCTAGAAGAGATTGCGTCATTTATACGAAACTCAGGGTACTACAGCAGAGGTAAGGAGAATAAGAGAAGAGATGTGAAGGTATCACTCTCGATGCTCGGAAACATTTTTAGTGACCCGATTTATGCGGGAGTATTGCAGTACGGAAAAGGAGTAGTTGACCTTATGGAGCTGTACGATTTTACACCAATGATTACAGTTGAAGAGTACTTAAAAATAAATCAGTACAGGTCACTTAAACAGGCATTTAAGACACGCAAGCACGAACGTGGTAACGATAAGCGAGTAGCAGACTTTTTGCCTCGTAAAGTCTATTGCTCAGAGTGTGACGGTTTGATGCAGGCGGGAGTAAGTGATGGAAAAACTAAAAAGTACTATTATTTTAGATGTGTGACTGAGGACTGTGTCCGATTTAAGTTGAGTACAAGGGCTAAGGTGATATTAGACTTTGTGGATGAGTTTTTACGAAATAAACCATTTGTATCTGAGGAAACTTACTCTAGTTATCGGACCGAAATTATTCGTATACAAAATGCAGGCTTGTCAGAAATAAACTCACATATCGCTAGTGCTACTAAGAAGGCAAGTCTATACGCAGATGATATTGCCTCAGTGAAACTAAACCTCTCGAAAGAAACCGACCTAGATACTAAACAAGTGCAGAAGCAAGAGTTAAAGAGACTTGAAAAAGCTTTGCTAGAAAGTCGGACATTTGCAGAAGAGATGCGGTCCAAGAAAGAGAAGGTGAGTAAAGCGCCATATACCTTTAAGGAGTTTTCGGAGATTATGGACGCAATACCAGCAAAAATTAAGAAAGTTCAATCGACAACAGAAAAAGACGCCTTAGTAGCGCCTATCTTCTTGAACTTTACAGTTTCTGCAAAAAAGGTAGAAAATTACTCACTTAATTCACCTTTTGATAGGCTAATAAGTAAAGATTTTCCGAAATGTGGAGCAGTTTGCTACAAGTTAAACAAAGTCTGATTGAAATGGAATGCCCAAATTTCTTTAAAATTGTTGATTTGTGGTAGTTACCATTTTACAAATTCCTTTTTAATCCCAAGCTCATTCCATAATCCTTCTACCCAGTCTTTGTCAGTTCCGTGACTGGCGTAGTGTGAGTAGCATACGTAAGCGTTTTTAAAGTCGTTGCCGAAGAATTCCAAATAGAAGGGCAGTATTCCTTTTCCTAAGACTATGAAGACTGTATTTTCGCTCACTCCAATGTCAGCCATTTCTTGTTTGAATATGTTCACATTCTCGGCCAGTATGTCAGGGTTTTGCTTTATATATGCATAAAGTTTAGCTGATTTCGATTCGGGTATGCCTTTAAACAAATCAGTCAGGTAAGAGCCACGTAGTGCGGTGTCATTACAGGCATACATTAGTTTTCTGTCATTTTTACCACCATGAAAGTTAGCCCAGGGTGTATCTAACAGAGGTTTTGATATGTTTAGGCCTAGAAATACATATCTGGAATGAAGTTCCGCAACATTGGTGTCAATCACAGTGACGTCGTTTTTCGTATTTTCATCCCAAATTGCCCAGCTGGCGTAAGACCCGTGCCTTGTTTTTAGTAGGTTGTATTTATTCTCAGTGTACATACCTATTACCCTATAAGGTATTGTGTTGCCAGTCCAATTATAGAGATAGCTAGCGCACCGCTCGCTATCTTCACGAGGCGGTTACCAGTCTCTTTGAACACTGAAACAGTGAACCATTTCAGTAGGGAATAGGTCCAGACGAACGGACGGGACAAAAGCCACAGTGTCATAAATACACCGCTAAGCACCTGCTCTCCTATTGCTCGAAAATCGTTATTCATAGTTACAACATAATAATTAGTTTTGTCCAAGTCCTTATGTAACAAGGGTATTATTGCGTTTAGGCTCTAAACTGGAACAGTACAGTGGTTGTGTGTATTGCGTAATTTCTATATATAGGTATAGTGACTGTGTGCAGTATAAACAAATACATCAATTTGCTGAAGTACTCCCAGGATACGCATTCCGTGGAGCTATCAATCATAACCCAATTGGAATGTTTTTTGTTGCACAGGCATCAAATATTAATGCGAACCAGCTTTTTCTGGATTCAGAATCACTGAAGCGTACTGATGATGCACCAATCCGTGCAAAAGCCTTTCTTGATGAGGGTGATGTGCTTATCGCTTCACGTACCTCAATGACTGGGGGATTCAAAGCCTGTGTATTTGCAGGGTATGAGCAACCAGTGATTGCTACCTCATCCACATTCATCATCAGACCCGATGAGTCGATTGTGACCAGTGAATACCTTTCTATATTTCTTAATAGTGCGATGGGTCAAATCGAGCTTAATCGGGACACTAGCGGGTCATATATCAAGGCTCTACTACGTAAACAATTGTTAACAGTGTCGATACCGATACTGAGCCTAGAGGAGCAAAAGATTCTGGCAGACTTATCAAGAAACACCTCCGAACAGAATACGCTCCTCGAACGGAAGATTCAACTGAACCAAAACATTTTACAAGGCGCATTATTCAATAAATTAGACAAATAATATGGCAACAGCAAAAACAGTCACACAGGAAGACCTCAACAACATCCTCTGGGATGCGGCTAATTCGTCACGCTCATCACTCGATGCGGCTGACTATAAGGACTATGCTCTTGTCATGTTGTTTTATAAATACCTTAGCGACCTTTCAAAGAAACAGCACGATAAGTACAAGGAGCGTTTTGGTAACGATGAGACACGCATCCAAGAAAAGATGAAACTCGACCGTTTCTATCTACCACCAGGCACTTCGTTTGATGAGGTATATAAAAAGATTGAGGAGGACAACCTCGGTGAACGATTGAACGTTGCTCTCGATAAAATTGAAGACCATAACCGTACCAAACTCGAAGGTGTCTTTAGTGTCGACTTCAACTCAGAAGCTAAGCTCGGCAAGCTGGAGCAGCGAAATAAGATGCTTCGCCATTTGATGCATGATTTTTATGGCGTTGACCTCACCGACATCAACGAAGATGTCATCGGCAACTCGTACATGTATATGATTGAACGCTTCGGTGCGGACGCTGGTAAGAAAGCTGGTGAATTTTTTACAGTCAGGACAGTAGCTCGACTCGTAGCGATGCTTGCGCAACCAGAACCAGGTGACCGTATCTGTGACCCAGCTTGTGGTTCAGGTGGTTTGTTGCTCTTGGCTGGTGAGGAAATTGAAAAGCAAGGTTCGCACGACTATGCCTTGTATGGCCAAGAAAGCACAGGTAGTACGTTCCAGCTTGCGCGTATGAATATGTTCTTGCACGGTAAAGACTCAGCACGGCTTGAGTGGGGTGACACGCTTAATAACCCGTTACTGGTAGAGGATGGCAAGCTCATGAAATTTGATGTGGTCGTGGCAAACCCTCCATTTTCCTTGGCGAAGTGGGGTGCGGAAATTGCAGAAAGTGACAGATACAATCGTTTCCATCGTGGCGTACCGCCAAAAGAGAAAGGTGATTTCGCTTTTATCTCACACATGGTCGAGACAGCGAAGCCAAAGACTGGCCGGGTAGCGGTGATTGTGCCGCACGGAGTGCTGTTTCGTGGCGGAGCAGAAGGAAAGATTCGTCAACAGTTGCTTAAGGAAAATGTTATTGATGCCGTGATTGGTTTACCACCAGGTCTGTTTCAGACGACTGGTATTCCAGTAGCCATTCTTATTATTGACCGTTCACGTGAGAAGGGAGGAGAAAATGAAAAGAAGAAAGATGTTTTCTTTATCGAGGCGTCAAAGGAGTACAAGTCAGGCAAGGCGCAAAATACACTCACTGACGATAATCTCAAACATATTTATGACACCTACCTTAAGCGAAAGGACGTCGATAAATTTGCTCGTAAGGTAAAGCCAGAGGAGATTGTAGAAAACGACTACAACCTTAACATCACTCGGTACGTTGACACCTACGTAGAGGAAGCACCTGTTGATATTCAAGCGAACCTCAAGGAGTTGGCTGAGCTTGAGCCTGAGTTGGAGAAATTAGAAAAAGAGATGGCTGGGTATCTTAAGAAGTTAGGTATTAAGTAAGTATGTTCGGTCGAATTATTACTAGGTCAACATCAAATGCCACAATGGAGGTGAGTCCTATTGTGTTGCGTGAGACTTCGAATTCAAGACTTGTCTTTGCACCAGTCTGGGTTGATGCTTCAGGGAATCCGCTGCGAGGTGTTTTCCGATACGAGAAAAAGTCTCGGCTTGGTACATGGGAAGCTACTGAACATCAGAACTTAAATACCCTCAAGACAGATGAAGGCTATGAACTCTCTTTGAAAGGAGAGGAAGTAACAACCTTACTCAATCGGCTTGCAGAAATAAACACCACCTTAGCAAAATACGGTCATTCTTACGGTACTTCGATTGTGCCACTAACAAAAGAAAGTGCTCCTGGTATTTTCCTGCAAATTGGTGACATCAGTAACCGCGACTGGGTGATTGAGCAACTTCGCGCCCTTGAAGACGCAAACTTCGAAAACCTCGGTTTGGCTATTGGTCGTGCTCGAATCGAATCTGCAATCTCTGATATGGAGGGTAGCCTATCAAATCACGACGAAAAATATTGGCAAACCTTTTTTGAGGAGCGACCTTGGATATTACAACAAGTATTTGCATTTCCAGTTATTTATCTCAATGGAGAAACATTCTTAGGTGGTAAAAACTCGAAAGGGCGACAAGGTTCGGGGGGTTCTGCAACAGACTTTCTTTTCAAGAACGGATCAAATGGAAGCTTTGCTGTGGTGGAAATCAAAGAACCAGGTTGTAATTTGACTGGTACTTGCTATAGGGGTGATGAGGGTTCTGGTCTAAATAATGAAGTCTATCGCATTCATGGTGACTTATCTGGTGGTGTGGTCCAGATGGAGAATCAAATTCATATTGCGACAGAATACTTTAAATCTCAAATTGGTGATGATTATGACGGACTTAATCACCTGAATCCATGCGGAGTACTTATTGCTGGAACCTATAGTGGCTACACAAATGCACAGAAAAAGTCTTTTGATTTGTTCAGGAAGTCTCTTGGTAAAAACCAAATACTTACATTTGATGAAGTACTTGCAAAACTAAAATTACTTAAAACAGTTTATGAACAACAATCCTAAAATGAAACAAAACATTCCTGATGACTGGATTGAGGAAAAAATTGGAGATTTTGCAAAAGTCTATGATGGTACACATATGACACCTGATTATGTTGATGAGGGTATCCCTTTTTATAGTGTCGAGCATGTTACCGCTAATGATTTTACAGAAACAAAGTTCATTGCTAAGGATATATTTGACAAGGAGAATGAAAGAGTGAGGCTTGAGAAAGGCGATGTTCTGATGACCCGTATAGGAGATATTGGTAAAGCGAAATACATCGATTGGGATGTAGAAGCATCTTTTTATGTAAGTTTAGCACTTCTAAAAATTAGAAAAAATGTTGATTCAAAGTTTATTTCATATGCGATAAATGGGTTAGAGGGCCAAAAAGAGATATGGGCGAAATCCATTCATGTAGCATATCCCAAAAAAATAAACTTAGGAGACATATCGAAATGTGTATTAAAATTACCGAAAAATCACAAAGAGCAACGGCGAATAGTAAAAGTGCTTGAAACGTGGGACATGGCAATTGAGAAGATTGAACGGACGATTGTTCTTAAGCGTGAATTAAAAAAAGGTTTGATGCAAAGACTTTTGACAGGTGAATTACGTCTATCAGGATTTAGTAGTGAGTGGAAAAAATGTAATTTGGGTGACTTGTACGAAATCACTTCCAGTAAAAGGGTATTCGAAAGTCAGTGGACTACGCAGGGTGTACCTTTCTACCGAGCGCGTGAAATAGTAAAGCTTGCAAAACACGGTTTCGTTGAAAATGAATTATTCATCTCGAGAGAAATGTTCGATAACTACAAGACTAAGTATGGAGCACCAAAAAATAACGACTTACTAATAACAGGGGTTGGCACAATTGGTCGTCTGTACAGGGTTAGGGAAAATGATGAGTTTTATTTCAAGGATGGAAATATTCTTTGGCTAAAGCACAAAGATGGGGTTTCGAGTGAGTTCATCGAACAACTTTTTAGCACCAGAAATATACAAAAGCAGGTTATTGGTAGCTCACCCATCACAACAGTTGCTACGTATACAATTGATGCCGCAAAAAAGACAAAAGTATTCATTCCTGACTTTGAGGAACAGGTAGCAATTGCCAGTGTGTTAATGACTTTTGACGAAGAAATAAGTTTATTGGTTAGGAAAAGAAAGCGAATACTCGACCAAAAAAGGTACCTCCTAAACAATCTAGTCACTGGTCAGATACGAACACCAGAAAACTTATAAGCTAACAACAACACTATGTCAGAAAAAATTCTAGGAAATGCACAATTCGATGAAGCCCGACAGTCACAACTTCCGATGGTGGAGTTGTTGGTGAATATGGGGTACACGTACATCTCTGCCAGTGAGGTGACTCGCCAGCGTGGGGGAGAAGCTGGAAACTTCATCCTCAAAGAAATAGCATCAGAGGCACTGATGCGTATAAATGGGTATGAATATAAAGGTGAGGTGGTTAAATTCAGTGAGAAGGACGTGTGGGACTCTGTGAATGAGCTAGAGAACATTCCGTTTGAAGGTCTTATTGATACGTCACGACATGTATACAACACCATCATGCCAACATCTGGTGGGCGAACCATCAAAGTGACACATGACGGTAAGACACATTCGAAGGACTTTCGATTTATAGACTTTAAGAATCCAGAAGATAACTCTTATCACGTGACGGTTGAGTATGTTGCAACTGGAAAGGAAACAATCCGTCCAGACATTGTCTGCTTTGTGAACGGTATTCCTTTTGTAGTGATTGAAAATAAGAAGTCAGGTACTCCTGTTGAAAAAGCGATTGAGCAGATGATACGTAATCAAGGCATAGAAAAATGTCCTCGTTTCTTCACATTTCCTCAGTTGCTCGTTGGAACAAATAACAAAGTTTTTCGTTACGGTACGACTGGCACACCAGAAAAGTTTTATGTGACATGGAAAGAGAAAGAAATGTCTCCAGAGCAGGTAGAGCAAAAAGTACAAGAGCTTATCGCAAAGCCAATAGATGCCGAAGTGTACAAGCAACTTCTAGGTGACCTAAATGGTGCAACCTACGGACATAAGCAAGTTACTAAACGACTCACCACTGAGCAGGATATGGGAGTAGTAACGATGTTTGTACCGTCTCGTCTTCTCGACCTCACAAAAAACTATGTAATTTATGATGCTGGCATAAAGAAAATAATGCGTTACCAGCAGTTTTTTGCTATTCACAAAATGCTGGAACGAGTGGAGGAGATAGTCGATGCGCCAAACGGTCAACGTCGAGAGGGAGGACTAGTGTGGCATACACAAGGATCTGGTAAGTCGCTCACAATGGTGATGTTCATTAAGGCACTTATTGAAGACCCTAATATCACTAATCCACGAGTCATTATCGTGACCGACCGTAAAGACTTGGATAAGCAAATTGCTAAGACGTTTAAGGATTGTGGTTTGAAGAAAGGTGTTACTCAGGCTCGAAGCGGCCAACACTTACTCGATTTGGTAGAAAGTAAAAACCTCGATGTAGTTACTACATTGGTGCATAAGTTCGTGTCTGCTAGTAAAAAGAAAGTAGGTTTTGTCGATGATGATAAAGATATTTTCGTATTGGTTGATGAGGCACATCGCACTCAGAGTGGTGATGCGAACCTAGAAATGAACCGCATCTTACCGAACGCTTGCTACATTGGTTTTACTGGTACACCACTCCTTAGTAAGGACAAAGAGAGCTGGAGAAAGTTTGGTGGATACATTGATAAATACACAATCGATGATGCCTTGAATGATGGAGTGGTATTGCCACTTATCTATGAAGGTCGGTATGTCGACATGGTCGAGAACAAGAAGCAACTTGATAAGCGTTGGGAAGCCCTGATTGAAGATTTACCGCCAGAACGTCAACGAGAATTGCAAAAGCTTGTTAAGACACAAATCATCAAGGATAACCCAGCACGAATTACTGACATTACTGAGGATATCGAAAAGCATTACGTTGAGAATTTTCAGGGAACTGGACTTAAAGCTCAGATAGTTGCTCCGTCAAAGTATTCTGCTGTGATGATGCAAAAACTCTTTAAGGAGAGTAGTAAGGTTGAGACTCGACTTGTTGTCTCTGATGAGAATGGAATCATTAACGAGGATGACGAACACAGAAAGGAAGTAGTGGACTATCTCAACAGTATAAAAGCTAACTATGCCAGTCTTGAGTCATACGAAAAAGATGCAATTGATAGTTTCAAGTATAACGATGACGGAGTAGAAATAATTATCGTCGTCGATAAGCTTTTGACTGGCTTTGATGCCCCACGTAACACCGTGCTGTATCTGGCGAAAGACCTTAAAGACCATAACCTCTTGCAAGCGATAGCTCGTGTTAACCGTCTGTATGAAAATAAGACTAATCCGACTAAGCAGAAGACGATGGGGTACATTGTCGACTATTCAGAGAACGCAAAGAACCTTGATACTGCCATGAAGCTCTTTGGTAGTTTTGACGACGAAGATGTTGAGGGTACGTTAATTAACGTTAATGAGAAAATTGATGAACTGGAAGCCAGCTATTCAGCCGTCCACGATTTCTTTAATGATGTAAAAGAAAAAGATGATGATGAAGCTTATCTTCGTTTTCTTACTGGTGAGTCTGATGAAGACGGAGAACAGAAACGAAAAATATTCTACGAACGACTCAATCAGTTCTTGCGAAATCTTGACGAGTGTATGGTGCTACAAGACTTTGTACATGAGTTTAAGCATATTGATTTGTACAGACGTGAAGTGAAGAAATTACTCGAACTACGAAAGACAGCAGCTAATCGTTTTGCTGAGGAATTTGATATTGGATACTACAAGCGTTCACTCATTAAGATTCTTGACCGTTACGTTGATGCTCAAGGCGTTGAGCTTTTGACTAAGCAAATCAATATCACTGATACTAAAGCACTGGAAGAAGCTGTTGAATCAATGGGTTCTACGGTGTCAAAAGCGGAAGCTATTGCGGCTCAGACGAAGAAGACTATTGCTGACCGTATGGTAACTGACCCTGAGTTTTACATTCGTTTCTCTGACAAAGTGAGTGAGATTCTTAAGAAGATGCGAGAAGGTAAGCTACAAGATGTTCAAGCATTAAAGCAACTCAAAGAAGCTAATGAAGCGGTGCTAAACAAAAAAGATGATTCAATTCCTGAGGCGGTAACTGCTGTAAAAGGAGCTGATGTGTTCTATCGAAATTTCTCACCAGTGTTTAGAACTTCAGGCCTAAATGACGAACAACAAATTATAATCACGCTGGCGGTATTTGAATTGTTGAAGCACGAAGCAATTGTTGACTGGCATAGAAACGCGGAAGTGAAGCGAGTGATGCGTAACAAAATTGACGATTATCTCTACGATGTCGTTAAAGGGGAAATGGGTGCCGAAATAAGCAGTGAACAAATTCAAACTACTGTCGACCAAATCATTAACTTGGCAGATGTAAATCATGAACTCTTCTAAAACTGAGGAGAAAGTTTTCAGTTACGGAAATTTGTCATACGTCTACAACTTGGTTGAGCAACCAAGAAAGACGTTCGGTTTGACTGTGTTTCCAGACATGCAGATTATGCTTAAGGTTCCTCAAGGAGCAAAGCAAAATCAAATTGATACATTTCTAAAAAAGAAGTGGCGTTGGCTTGATGCTCAGTTAGCATTTTTCTCCAAGTTCAATCAGAAACGATACGCAAAAGAATATATTTCTGGTGAGAGTTTTCTGTACCTTGGTCGTCAGTATCAACTTAAAGTAAAGCGTGCAAACGCTGACAAAGTACGCTTACTCAAGGGAAAGCTCGAAGTGTATTCTTCTGCTGATTCGTATGATGGTGAATACACCAAGAAGCTACTTAATGGTTGGTACAAAGAAAAGCGGGATGTGATTTTCAATGAACGTTACCAATTGATGCTCAAAGGTTTTGATTTGCCAGTAGCTCCAGAGTTACATGTACGACAGATGCCGAGAAGGTGGGGAAGCTTTGTCTCGAAGAAAAAAATCATCCTCAATCCGATTTTGATTCAAGCGCCGAAGGATTGTATCGACTACGTGATTGTCCATGAGCTGTGCCATATGTACCACCAGAATCACGGTAAACAGTTTTGGACTTTGCTGGATAAGAAGTATCCAAATTGGGAAAAAGTGAAAGAGAAATTAGAGATACGACTAGGTTAATTTTACTTTCTCTGTTGCAAGTATTACTATGTAGGAACAACTGAATATAAATGACCTAACCCCATGTCGCAAGATATGGGTATGGTCGAAAATCGTGAACAACAGAAAACCCGTTATCAGGGCGTTGTTCACGTTACATAGGGAAACTTATGTAGGGGCTTCGGCTCTCCTGGTAGCGGGCTTTGTGTACCTGCTCTCCAGATTACTAGGCTAATCATTTTTTATGGAGCAAGGTAACGAGAATGTGAATGGGAAGCCGAAGCATGTATCAGGACTTGTTACTGTCGTGTCTTTGGTTGGCGTAGTGCTATTTGTTATTTTTATATTTAATGTGAGTGAGCAAGATGCGGGTCTGTCGCCAGTTACCCCAAATGGAGATTTAAAATCGAGATGCTTACCCGTACCAGCTGTAATTGCTCAAAGACTCAATGATGGTTTGAATATTAATGGAGGTGGTTCAATTAGAAATCTTCAGGCTGTGAAGTCGAGTGATTTTGGAAGTATGTATTTTATTAGCGGAGACTTACAAGGGTCTGGTCTTGAAAGGGAGGGAGATATTGCGACCTTCGCTACAAATAAAATGGATGAAACAGGACTTACTCTTTCGGTTGATTCGGTTGCAAATGAGTTTTCAGATTGGCCTGATGTGTCTACTACAAATCTTGATGTATCAATGGGAGACGATGGATACAATGAGTCACGAGAGTGCGTAACTGGTTCGTAAATTGCCACTGCCAAAATGGTTATCCACAGGCATGGATTAAGACATGCCAGCATTTTTTTGTAAATTAACCTTATTTTAAGCCACCGCAATCTACTATGTTCGGGTAGGTATTTCTATATCGAATATATAAATACCTACCCTAATATGTAATATTG
>JBGSSW010000009.1:0-21364 GCA_041736805.1 Minisyncoccia bacterium
CGTGAGACAGGTTGGTCTCCTATCTACTGCAGGCGTCGATTCTTGAGGAGAGTTGTTCCTAGTACGAGAGGACCGGAATGAACGAACCTCTGGTCTATCGGCTGTCACGCCAGTGGCACCGCCGAGTAGCTATGTTCGGAATGGATAACCGCTGAAAGCATCTAAGCGGGAAGCCAACTCCAAGATTAGAATTCATTAAGTCCCCTGAGAGATGATCAGGTTGATAGGCACTAGATGGAAGCACAGCAATGTGTGGAGTCGAGGTGTACTAATAGGACGTAATTCCTGTAAGGAACATTGCATATCGCAAATAATACGATAGCGCAATTTTCTTATAGTTAAGTGAGAATGTCGGAGCTGTTTTGCAGTCTTCGTTCATTCGGAAATGAAAATGGCCAAAGCCGCTTTCATTTCTCTCATGTCACTCGACTGTAAGGAACATTGCATATCGCAAATAATACGTTTTGCGGAGTGATGTTGCTACGTGTTTTACAAAGCTGTAACAGTTTTGAGTAAGTGTTTTAGGTGGGTTTGAGCTTCGCTCAAACCCACCACCTACAAAATCGAAAATAGAATATGCAATTTGGTGTAAAAACACCAAACTAATATTGAATATAGTAACAAGGTTTTCCTTGAATCTAGTTTTCTGGGGCGAGATAGCTCAGTTGGTAGAGCAGCGGTTTCCAAATCCGTCGGTCACTGGTTCGAGCCCAGTTCTCGTCGCCAAGAATATCTAGATTTAATAATCGTGGGTGTATGAAAGTCATACAACCTTCCTTCGTTTGGTCATGGAAGAAAGCTAGCTTTCCTTCCATGACACTCACTCAGTAGGGGTGTAGCGCAGCCCGGTAGCGCGTCCTGTAGTGAACTTGCTTGGGTGGTTGATTACCGTTAATCATCCCAAAACCTCTATCACGAGTTACCGCTCTTGATACTGCCAGCAACCAGCTGGAGGAAGTTGAGGAATCATTTTCATGGACAGGAAGGTCGTTTGTTCGAATCAAACCACCCCGACCATGTCGTTTTTTACGAGGAAAGTCCTCACCAGAACGACACCTTGTTACTATATTCAATACTGTCAAAATCGTTTATTGAAAATTTAATGTTGGTGCTTTAGCGGAGAGGGTCCACCCGATCTCATTCCGAACTCGGAAGTTAAGCTCTCCATCGCCGATGGTACTCCTTCGGGGGAAGAGTAGGTAGGCGCCAACATTAAGTTTTCAATACTCCTAATAAAAAACCACTCACTATGAGTGGTTTTTTATTAGGAGAGCAAACCAAAGGTTTGCGACTACCGTAGAGAGTAGGTCCCGCTTACAGCGGCTGTCCACTTATTGGGTATTTTATTTCTCCGCCAGCTGGCGGATTATAAAATTCCTCAATAAGTCTTGCGAACTGGGTCCCTACCCAGTTCTCACGCCAACATTAAGTTTTCAATACTCCTAAAGAAGAACCCCTGCTTAAGCAGGGGTTTTTCTTTAGGAGTGCCAACCTGAGGGTTGGCAGTAAAAAAGAGGCGCCTGCAGGCCACTAAAGTCGACCGCTCCCTGTGGGGTCGCGGCTCGACTAAGTGTCTGCATAAGTTCGCAATAGTCGACGCGATGCGTCTCCTTTGCTCACTTAACATTAAGTTTTCAATACTCCTTGCAGTCGTTAAAAATTAGGTCAAGTTTTCATACCCCAATCGATTGGGGTATTGAGATAGGTCCTTTTCATTGCTTTTTGTTTGGTGTAGCAAACTAGAGTTTGCAGCAGGAAGAGGCACCTGCAGGCCAAGCTAGGTTGGGTGGTTCTAACTATTTGCACCTGACGGGATGCTATTATTAAAGAGTAATAACATTTTAAATATACCTATGTACTCTTATTGTAGTTCTTTAGTGAGTTTGGTTAGTATTTTATTTACAATATTAATCCTAATTCCTTTTATATCTTTTGCGCAAGAAGCAAATGGGGAACCACCAGTTACTCCCATAATCACTAAGGGAGTTTTGATAGCTAGCGTCAATTTATCAGAGGCAAAAATTATCACTCAAACCCTTGATAGTTTAGAGATTGAGTTTGTGATTGACAATCAAAGCGATGCACCACAGTTTGATGTTCGCTACGGAGCAGAGTTAATTCAAAACGGAGAAAACGGCCAACAAACTATCTTTGATAGTTTTAATAATGATGAAGTCCTGACACTTTCAGCTAATCAAAAAGTAAAAAGAATTATTTCCTATCCTCTTACTTTGGTAGCTCCAGGTACATATAGTGTTTGGGTTTCAGCCAAGACAACCGGAGGTACCATGCTTGGTTTAGTAAATGCCGGTTCCTTCACAATAATTAAATCTGACAGTGTTGGGATCAAAACTGATTCGTGTGTATTAAGAGTCGGGGGAGAAGATTCGACCTACAGTCTTTACCAAGGAGTAGATGTTTCTGAAAATGAAACTTTAACTCTAGATTGTGTCATAAAAAATTATAGTGCCAGTGACCTAGATATAATTCCACAATTTAAAACTTATCAGAGGACTGTTTTTGGAGAAGAGGTAAAAATTAGTTATCCTACACAGGAACCAATTATTTTGTCGGCCTACCAAGAAAAAAATATTACAATTGATATTCCAAAGGCATCTGAAGCACAAGCGTATGATACGACTTTGAACTTTTTAAATGAAAAGACAAATTCTATTATTTCAAATCGCGTAGTGGCTCACTATGTTTTGCAAGGGGCCAGCGCTACAATCCAGACGATAGCCCTAGATAAATCGTATTACAAAAAGGGAGAAGATATTTCACTTACTATTTTCTGGACACCATCTGCTGATAGTTTTAATGATTCAAGATCTGGTACAGGGACTAAATTTGAAGGTAATATAAATGCCTTTGTGCAGGTTTCTGACGAAAATAATAATTTGTGTTCAGAGAAAGCACTACAAATTCTTGATAAAGAAATGGTGACAATAAAATTTACGGCAACTGGTGATTGCTATAAGCCGATAGCGAAAGTTTTGCTTATTGGACCAGATGGTGCTACGCTAGATAGTCGTAGTGTTAAAGTGACGGAAAGTGATGTAAAACAAGCCTTAAATGAAGGATTGGGACCCCAAAAGGTTGATAAAGCCACCGATGGCCTTATCAGTTTGACTATCACAGCTTTCGCGATTATTTTCACGACTATTCTTTTTTTGGTTTTTAGAAAAAAGAAACCCAGCAATCTAGCTTAAATTATTCATGAAATATTTATTTATTTTTACCTTAGCGCTAACAAGTTTTTTGTCTGTAAACTTAGAAAGTGTTGAGGCTGTAAGTTGGCAAAATACTCTAACAAGTTGCAATTGGACTGGTTGTAATACTGAACCTTATTTCAATGTAACCGTAAATACAAACAAGGCTATTTATGCGCCTGGAGAAACTATACAGCTAAGTTCATATATGCAAGCGCTAATATGCAGTAATTCAGCTGCTATATATAGTTTAAGTGCTTCAGTATTAGGCGATTCAACGAATTTAGCAAATCTTAATATTGTTAATGGTGGAGGTTCGCACTATTCATCTGGCAGTTTAATTGCCCCAAGTACTCCAGGTCCTCACGATGTGGACTTAACTAGCTGTCATTTTGGTTGGGGAATGCAATGTAGTACAGCAAGTATAACGATAGAAGTGACGGGTTCTGTTCCTCCTCCACCACCTCCACCTCCAATTTTTCCAACAGCGATTATTTCTGGAGTTAGTTGTCAGATAGCCGATGGGGATAGTGACTGTGTTGGTACTTTAAATTGGTTTATTTCTGGAGCTACTAACCCCAATGTATATCATAATAACGGTACTACTTACTCTAATAATTTTGAAGGTATCAATAAACTGGTTACTTTAGATTATGGATTAAACACTATCTATGCTCGAAATGGTGTCGATGTTTATGCAACAACTAATCTTAATGTAGAGTGTGAAAATGGCTTAGTCTGGGACAGCGGTGTCTGTAGTATTAACGTTCCAACCACACCACCTCCTCCTGCTCCAGTTATTACCATAACTATTGCCAAAGATATAATTCGTAGTGGTGAAAAGGCAGACACTAAAACCGTGGTGACCGCCCCCTATGCTGCTACTTGCACATTGTATGGCGTTTCAAGTTCCCCGATTGTCTTTGCTCATTCCGGAAGTCAAACTAATCCTACTTCAGCACATAATTATACAACTAGACCTTTAACCTCAGCTCAAATTGTATCGGTGACTTGTCAGCCAACTCCCGCCATCAATGGGGTGCAATCTACTACTGCTGATAAACGAATAAACATTGTACCTACGGTACAAGAAACCTAAAATAAAAAATCCCCGTCAGGGGATTTTTTATTTTATACAACTTTATTAGATTCAAATATAAAGATAATGCTATAATTCACAAATGAGAAGACCTAGAATCTGGGCCTTTTGGCGAAGACTACAATATGCGTTGGGCTTTTTGACTTTTTTGACAGTACTTTTTACTACAAGTTATTTCGTATATCTTTATGCCCCAGCTACTTGTTTTGATGGCGTACAAAACGGGATTGAGTCAGGAAAAGACTGTGGTGGATCTTGTGTCCGCATTTGTGCTTTTTCGGTCACCCCACCCAAAGTAGTATGGGCTGAGAGTTTTAAAATAGTTGATGGTCAGTACAACGCCGTCGCTTATATCGAGAATAGTAATACTGTAGCTGCTTCGCCTGCCATGTCTTATACATTTCGCTTGGTAGAAAATGGGTCAGTTATTGCTGAAAGAAAAGGAATTACTATTTTACCTCCCAATAGTGTTTATCCGGTTTTTGAAGGAAGGATTTTTACAGCTGATGATAGAGAGCCAACTGAGACAACTATTGAAATCGAACCCATTGATATGTGGTTACCAGCCAGTGTGGGAAGAGATCAGTTTAAGACTTTGGAGACCAGCTTACTTAGTGCTGATTCCCGTCCACGTCTAAATGTACAAGTTGAAAATACTCAATTGACTGAAGCCAGAGACGTGGAGGTGGTGGCTACTATTTTTGATAATGCTGGCAAACCCCTTACAGCTTCACAGACTAAAATTGACGTTTTTGGGCCAAGGAGTAAAAAGGACATTGTTTTTACTTGGCCCAACTCAATTGCTAAGACAGTAAGAAGTTGTGATGTACCTTCAGATATAGTTTTAGTTTTGGACCGATCTGGTTCCATGGCAGCTGATGGGGGTGACCCTCCGGAACCACTTGAAAGTGCCAAGACAGCGGCTGTAAATTTTTTGAAACAAATTAAGACAAATGATTTAGTTGGTTTTCTTTCATATGCCACAAACCCAAGTTCACCGATTGAACAATCTTTGACTAGCAATATTGTAGAGATTGAAAAGACAATTAAAACCACAAAAATGGGGGAAGATGGTATTCAATATACAAATATGGGTGAAGCTTTTAGTTCGGCCTTAAATGAGCTTACTAGTGAAAGACATCGCGAGGACGCCCGTAAAGTAATCATCTTTTTAACGGACGGTGATGTGACTAGACCCGTTAATCCGCAAACTGGTTTAACTGACAGAGATTACGCCTCTACCTACGCTAAAAATGAGGCAGAAAAAGCTAAGACAGCCAACGTAACTATTTACACTATTGGTTTTGGGGAATACTTCAATGGTGAAGATGAAGAAGTCAAACGCGATGTTGAATTGATTAAAGATTTAGCTTCTGAACCAGCTTTGTATTTTGAGGCTCCAAATGTGGCTCAGTTACTGGAAGTCTACAAAAAAATTGCGGGAAATATTTGTGAAACTGGGGCCACCAGGATTGAAATAATCCCTAAAACTAGTGCAAATTTTGCACCCTTGCGATAGTTTGTATATACTGTAAACATGAGGAGCTTTTTCCAAACCCTATTTTCTGGTTTCGACGGGATTTTATTTGTGTCTATGATGGCCTTATCCCTGCTTGGTTTGGCCACTATGTATTCACAAGTTGGAGATAATATTTTATTTAACCGTCAATTAATTTGGATATCATTATCGACCTTTATATTTTTTCTTGTACTCATTCCTGACTATCGTTTTCTACGTTCGGGGAATACAACTTTCTTTTTATTTTTAGGAATAATTATTTTACTTATCGGAGTGGCGATTTTTGGAGAAGATGTGATGGGAGCTAGACAGCGTTTTGACTTAGTTTTTTTCTCACTACAAGTTTCTGACCCAGCTAAGTTGGTATTGATTGCCTTGCTAGCCAAGTACTTTGCCAAACGACATGAATTAATCGGTGATTTTACTCACGTGATTGTGTCTGGACTTTACATGATGTGTATCTTTGTTTTGGTCTTCTTGCAACCAGACTTTGGTTCAGCAATGATTCTATTGGGGATTTGGTTTGGAATGGTGTTAGTGGCCGGTATCCATTTTCGCCATGTGGCAGTTGTTTTCTTAGTTGGCCTACTGGCCCTGGTTGCTTTGTGGCAGTTTGCTTTTCACGATTATCAGAAAGCTCGCATTATGACTTTTCTCGATCCTTTATCCGATATCAGAGGAGCTGGATATAATGCCTACCAGTCAACGGTGGCTGTGGGGTCGGGAGAAATATTTGGCAAAGGGATTGGTTATGGTACCCAATCAAAACTTTTATTTTTACCTGAGTATGAAACAGACTTTATTTTTGCGGCCTTCGCTGAAGAGTGGGGTTTTTTGGGTGTAATTTTATTATTTTTATTATTTTTTATTTTAATTTGGCGGTTGATTTTACACGCTGTTTCTGGAGCCAGTAATTTTGAAAAATTATTTGCTACAGGGGTCACTATTTATTTGTTAACACACTTCTTTATTCATATTGGTATTAATATTGGTTTGTTACCTGTGACAGGAACAACTATTCCGTTTTTAAGTTATGGTGGATCACATTTAGTAACTGAGTTTATGGCGGTGGGTATGGTTTTGGCAATGCGTCGTTACACACCGATTAAGTCGGTAATCAACGATGGTTTTTTTGAAAGCTACAGCAAGTAAATAGATTTAGTTTTTATAATCATTTCTGAAAGATTAAATTTTGTTTTTATACTGGATGTGAGATTTTCCGAATACAAAGAACGCTTGTCTGGATTTGTCAGAAGGTAATCTAGAGCTTCTACTATACTCATGTGGTTTAGAGGATTTATTAATAAACCAGATTCTTTGTGGGTTATGACTTCAGGCATACCACCAACATGGCTAGCTATACATGGTAGTCCAGAATAGGCAGCTTCCAGTAGAGAGTAGGGCAGACCCTCCTTCAATGAAGGTATTATATACATGTCAAAAGCAAGTAAATATTGACGAGCTTCTTCTTTATAGCCAAGAAAATTTACGTATTCTGTGAGACCCTTGAGACTAATTTGCTCTTCTAGGGTATCTTTTAATTCACCAGAACCAATAATTGTATAAAATATTTTTGTTTGATGAGTACTGTTAAATTCAGCTACTGCATCAATTACTGTAGTGTGATTTTTATTATTATTAATTTCACCATGTGTTACAAGCCAAACATTATGAAAGTGAACATCAATTATTTCTTTAGAAAAAAGTTTATTGCGAGCATCCGTTCGAGACAGAAGAGGGAAGTCAGCAATTGCTGTATGGATAACAGTTGTCTTCGATAAAACTCCAGGCATGTTAGTTCTTTTTTTGTCATTGTAGCTAACAAGAATAACTTGGTGAGAAAGTAAGGCTGTGAAGTAAGAACCTATCCAGGCTAGTATTTGCCACATACGTTTGCGTGGCTCTAGAAATGGCCAACCGTGGGCAGTAAAGACAATCCTTTTGGTAGATGCCAGTCTAGCTGCAAAAGACCCCAGGAGACCAGCTTTAGAACTATTGGCATGTACTATGTCTGGTCTGTAAGAAAGAATTATTTTAAATAATGATAAAAAGGCTTGTATTTCTTTGAAAAAACTTATATCGCGCTGGGAGCCCTTAATTATATAAACTTGGATGTTGGCGTCATTTAATCTAGTTATAAGTTCACCGCCATCTCCACAAGCTACTGCCACTTGATATCCTTGTTCTTTCATTGCTACAGCTAGTTCTAAAACATAACGTTGGGCACCGCCAAAATAAGACTTGGTAATTAGGTAAAGTATTTTTTTGTTAGTTGTACTTGGGGACACCTCTATAGCATAGCCCATTTAAGGGTTTGTTGCCAAAAAGTTAAAATTAACATAACTTGCCATTTTCTGGGACTTAGGTACGATATGGACAACTATAAATATATGGGTGAAAGAACGCGTGAGCTGACATTATTGATTTTGGGTGACGTTAGCGTGTTTATCGTTTCTCTCTGGTTGACCCTGTTCGTACGTTACCTTGCTATCCCAAGCTTAAGTTTTTTTGGTGACCATCTAGGACCTTTCATAATACTGTCTGCCGTTTGGCTGTTTGTTTTTTATTTAGCAGGTTTATACGACAAACACACAGTTTTTCTTAAATCACTCTTACTAAATAGGATTATCAATACTCAGATAATTAACAGCATCATTGCCGCTCTACTTTTCTTTGTCATACCATTTGGAATTGCACCTAAAACCAATCTGGTTATTTATTTGGTCCTAAGTGTCGCCTTGCTGACATGGTGGCGAATGTCCTTATATAAACACATAGAACCAAAAACAAAACACCGAGCAATCCTACTAGCTGATGGTGCTGAAGCCATTGAACTCGTAGATGAAACAAATAATAACGATAGGTATAGTTATACTTTCGTTCGCATTATTGATGAAGCTACCGCTGAAAAAACTGAAAATTTTGAAGAAAAGTTACTACAATTAATTGAGAAAGAAAGAATTGATATTGTGGTAGCAAATCCAAATAGTAAGTATGTAATTAGTGCTTTACCAAAAATATTTGATTTATCTTTTCTTAAATTCAAAACTACTTTTCTTGATTTCAATAAGGTCTACGAGGACACATTTGATCGAGTACCGGTTAGTTCAATTCAGTACGATTGGTTTTTGGCTAATATTTCACAGACAAGAAGTGCTATTAATGACTTTATAAAAAGAACTATCGACATCTTAGGCGCTCTTTTGTTGTTGATACCAACGGCTTTTGTTTTCCCAGTCGTGGCCTTGATTATGAAAATAGAAGACAAACGTGGCCGGCTTTTTTATACTACTACCAGAATTGGTCAGTATAATGAGCTTATAACCATCTATAAATTTAGAACCAAGAACGGTGCCGATACCGGCGCCGCGGCTTTAAAAAGTACTCTCGTAGATACAAAAGTAGGGGCGTTTATGAGAAAGACTAGGTTAGACGAATTGCCTCAGTTAATTAATGTCTTGCGAGGAGATTTATCATTTATTGGTCCCAGACCAGAGATGCCCGCCTTGGTTGATGTGTATGCTCAGTCAGTTCCTTATTACAACGCTAGACATTTTTTAAAACCCGGTCTTTCTGGTTGGGCTCAAATTAAAAACTTCGATGTTCCTCGAGGTGGAGTAGATGTGGAGCGGACAAAGATAAAAATTTCCTACGATTTGTACTATTTGGAAAAGCGTTCACTACTTTTGGATATGCAAATAGCCTTGAAAACAATTGCCACTATTGTAATGCGAACCGGCTCATAATTTTCTATTTTGATAGAAGAAATTGAGCTTACTGCTATACTAACTACACTTTATGATTTTAGTTGACGGAAAGAAAATTGCTGACGATATTTCTACTGAAGTCACCTTGAGTATCAAAGAACTAAAAACCCCACCTGGAATGGTTGTAATTGCGTGTAATCCAAATTTTGAAACCCAAAAATACTTGAACTTAAAGAAAGTTAAAGCCACAAGTATGGGTATTTCAATGGAGGTTATTACTATGCCTGAAGATGCAAGTACGGAGGAAGTAATCGATTATATAAATCGGTCAGTAAAAAATTCTAATGGAATCATTGTACAGCTACCATTACCAAGACATATCAACACAGATGCCATCTTGTCTTCGATACCAGCGTCTCATGATATTGATGCTTTCTCTTACCGAGAAAATCAGGTTTCTGTCTTGCCCCCAGTCGTTGGTGCGATAGATGAAATATCAAAGAAGTACCAAATCGATTGGCAAGATAAAAAAGTTGTCATTTTTGGTTCTGGTCGTTTGGTTGGTAGACCTGCAATGATTTATGCAAAGATGAGAGGAGCTAAGATTTCTTTAGTAACAGAAGAGACTAAAGATGTAAAAGAGTTAACTTTGACAGCCGATTTAATTGTTTTAGGTGTTGGTAAACCAAATCTCTTGAGGTCAGATATGATTAAAGAAGGGGTTGTGGTCTTTGATGCTGGGGCATCAGAAGATGGTGGACTTTTGGTAGGGGACGCAAATATTGAGGTCGCGAACAAGGCTTCACTCCTCACACCTGTACCAGGGGGCATCGGGCCTGTGACAATAGCCTTACTTTTCCGCAACCTATTAAAGTTGCACTTAAGTCAATAGAAAGAAAGCCCTTTATATGCTATAACAAGCAGCATATTTCCAGTCAATTTATGAAAAATAATCAAAATACCGCTACCGGTTCTGAGACGTTTCTCCGCATTTTTAGAGCAGCTATCATTACCGCTATAATTGTTTTTGCTGCCTTATTTGTTTATAAAAATGTAAAGAATGAAGATGCCCAGAATCCCTTTAAGCTCGGGCTGGACCTGGCTGGAGGCTCACATCTTGTTTACGAAGCGGATGTTTCAGAAATTGAACCTTCTGAAGTACAAGAATTAATGGGTGTACTTCGTAGTGTGATTGAAGAGAGGATAAATATTTTTGGGGTCTCTGAACCACAAGTTTATGTTGAAAGTAGTAGCTTTGTTTCCAGTGAACAACATGAAAGATTGGTAGTTGAACTTCCTGGAGTGACTGATGTCGAACAGGCGGTAGCAGAAATTGGACGTACTCCATTACTTGAATTTAAACTGATTGATAGTGAAAAGATGAAGGCTCAAGATGAAGCTGTCTCAAGACTAGATGATAAAAATGCTAGCGGTACTGATCCAAATTTAATTGCGACGGCAATTGCAAATATTGGTGACCCATACATTAGTACCGGTTTAACTGGACGTTATCTTGAAAGTGCACAACTAGAGTTTTCTAGTGGACAGGCTGGACAAATATTAAATGAACCAGTTGTAGCCATAAGGTTCAATTCAGAGGGAGGTGATTTGTTTGCTAAAATCACTAAAGAAAATATCGGTGAACAGCTAGCAATCTTCTTGGATGGTAAAGTGATATCAGCTCCGAGAATAAACGAAAGTATCGTTGGGGGCACAGCTATCATTTCCGGTGGTTTTGATCCAGAGGAAGCACGTGATTTGGCACAAAACTTAAGTTTTGGAGCACTACCTGTACCGATTAGTCTAGAAAGCACGCAGATTGTGGGTGCTACTTTAGGACAAGAAGTACTGCAAAAAGGTATTAAGGCTGGACTACTTGGTTTTGGTTTGGTGCTTATATTCATGATTGTATGGTATCGGTTACCCGGACTAGTAGCAGTCATTTCATTGTTTGGCTACATCGTCATGGTTTTGGCCCTCTTCCAACTAATTCCAGTTACTTTAACTGCGGCTGGTTTGGCTGGGTTTGTTCTTTCGTTAGGTATGGCGGTTGACGCAAATGTCTTGGTTTATGAAAGAATGAAAGAAGAAATGAATGCTGGTAAACACAGTAGGGAAGCAGCTCAGGAAGGTTTTAAAAGAGCCTGGGGAGCAATTCGTGACGGAAACGTTACTAGTTTACTTTCAGCCATAATTTTGTTTTGGTTTGGAACAGCCATGGTAAAAGGCTTTGCTCTAGTTTTTGGTATCGGGATCATCATCTCGATGATTTCAGCTCTGTTGGTCACCAGAACTTTATTAATGGCCCTGCCTAGCGTCAGTAAAGAAAAAAACCCACGACTAGCGTTTTTATTCGGTAATGGTTTCTTAAAGTAAAATTTATGTTTGCAATTTTGTATCGAAATGTTTTCTTGACTGTCGCTGGCGTTTTGACTGCCGCTAGTTTCATAGCGATTTTATTTTTTGGTTTAAAACTAGGAATAGACTTTACTGGCGGTTCTCTGACTGAAGTCGCTTACACAGAAAGTGTACCGGAGAAGACAGTGGTTGAGAATCAAATAAAAGATTTGGAAATTGGTTCTTTCTCAGTCCGTGAGACAAAGGATGAAGTTGGCCGTGATGGCTATTTAGTTAGAACTACGGATTTAAATGATATTGAAAGGGAAAAACTTTCTACTGCCCTAACTACAATAGGCGAGGGAGGAGAAATAACTCGCTTCACCTCAATTGGCCCTGTTGTGGGAAAAGAACTGAAAGGAAAAGCTGTATGGGCTATCACAGGAGTGATTCTAATTATTGTTCTCTACGTCGCTTTTGCCTTTGCTGGAATCGGTTATCCAGTTAGTTCTTGGGTATATAGTAGTATCGTAATTCTGATTCTCGTTCACGACGTCATAATTCCAACCGCTCTAATGAGTATTTTAGGACACTTTGCAGGTATAGAAATAGACACTTTATTTGTGATGGCGATTCTGGCAGTGCTTGGTTACTCTGTAAATGACACCATCGTTATCTTTGACCGAGTGCGGGAAAATCTAATGAAGAATCGTACTGAAAAAAGAAGTAAGCGTTCCGAAGCTGGGATTGTACGGGAAGAAGTTACTTATACTTTAACTAAGCCTTTTGATGAAATCGTTGGTTCAGCTATTGGGGATACTATGGCGCGTTCAATCAATACTTCATTAACGACTCTACTAACTTTAATTGCCCTGTACTTTATTGGTGGTTCAGTTACCCAAACCTTTGCCTTGGTCTTGATTGCAGGTGTGGTGGCTGGGACATACTCTTCGATTTGTATTGCTAACCCAATGTTGGTTGCTTATGCTAAGTGGCAAGAAGATAAGCGGGCTTAACAATTAACTTTTCAGTACTTTGATATTTATTTTGTCCAGCAATTTTAGAAAGGAAAAATTCTAAAGTTGGGACATAAATTCAATTTAATCGCTACACTCATTATTTCATTTATGATAATCGGCATTACTGGATCAATTGGTGGAGGGAAAGGTGAGACAGTCTGGGAGACTGTCGCAAGACCTTGCCAGCTATTTTGCGAATACGTGGAGCAAGGTAGCGACAAGGTATACCGTGCCTGTAAGGCACCCGTACCGGGTAACGCTCTGTCTGGTAGTATAATAGTAACTTGCATATGATAATCGGCATTACTGGATCAATTGGTGGAGGGAAAGGTACGGTAGTAGAATACTTACTCTCAAAACAGCGCTTCACCCATTATTCTAGCAGTGACTTGTTAACTAGGATTTTAGAAGAAAGAGGGGAAGTGGTAGATAGGGATGGAATGAATCGAGTTGCTAATGAACTAAGGGCCAAAAACCCAGCGGGCGTACCAGCTGAAAATTATGCTCGCTATGAAGCAGAAGATGGGGAAAGCGATGTTATTTTTGAATCTATTCACTCTGTGCCTGAAGCCGATTTTATTAAGAGCGTAGGCGGAATAATTATCGGGGTAACAGCTAATTCCGATATTCGCTATGAGCGTATATTAGGCCGCCGTAGTGTAAAGGACGATGTCACTAAGGAGAAGTTTATTGAGCAACAGCTCCGTGAAGAAAAGGGTTCAGATGACCCAAATAAAAGTAATATCTTCAACACTTTGGCAGAAGCTGATTTTTTGATTGAAAACAACGGCACTTTGGAAGATTTACGGGCTCAAATTGATCAAATTTTAAATACTTTGGATGAATAAAAAGTTTTTAGCTATTTAAAAGGTCCGGAAAGCTTTGCTTTCCGGACCTTTTAAATTTATTTATTTCTAACTATGTATCTTCGTCCCAATAAATTTTTCGCCATGTAGATATTTGACTACTTCATTAATTTTCTCACCATTGATTTGAGCTACTTCTATCTGCAACTTCTCAGCTTCTTTGGCTGCAACTGGATCAAAAGGGGAGGAAAGTCCTGGTCCCCATTCTTCTGGAATCAGTTTTCTAAAGTCACTCCAAATTATATCTTCAATTTTTTCAGCAGCCGGATTGGTTTTGGGGTTGTCAGTATAAACATAATCCGTATTAGAAAGATTGATGACTTTTTTGGCTCCTACTCGGTCGGCTATTTGAATAGCCCTAAGGTCTGTTGAGCAGCCAGGACGGTAGCCTGAGGCGATAATAACACGTTCAGTTGGATTGATATCCAAAATCTCATCTGGGTTAGTAATCATCACTCTATAAGCAATGTCACGAAAGATAGTACGCAGTAGATGTCCATTAAGCCTAGTGGCGTGGATACCCATCCAGTCCAAGTCGTCGCTAGTAAGTTTACTCACTTCACTAGCCGCATCTTGATAGCGTCTAGCGGTGCGACCGCCGCCAGCAATGATAATAAAACGACGACCATTGGCCGTTTCTGTTTCAATAAATTTCTTTAAACTGGTAAGGAAAATGGTATCAATCTGATCGGGAACGATTAGGGAACCACCTACTGACATTACGATTGTTTCATTTTGTGACATAACATTGTGCATTGTACGCAATTTTTCGGCACATTCCAATGTTATGCTGGTAGTATTACTCGGATAGTAATAAAACATGGACCCTAAACTCATAGAGGCTATTGTTTTGCGTATTAAAGCAGGACATTCTAAAGAGCAGATACAGACTGAAATGTTAGAAATTGGCTATGATAGCGAAGCTTTTTTGTCTGCTTATAGCGAAGCTGAAGAGTCTACAACCAGGGACGCCTTCAATGAAAATTTCACTAAAGAACTCACTGACGCCACAAATGAGGTTCACGGTTCTCAAACTCTATCTAATCTCAATCATCTTATATTCGAGGCAAGTAGGCTTTTTAAAGATACTATTAAGATTTTAACCAAAGGCATTATAACTCTAATTGCCGCTTTAATCTTAACGGGACTTGTCGGTATTTCGCTAATAGCATTCTTCCCGGTCGTAGGAACTGGCAGTTACTTAGCCAAGTTTATGGCTATGTTTTTTTTCCTAACTTTTTTCTTTGTAGTGACTACAACCTGTTTAGCTACGGTAGTGAGAAGCCTATTAAGAAGAACTGAAAAACAAAGACATAGCAAACATTTTCGCTGGACCTTTTTGAATATAATCAATATCATCCTGGTTAGTTTTTACGTAAATTTAATCACTCAACTAGGTATGACTTTTTTCATTATTCCCGGAATAATGCTCAGTGTCTATCTAATCTTTGCATCTTACTTTGTGATGGGGGGAGAAATGAATGGGGTAGCAGCTTTAGTCTCTAGTACCAAACTTGTTTACGGCCGTTTTTGGACCGTATTTTGGCGAGTTCTAGTTAGTGTGTTTTTCCTAACTTTGGTTACCGCTGTGGCTGTTTCATTTCTATCAACCTTGGCCTTACTTAAACCATTTTTCGTCCCAACGGTAATCTTACTAATTATTGTAACTATAATTTCAGCTCTCTACTGGCAACTATGCTTCATGATAATTCTTTTTGAGTCACTAAAGAAAATTTCAGTTGTTGAAGAACTTCCTACCACCGAGAAAAAACTCACTTATATTTTCCGAGGAATAATTATCTTTTCTATTGTAGCTGCTATAGGAATATTTAATATAAACGAACCAGACGAACATAGAATGAATAGTCCTTGGACCTATCGTCAAATTACTAATGATGTAAATCATAAAAGTATGGTTAAGGCAGCTTCAAACATAGCCACAACATACATAGATGAAAAGGGCTCCTATCTTGGTTTTTGTGAAGAAATTACCCTACCCGAAAATTCTATTTGTAAAAGTACGGAAGTATCTTTTGTTATAGAAACACCAATGTCCTGGGGGTATTATTGTTATGACAGTACTGGTTACAATGAAGTCAGGAGACGTCCTGTTGCTAAGGGAGAACTTTGTCAAACTGCTGACAATTAAGAATTAATTTTTAGATTTAGTCATTTCTAAGGCCCCACTTATTTGATATCTCTGGTATACGGTATTTAGCTGAAAGTTTAAATTGATAGAAACCAAAAGCCGTTAGAGAAATAACTTTTAAAACTTTAAAATTTATCCAGCCTTCAGGAGTCAGGTTGTAGCGAGCAATTTCATTAGCCACTGCCGCAAGTAGAAAGACAACAATCCAGCGTCGAGCCAAAATTATCCAACCAATATTTTGCATCGCTAAAGTCTTTTCAAAAATTAACTTCAAAATATTTATTTGAAAAGCTAAACCAATAGCTAAACCAACCCCCATTAAAAAGTAATATAAAGAATCAGCAAAAATAAGTGCATTTGGGACTTGATGTTTAACAGTAATGAAGCCGGAAATAATAACAAAGACACCCGAAATAATTGGGAGGACTGGGAGTTTTTTGGCAGTATACCAACCTGATATTAAGGAAAAAAAAGTAGCGGCAATCAAAACATTGGTCGCGACAAAAAAGTTAAAAAATTGGGCTGCCAAAAAGAAGGTAAGGACTGGAAAGAACTCATGAAAGAGGTTTAAGAAGGCCTTCTTACTCATAATTAGTTTATCAATTGTAGCACGGGAAGAAGCCGGTAGATAAAGGCAGGAAAGTAGGGGCATTGATAAGACGATAAATATCCAGAGTTAAAAGCTTGACAAATTTTTAAAAGGGTGTATAGTCTCTGGCAGTTCTACCGGAGTGGGGGATGGTGGAGGCTAGCAATAGTCACTCAAATCCTCCTTTCCCCGCTGCGGCGGGGCGAGTCCGGGTGTAAGCATTTCGCTTCCACTCAAACCCACGGCGCCTAAGAAACGCCATTTCAGGAGTTCTTAAATGTCCAAGTTCAAAAACGTTCTGGCCGCCCTCGCGACCTTCGGCCTGGCCACCCCGGCCTTCGCCACCGACACCTGTGTCAACAACTGCGTGTCGACCTCGCCGGTCGTTATCCCGCCCAACAAGACGGTCGGCGTCTCGACTGCCTTCTCCGGTTGGACCAAGGCCGCCAACGTCGCAGGTTTCGGCAAACATGGAAGCGGCACCGCCAGCTCCATCTCGGACGATCTGATCAGTGTCAAGGGCGATGTCGTGTCCTCGTCGAGCCTGTGCGGGGCAGCCTGCACAGGTGCCAGCACCGACAACAACGCGAAATTCGTGATCGGATATTCGGCCTATGCCGGCGGAACGGCGACCAATGTGGTCAAGCGGGAAACGGCGAATACTGGGCCTCGTACAGCCGGCTCACTGACCGCAAGCAAGGTCTCGGGCGGCGCTGCAGCGACGGCCACCAAGCACTGATCAACGGCCCTACGGCCTGAGACAATTCAAGCACCGTTTCGGTGCCTTCCTCAAGGAGCTTCATGCTCCAAGAGAAAGGCACCAAACGGGGCTTTTTCTTTTATATTTATAAGGTAAACTTTATTTTTTCAATAACCTGATACAAGCAAGTCGTCAAGACTTGCTTTTTTATAAAAAGTATGGTAGTGTATTTACTGAATTTAAAGGGCGCAATCCCGCGTTCCTCGACAACTTGGTGGTCCAGAAACAACTGTAGTTTGGACCCAACATCAACCCGCCTTACGAAAGTAGGGTAACAAGGAGAATGCCATGAGCAACCTGCTCACAAAAGTGTTGGCGCTCATGGTGCCAATTTTTCTCTGCTGGGGAAGTAAGGCTCAAGCGGAAGAACTTCCTACCTCGGAGACACCGGCCAGTAGTGTTTGGTCATACATGACTCCGAGTAGTTTTCACAGCACGGTTGCTTCGGCAATCGAGCAGTGCGAACGCACCGCTCGGACCGATCTTTCGGGTCGGCTGGAGCTTTCGCAGTGCGAAAGCCTCAAGCAGCTGCTTGAAGGCAATCAGTGCGAAGTGAAGATGGTCAAGGACGGTATCGTCTTCGACCGCATGAACGGACGCATCAACAACAACTCAATGGTCACCAGCAACATAGTGAAGCGGCTTGGTCGAGAAGACCGGGCTTTGCTTTGCAACTTGGGCAACCAAGTATATGCCTACTGGTTCATTGGCGAGAAAAAGAAATCCTGCAACAACGTTGGCTTCGTCTACGCGGCCAAACCATTGAAGCCGGTGGATGGTGCCTGCGGCAGTAATGCCAAAGTCTATCAGGCCACTGACACAATGTGGCCAACTGACGGAACGTTTTGCAAGGTCGGGACACCATCCCAGTCGAACATTATGTTTCCCGATGCTGGCAGCAGTACTCTCTGGACCTGCCAAGGTTCAGACGGGGGCAAGCCTGACGTTTGTCCGGCTTCGCGTGGTATTTTGCCACTGCCACCTCCTAAGGTGGTGATGAAGGAGAAAGTGAAGGTTTGCCGATGGATAGAAGGACCGGTTTATGAGCAATTTGTGCCGGGTGTGACCACCAGCCTTTCTGGAGTGGTCGTCCCGGTCTGCAGTTGCTGTGGACCTGGATTCGTTTCAAGCGGTGGTGTTTTTTCTTCCACTCCGGGTCAGACCATGAGGTCTAGCTCAATGGAGTGGGTGTGCGAATAGTTATCTGATCAACTGAAACCCAAGGAGAGAAATCATGTCAGAAGCAAAAATCACACGAGTCATGCTGGTGGGCCTGATTGTGCTGGTGCTTGGAGGGTGTTCATTCGCCCCCAAAGCCATCACTACTGAAGGCGATGCGGCGCGGGTGGAATGCGGAGTTACCGTCTCTGGTGTTGCCACCGACGTGAAGGTGTGCGTCATCGACGTCCAAGCCATCAACCCCATCACTGGGAAGAATGATGGCAACTGGGGTCGTCGAATTGACATCATCAACAGTGCTTCACTTGTTGGTGAGATGGCCAAAGGAGTTGTGGGCGGCACTGGTGCTGCTTACATCCAAGGTCGGGCTCTCATCAAAGGAGCAGAAGCTGGCAAGTGCAGCGAAGGTTCCAATTGTGGCACGACCATCATCAACGATGGCAGCGCCAATGCTGGCTCCTCTTCGCAAGCGGCTGTCGACGGCCTGAAGGTCAATGTGCAAGTAGGTAAGCCTGCGGGTAAACCTGCCTGCACCGGTAGTTGCCTCAAGGGTGACTGATTCGCAATCAATGGAGGTGGTGAACAACAAAAACACCACCTCCACAACACACAGGAGTAGATCATGAAAAAGATTTGGTTTGTGTTGATGGCACTCTGCCTCACGGCAGGAAATGCACTTGCTGTCCCTGAAGGACGCCCAGTCTTTTTGACTTCGTCTCAGAACGCTCAAGCGTTCGAGAAGATGCTCTCAGACCGAGGCGCTCTGAAGGATGGTGTGGTCTCGATGTCCAAGGTAGCTGACGGCCTACAGGAATGGGCTGCTGGTGAAAAGTTGCTCAACGATGCAGCGACGGACGCCAAGTTCTTCGCTGCTGAGTTGGTCAAGGTCTACGGCAACTTTTTGCCATACGACGTGTTCCTGCCCATGGCCCAGAAGGGGGAGATTCGTCTTCCCCCTTCTGTCCTGAAGGAAGACGTGGTCAAAGCGATCACGCCGCCGGTTGCCTCTCCAGCAACCACGACCACAGCTCCAGCACCTGTTGCCACCACCCCAGCCTTCACGGCTGAACAGGTGGCCAAGGCCGCTGAGTTGGCAGGACAACGTGCCGCCCGCGTCGAGCTGCAAGGTTTTGACAAGGCGGCCCGGGTACTCAATACCCAGGTCGAGGCATTGAAAGGAGAGTTGGCTGCAGCACAGCTGGCAGCTCGCAGCGCTGATCAAGCGCAACAGGCTGCTTTGGGTGAGGCACAAGCCAAGCTCGCAGAGCAGCTCGCTGCCGCTACCAAGGCACGCAGTGACCTGCAGCAGCAGATGGTAAGTGTGTCAGCAACTGCTGCATCCGCGGCCACTGCTACGCTCGAGCCACTGAAAGCTTCGGTCGCAGGCATGGTGACTCAAGTCGAAAGCGTCAATAGTCGCGTCGGCACTGTGGAAGAAGGAGTTGGCCAAAATACCAACAGCATCAAGAGCCTCTGGTTTGCAATTGCTGGCGGTGTAGCGACGATTCTGCTTCTTGTCCTCGGAGTGGCTCGAATGACGACCAAGAACGCCAAGGCGATCAAGGTGGTGAGTGAAGTGGCGTTAGAAGCGACGAAAGTTGCTGAAGAAGTCAAGACGGAGGGACGTAAGCTATCTCGCCGGGTCGATGATGTAGTAGCTGCCATTCAGATGAAAGAGTTCAGTTTCGACGACGAAATCGTCATCCAGAACCTCTTCTCAGTTGTGATTGGCGGAGGACATTCTTTGGAGTTCACAGTAGACGGCAAACCTTTTGTTCTGAAAGTCGAACGAGTGTCGGCGGATTACGCCAAGATCTATGGCATTCGTGGCCAGACCGAAGACTTGAAGATTGTCAACATTCCGGGGCGTATCAAACGCGCTGCGAACAAGGGGGATCTGATCGGCGTTGCGGACGTCATCGATTTGCCGCTCAAGCGATTGGCGGCGTGATGGGCGGGCGACTGGTTTGCGAAAGCAACCAGTCGCCCTAAACCCTAGTAACTATGGAGTATGTCAATGTGTACAGAAAAGTATCTATTGATTTACTTCAGTCATTACTTCTAGCAAGACTAGTTGTGAAGACAAATACAAATAGTGCTAGGTAGAAGTTCTGGCAAGACCTGTTCTTCACCAACATCTGATGATCCTCACTGATTACTTCTAGCAAGACTAGTTGTAACGTGATGAAACACTGATGTAACGCATTGTTCTTAGTACTCAGTTCTTCCGGTGTCACAAGGTGACGCCAAAGCCAAGGCTCTAGTTATCATAACTGGGGCCTTTTTACATTATATAAATAGGGGAAAATTAAAGCCTGTCTCAAAGCTTAGGAGTAAGACCACGTCTTACTCCTAAGCTTTGAGACACTTCTTCGCCTAATAAAGTCAATTTCCCCTTAAAAAGCTTGCATATTTTTTTTGTATCTGTATAATGCTCAACACTGTTCATCGGAGGTTCAAAGAAGGCGTTTTATTGCGCTTTCGCTCTTGTGTAAGAGCGAGCAATTCCGAACGAGAACAATTGTAGCTTGATAACACTCTGAAGTTTTAAAAACGAGTTTACTCGTGGTTTTTACGACAGGGGATTGTGTGGTCACACGCACAATTGAATAGACATATATAATGTTGCAACAGTATTATATATGACGTACATTTCTTGATTTTCTTTTTTAGAGTATCAAGATTTGCATCAGCACAATTTTGAGGCAAAAGTCTTACATTTATTTGTACTTTCTTTTGTCTTATCCTTTAGGTAAATAGTTAGTTGAGCGCGGGAAGTAGTACAGTACCGCATAGTCTCACTAACGCAGATGTATGAAGATTTATCTTCATACCCTGTCTTAAATTAGAGTTTGATCCTAGCTCAGGATGAATGCTGGCGGCGTGGATGAGGCATGCAAGTCGAATGGGTTTAGGCCCATGGCAGACGAG
>JBGSSW010000011.1:0-83484 GCA_041736805.1 Minisyncoccia bacterium
TGTCCGTGAACTTCTCACGGATGAGGCAGGCCAGTTCGGCGTTCGGCTTGGACAGCTTGCGCTTGTCGGCCTCGGCGCGAATCTTCTTCGTGATCCGGTTGTTGTCCTCGAAGAGCATGCCCTTGAGAACCGCAACTTCGGTCGTCACGCCGCTCGTCGGCTTGAAGTCCGGTGAACGGAGTACCTGTTTGGCGTAGTCTCCGACGCAGAAACCGTTGCCTTCCAGACGCTTGATCCAGTCTTCGCCGGTCGTGCCGTCACTGGTGACCGAGAAGTAGATGACCCCGTCTTCCTCGCGCCACGAACGGGTCGGTTCGGAAACCGAAAGTTCGTCGCGGAGAAAACGGAGTGCCATGTCGTGGCCACCGAGTTTCTTGACGATTGCATTGAGTTGGCCGGCAGTGAGGCTGGCGGATGCGAATTCTGTGCTCATGATTGTATCTCCTGGGCTAATTTGCCCGTTTCGTTTTCCTCTAATCCGAGGAGGAACCATGGCCTGTGTGGTCATAGCGAGGAATGGCCTAATTTTAAGCCACTTTTCGCTACGACCACTCGCAAGTCTTATCAAAGAGCTGTGCCTAGCATCATACACTTAAATACAGAACTTGTCAATATGCGCTCATTTACGCTTTCGACGCCCCGCTCGAGCGTTCTTGATCTTCTCTCTATGTAACCGACGAGCTTCATCTTTGGCTTTTTTCGCCTCTTCACGTTGCTCCACTTCTTCAGGTAGTATGACACGAAGGTGTTCCATTATCTTGTACCCTTTGAGTATTTCGTGCGGATCACCAAAACAAGGTCTTCGATTCCCTACGCAACAGTCCCCCGGACTGTTGCTTTTGAGCTGCCGATCAGGGACTCGAACCCCAATAGCTGGTACCAGAAACCAGAGTCCTACCATTAGACGAATCGGCAATATATATTTACTTGATTTATTTTACTACTTTGTCAAATTTTACCCAACAGCTGGTAGTAGGTAAGAAGTCATGGGATGACTTCTTACAGAGTCCTGTACTCTAGACAAATCGGCAATTTTTATCTTCACTTCCAGTTGCACTATATTGCCATATTATATAGGAGTTTAAAAGAGGCCCTTTATAGCTAAAAAATATTTGTGGTGCTTTACATTTTTAAACTTTAGTGGAAGAAACAAAATTCCATCTGCAAATACCCTTCCCACTTGCTATGTATTTTATATGGATAATAGAGGCATTACGAATTTTTAAAATATGCCAAAAACGCTTTACAGCCCGCCTAAAACTCATTGGCTTATCTGAACAGAGATGTTCAACAAACATATTAGTAAATACCGCATGAGAAACCACAATCACTCTGGAATCATCTGGTAATGATTCTAGGTAATTTCGGGCTTGCTTAATTCGATTTAAAAAATCACCGTAACTTTCACCTCCTCCATCGCTTAGACTGCCCCAGAACCAACGCCATACATACCAGGCGGTGGTGAGACCAACATATCTATTCCCTATCATGAAACTTGGTCTTTTTAACTCTTCAAACGCTTCGTTAGTATAGGGAATAAGTCCATCACAATAACGTGAAATTATGCTAGCCGATTCTACTGCCCTTAGTTGAGTACTACTGATAATATGCGTCGGTTCAAGTGTCACTATTTCTTTAGCCACTGTATTTATTTGCTCAACACCGACCTCATTAAGTTGCGTGTCTGGATGTTGGTGCCGTCTAGCTAAATTTCCATTAGTTTGACCGTGTCTGACAAAATATACTTCCATAATTACTTTTTAGTAGTTACTTCCATAACAGCTATTTCCAGAGGAAGATGTGGTATGGGCGAATAATTTATTTGTTCAACCGCTGAAAGTAGTCGCAAAAGCATTTGTGAATTAATTGGTGACGATGAAACTTTTGCAATATCAGCCAACACTACTTTCGCCTGCGGGCCAAAATTAGCCAAAATTAATTCTGTCTGGCTAGATTGATGCCTAAGCAACATGATAGCGCGAATATTTTCCAAAATAAGGCGTGAAAAAATTTTCATATCTACATGCAGTGCGACTGCCTCCTCAAGTGCATCAAGAGCTTTTTCCGTTGAAGATTCTTGCAAAGCTTTAATTAATGAAAGTATAATTTCTCCCTTAGGAGCTCCAATAATTGCGGCTACTTCGTCAGCACTACCAATTTTGTCTCCTGAAGCAAGAATAACTTTCTGGGTTACTCCCAGAGCATCTCTGAAGGAACCGTCCGCAGCAATAGCAATCAAATCTGCAGCATCGGGTAAAAGTGAAAAACCTTCTTTTTTGGCTACTTCAGTGACTAATTCTGCCAAGACACTACGAGACGGTGAACGAAAATGAAAAACCTGACAGCGGGAAAGAATGGTATCGAGAATTTTCTCCTCTTCAGTGGTAGCTAAAATAAAGATAACATGAGCTGGGGGTTCTTCGAGAGTCTTCAAAAGTGCGTTGAAGGCATCTTTAGTAAGCATGTGCACTTCGTCAATAATATAAACTTTATACTTTGATTCATAAGGTAAAGTATAGACGGCTTCTTTAAGTTCACGAATATCGTCAATCCCTCGATTGCTGGCGGCATCTATTTCATAAAGGTCAACATTGCTAGTACCAATAGCTTTAGCAAAAATCCGAGCCAAGGTAGTCTTGCCTGTTCCTCTTGTGCCAGAGAAAAGTAAAGCGTGTGGAATCTCTGCTTTCTTTATTGCTCCTTCTAAAACTTTTATTATATGATCTTGGTCACGCACTTCTTTAAAAGACTGTGGTCGATACTTTCGATATAAGGCTCCGTGTTCTAACATGATTTTTAGTATACCAGATTATTCAAAAGTGACTGAATTTGTCACAAAATCACGCAAAATAGTTACATCAGAAACCAAGTTATTACTGCTCAGTAATATATAACCGACACCACGACTGGTGGTCCCAAACTCTTCATTAAACAAGGCAACCAGGGTACGATTTGCGGCTATGGTGTAACCGTGCTTTCCACCGAGAAAATCCTTATCAATAATCGGATTATTATTTAGGAGGCCACTGTATGGTCCTACATACTGCCTCAGACGAGTGATATCAAGTACATGCTTCTGCTCCCTTGATAGATAGCCCAAAAAGGTCACCAAGTCACTCACAGTGGAAACATTATTATCAGACAAGCCAGAAGCATCAAATAAGACGGTGTCCTGAGCGCCAATTTTTTTTGCCAGCTCATTCATAGTCACAATTACCTGACCTTTAGTTTCTCTTTCAAAAAAAGCCGCTGCGTCATTGGAAGATTCCAGTAAGAGTGGAAATAGTAATTCGTGATATCTGTATTTATTACCTGCTACCAGCCTACCAGCCTGACCATAAGTGTCGACATCTTTATTAGTGATAGTACCTACCTTGGTCAAGTCATACGACTCGAGTAAAGCAGCCGTTGTAAACAACTTAGTGACCGAAGCAATCGGCAAGACCTGTTTTTCATTTTCTGCCAACAGAATCTCTCCGCTCTCCACATCAAACACGGCGTAAGCTAAAGCCGAAATATTAACGTCCCTAGCAGTAATACTAAATTTTTTAACTGTCTCTGTTGCTGCAGTTTCTTGACTAGAAAAAACGTTGCTGTAGGTAAACAAAACAGCCAAAACTACCAGAGGTAGGACTATTTTATGAATAGTAGACCTAGTTAACATAATTAAATAATACACTACTCCCCAGGTATAAATACCCGGGGAGTGTGCTTGTTTTAGATTTGGTTGGAATTATTTCTTCGCTACAGGCTTGACTACTTTCTTTACAATCTTCTTCACTGCCTTCTTCACAGCTGCTTTTTTAGGAGCGGCATCTTTGGCAATTTGGTGCCAATGTTCTTTCATTTCTTTTTTGAAAGCTGACAAATCTGTCTTGGAAGCATCTTTAACTCCTGAGTAAACACTACTGACAGTATCAATTAATTGCTCATACTCTTCTTTAGTCATGTCTTGAGCAGCCTCAATCTTTTCGAGAACTTCAGCCTTTGCCTTCAACATCCAACTCTTAACAGTCTTTCGGTTCTTAGCTGCGTTCTTGCTACCATAAAGGAAATAAGCTCCAGCTGCAGCTGCGACTGCCGCAGTTAGTCCTACTCCGATCCCTACCGCCTGCTTCTTTGAAACTGTAGCTTGCTTTTTTGTTGCCATAAAATTATTTATTATTTAAATCTTTGTAATATCATCACCAGGACGTTTTCTTCTAGTAGGTTTTGGTGCCCCAAAGCCGCCAAAGAAATTTAGAAAACGAGCAAAAAAACCACCTTGAGCAAAAAACATGCGAATGTTAGCTAGATCTTCCGCCAAGACTTCACTTCCTGCTTCTACTCGTTCTAAAATCAAGCGTACTAACTGCATAATCTTAATTATTTGATACAAGATAAAACAAAAAAGAATGCTGAAACAAACTGTAGCTAGACTAGCGATTATAAAGAAAATGTTGGCGTGTAAAATCTCATTCATCTCTCTACAGTGTAGCAAGTTATACAAGTTATGAAAACACTAATATAAAGAAGAGTGGAAAACTATATTTTTATGAACTAGTTCGAGTGGTTGAATTGAAGAAACTGGTTAACCAATCTCTCGATTTCATCGGCTGTACTTTGTTCCATTAACTTAGCCCGAAGTTCATTGGCCCCATGGAAGTCTTTAACATAAGCCTTGTAATGCTTCTTCATAATAGAAAAGTTTTTAAATGGTAGTAACTCTTCAAAGAGCTTAGTATGTTCCACCATCACTTTAAGTTTCTCAGCTAGTGGAATAGTAGCGACATCACACTCCGGATGGAAAAGCCACGGGTTACCAAAAATCGCTCGTCCAAGCATCACGCCATCAGCTCCTGTTTGATTTATTTTTTCCTGAGCATCTTTCAGTGATAAAGCGTCGCCATTACCCAAGATAAGGGTCCGTCCTGGACCAGAGCCTTGAAGTTCATTTCTTATTTCTACAGCCCTAGCTACTCTCTCCCATCTGGCTGGTACCTTGCTCATTTCTTTGCGCGTGCGAGCGTGTATTGTAATCGCCGCTGGGGTTTCTTGGAGCAAAAATGGCAACCATTCTTCTAGTTGATCACGATTGTAGCCTAAGCGGGTTTTGACCGAGACAGGTATGCCGCCTTCGTCCATTTTTGCTCCTCGCTTAGCAGCCCTAATAATCTTGGCCGCCACCTCAGGATTTTTTATCATCGCTGAACCACAACCTTGTTTTTCAATTGATTTATCTGGGCAGCCCATATTTATATCTACTCCATCAAAACCAAGCTCCAAACACAAAGCCGCTGCTTGCTCCATATGCTCTTCGTTACTAGAAAAAAGTTGCGCCACAATCGGTCTTTCCTCTTCTTGGTAAATAAGGTCAGCCATGAGCTTAACCTTTCCTTCTGGATTAGCCCTAACTAATCCATCAGCCGAAACGAACTCTGTCCACATCACATCAGGACCACCAACTGTTCCATCCCCGCGAACATGCGCACTGTGCTTGGCAATCATTCGCCTAAAAGGCGCATCGGTAACATCCGCCATTGGCGCCAAGACGAAAAAAGGAGTTTTTAGTTTTTGCCAAAAAGACATAGTGGTTTGTTTTAACATACTTTTAATCAAGACTGAAGAGGAGGAAAAGCAAACTACTCAGCCGAAACTGCAGTTGTCGAGGCATTTTCACTTCCTTCCCCTTCAAGTGACTCGTTTACAAAAACTCTAGTTCCAAAACGTAAATCAATGTACCTAAAATTACCCGGCTTCAAATGATTGAACTCTTTAGATTGTAGGATGGTTTCTAAATTAGAAAAAGGTTTAACAGCGTCTTCAGTCAAAGTCGTCTTAAGTTCACTCCCAAGAGAAATCGTATAAAAAGCATCGCGGGCGGAATCTACTTCTACTTTAGTAACAAACCAGCCTATTTCTGCAAGTTTTTCGGTGAATTCTCTAGTCGTTGAATAATCTGCTTGTGAAAAAGGATTTACACCAACTTTCGTCTCATTTTCAGTTGAATAATATCTGACTAGGCTCTCTCCAACTAATTTCGGCGCAGGAGCAAAAGAATATCCTTCTTTATCTAAAAAATAACAACCTTCAACACTTCCTAGATTGCACCAAAGATTATCTGGAAAATATTCCTCAAAATATACTCCTATTTCACGCTTGGAATTTTTTTTAATAATTACATTCTTAATTCTTTCAGTTTTACTTATTTCAGCCAATATTTCTTGCTTAGGATAAAAATAAATAAACCGGCGAGGAATTAAATGTAAGTAAGCTCCATTTAATTTATCTTCAGCCTCTACTCTTATTTTTTCTTTATCAATTGTTATACCTCCTACTACAGTTACTTTATCAATTGTGAAGGTCAGCAACCTAGTACCGTACCAAATTGAAGTCAAAACTATTCCTACCGCAGTAAAAACCAACAAACCAGAAAAGACTTGTTTAATAATTATTACTGTACCGGGGTCCAAGTATTTTTTTCTTTTTTGTTGTCCTGGTTTCATAAATTAAATAAAGGTGGGCGAGCTTTGCTCGCCCACCTTTATTACTTACCCAATCTTCTCCTTGCCCATATACTCCTGCAATTTTTCAGGAATTAAAATAGAACCGTCTTCTTGTTGGAAATTTTCTACTAAAGAAACCAGGATGCGAGGAGTTGGAATTGCGGTACAGTTAAGCGAGTGGGCATAGCGCATCTTTCCTTCACTGTCTCGATAACGAATATTGAAACGCCTGGTTTGAAAGTCATGAAAATACGATGCGGAGCTTATTTCTCGATAAGTCTGTTCTCCTGGTACCCAAAGTTCAATGTCATATTTTTTTACCTGACCTTGCCCAATGTCTGCCCCACAATTAAGAACCGTATGATATGGAATACCTAGTGACTCGATAAATTCTTCGGTGTTTCTGTTTATCCATTCATGTAAGCGAACACTTTCTTCGTGTGATGCTTCACACATTACTACTTGTTCCAGTTTGAAAAATTCATGAACTCTAATTAGACCTTTAGTATCTTTACCATGGCTGCCAGCCTCCCGACGGTAGCAGGGTGAAAAAGCCAAAAACTTCATCGGTAAGTCTGAATGTTCTAAAACTTCATCGCTATAAAGACCCATCGCTGAGACTTCGCTCGTACCAATTAGATAATCTTCATCTTGAGTTTTATAGACATCTTCGGCGTCATTTGGTAGATGCCCTGTTCCGTAGAGATTACTTTTACGCACAATAGACGGCACAAGTAATGGTTCAAAGCCTTTTTCTAAGAAAAATTTATTGGCATAGTTCCAAATAGCCCAAGATAGTCTCGCTCCATCACCGCGCAAATAATAACCTCGGAAACCATGCACCTTTACCCCACGCTCAAAATCAACCATTTTGTGTTTAGTCATTAACTCAACATGGTCTTTAGCTGGAAAAGAAAAGTTAGTTTTTTCACCCCAAGTTTTTATCTCTTGATTATCAGCATCGCTATCTCCATCAGGAACGGACATATCTGGAATATTTGGCACTTGAAGCATAAGCGACTGCCACTGCTCTATTACCGGCTTTAGCTTCTCTTCGTCTTTTTGTATTTCGGCTTTTAGACTTTGCATTTGTTCAATCAGCTGATTGCGCAACGAAGCGTCATTGCCCGCTTTAGGAATATCTTGAGAAACTTTATTTTGTTCAGCCTTCTTGGACTCCAGTTTTGTCATCAGTTCACGCCTAGAGTCATCTAAAGTCAGTAGATTGTCTATATCTACCTTCATCTTTTTTTTCTTGGCTGCCATTTTGACGAGATCAGCATTCTCGCGAATAAATTTAATATCTAACATACAAAACAATTATGTCCCAGATTATACCCTAATTATGTAAAAAAGTTGAAAAAGGAAAGCCGCTGTCTGTGTAGCACAGACAGCGGCTTGAATTGCGTACTAAGCACTGACTGCTAGTGCAGTATGTACTTTGCCGAGCTCGATCTTGTTAAGATATTTGTCCGCAAACAAATATCGACTTCTTCAGCCGGAACAGGCCGACCAAAGCAGTATCCTTGCAAACGATCTACTCCAACCTCAAGTAGTTGATTAATGTGACTTTCCTCTTCCACACCCTCTGCCACAACTGACATTCCTAGACAGTGGGCAAATTCAATGAGGTAAGGCAGCTGGAGCCTTCCCAAAGGATTCCCTTCACAAAACTGACGGACCACCGTCCGATCAACCTTGAGAGTCGAAATAAAACCAACCGGCACTTCAGTCAACCAAGTTAGCAGTCCTCTTAAGTCCAACCAATCTGGACAATCGTCAATCGCAAGACGGACTCCGAGATGATGCAACTCCGCCAAGGTTTTGATGGCATCTTGATGCAGCCAGAAAGAATCTGGTTCCACCACCTCAACAGTAAGCTGTTTCGGAAAAACATTGTTCCGACGCAGAGCTGAGTGGACAGCGGACGCATAGCTACGGCTACGCAAGGTGCCAAAAGTAGCGTTGACGCTGACGCAAACCCTAACACCAAGACGTTTCTTCCAATCACCCATTTGTGACACCGCCATTTTCATGACGGCCGTATCGAGAGTTGGCATAAGGCCAGCTTCCTCTACTTGGGGAAGGAATTGTCCAGGATTTAGGATGTCCCCATCCTCGCTACTCAATCTAGCCAAGCACTCATATGCCTGTGCATTGTGGTTCTTGACGATTGGCTGGTAATACGGGACAAAATTGTGCGACTGCACAAGTGCGACTACCGCACTCAGGTTGAGTGGGGTGGTTTTAATGATTTGCTGAGCGGTATTCATATGACCTCCTGGGTTTGTGGGAACTTGCCCAACAAACAGGGTCTAGGGCAAGGTAAACCTTGCCTCCATGGTGTCTATGCTGCTAAGCAAAGACCTTAACACTTCAGCATACTTCTATTTCTAATCATATAATATAGTTGACATAGTGTCAATAGTATGTTTTTCGATGAAGTTTTCTTTGATTTCTTTCTCTGGAAATAAGTTCCTGAGACTGTGGTGCTAAAATATATAAATGAATTACTTAGTTAGGCAGTTATTACCTCCAGACTTTGAAAAAAACCGTGTCGGGTTATTAAATGAGATTCCCCAACCCCCAAAGCAACTTTGGTACCGAGGTGTTTTACCGTCACCAGAATTAAAACTCTTGGCTGTCGTTGGCTCGAGAAAATATACTACCTACGCCAAGCAAGTTATTGATTACTTAATTTCTGGCCTGAAGGATTACTCTGTTGGTATAGTTTCTGGTTTGGCTCTTGGTGTCGACGGCCTAGCTCATGAAGCCTCCTTAAAAAATAACCTCTACACTTTAGCTATTCCAGGCTCTGGTATCGATGACTCCGTCATAGGTCCAAGAACTAACTTTGCCCTAGCTCAACGTATTCTAGCTTCAGGAGGATGTCTACTGAGTGAATTTGAACCAAAATTTCAAGCGACAAAATGGTCCTTTCCGCAAAGAAACCGTATCATGGCCGGACTATGTCACGCCACACTATTAATAGAAGCTGGAGAAAAATCCGGCACCTTAATTACAGCTAGACTAGCTGCCGATTACAACCGAGAATTGCTAGCAGTCCCAGGCAGTATATTTTCCAAGAATTCTCATGGTACTCACCAATTCCTAAAACTAGGGGCGACGATGGTGACAGAGCCGGAAGATATTTTAATAGCTTTAAATATTAACCCGGAAAAAACTCTAGACAAAGAAATTCCGGAACTTTCCCCAAATGAAATGTTGGTAATTAAGCTACTCCTAGAAGACAGGGATAAAGATAGCCTACTTCGCCTCCTTCCCCTTCCTGTTTCAGAGGCTAGTATTCTACTAATGAATATGGAGATGCAAGGCTATATTAGCTATGAGTCACCTCATTATCGTTCACTATTATAAGCAGATGTTAGACTGTTAACATTTGACAGAATTTACTAATCCTAGTATTTGTTACAGAACTTATATATGAGTTCATACACTTTAGTTATTGTTGAGTCTCCGGCCAAGGCCAAGACTATTGAAAAATACCTGGGCAAAAATTACCGAGTGCTTTCTTCGATCGGTCACGTTCGCGACTTACCTAAGACCAATAAAGATGCGGTGGATATTGAAAATGGTTTTATTCCTCGCTACATAATTTCCCCAGGCAAAGAGAAAGTTATCGCTGGACTTAAAAGTTCAGCTAAGAAAGCTGACGCGGTGTTATTGGCTTCCGACCCGGACCGCGAAGGAGAAGCGATTGCTTGGCACGTGGCTGAACTAATCAAAGGTGATAATTCAAACCTTAAGCGAGTGGCTTTTAATGAAATTACTGAAGCGGCGGTCAAAGCTGCGCTAGAAAATCCCCGAGACATCGATATCAATTTAAAAGAAGCCCAAGAAGCAAGACGAGTATTAGACAGATTGGTAGGTTATGAGCTTTCTGGCTTGATTTGGAAGAAGGTTCGCTACGGGCTTTCGGCCGGTAGAGTACAATCCCCGGCTTTACGTATCTTGATGGAAAGAGAGAGAGAAATACGAGCTTTTATTCCTGAGGATTATTTCAACCTTACTGCTCATACAGAAGTTAAAGGGGCGGAAATTCCTTTCTTTTGTAGTGAGGAGCCCCGCGATAAAAATGAAGCTGAGAGAATTAAAAAAATTGGTGAAGAAAATTCTTGGTCTGTAACCAGCATTAAAGAAGCTGAAACCAAACGTGTTCCTCGTGCCCCATTTACTACTTCTACTCTCCAGCAAACTGCCTCAACCAGGCTTGGGTTTTCTCCTTCTCGTACTATGGGCGCAGCTCAAAAACTTTACGAGGCTGGACATATTACCTATATGCGTACGGACAGCACAAACATGAGTCCAATTGCCCAAAAACAAATCCTGGCTTTGCTGCAAAGTGAATTTGGTAAAAGTTATGTTGAAGCAAGACAATACAAGACCAAGAGTAAGTCCGCTCAGGAGGCCCATGAAGCTGTCAGACCAACAAACTTTGCAAAAAAATCAGTGGGGAGTACTGGTGACCAAAAAGCGCTTTACGAACTAATTTGGAGACGAGCAGTTTCTTCACAAATGTCAGACGCAACCCTGAAACGTACCAAGTTAGTTGCCAATCTGACTGATAGCCCAGAAGAAATATCTGACTTTGCTGTTAATGGCTCAAGAGTAGTGTTTGATGGTTGGTTAAGAGTAGATACCGGTGCACGGGGAGAAGATACAGAAGTTCCTAAACTAGCAATCGGTGACAAATTGGATTTAAAAGAAATTGAAATAGAAGCAAAACAGACCCAACCTCCAAACCGCTACACTGAAGCCGGTCTGATTAAAGAACTTGAAAAAAGAGGGATTGGAAGACCTTCTACTTACGCCTCGACTATCAAAACCATTACTGACCGAGGCTATGTTTTGAAAGAAGGCCGCACTCTAACTCCAACTGATACTGGTGACGTGGTTTCGTCTTTTTTAGAGCAACATTTTGCTGATTATATTAGTGATACTTTCACTAGTGAAATGGAAGATGAATTAGACGAAATTGCTGAAGGAAAAAGAACTTATGTAAAAACTTTGACGGACTTCTATCTACCTTTTCAAAAAGCTGTCGAAGCCAAAGCAGATATTGATAAATTGACTAATTTGGGGGCCGGACCAAAACAATTTCCTTGCCCAGAATGTGGAGCTGATATGATTATCAAACTAGGTCGATCCGGTACTTTTCTTTCTTGTGAGCGTTTCCCAGACTGTACTGGAGCCAGAATTATTGATGGTAGTGAAATGAAACCTGAAGCACCACTTGGTATCGACCCAGAAACAAAACTGGCTGTCTTTATTTTGAAAGGTAAATTCGGCCCATATGCTCAACTAGGTGAAACCCCTGAGAAAGTTAAGGGTAAAAAACAAGTCGCTCCGAAGCGAGCTTCATTGCCAGCTGGGATCAAACCCGAGGAAGTCACCCTTGAGGAAGCTTTGAAGTTTTTAACTTTACCTCGTGAACTAGGATCACATCCTAAAACTACTGAGCCAATTGTTGCTAATACCGGCCAATACGGACCATACCTGGCTCACGCTGGAGATTTCCGTTCCCTAAAAGGCAAAGATGACCCCTACACAATTACTTACGAAAGAGCATTAGAAATCTATAAAGAACCAAAGCAAACTCGTAAAGGAGAAAAATTAATTAAAGAATTAGGTATCAATCCGGTCACTAAGAAAATGGTAAATGTTTTTGAATCTAAATCAGGACGTTACTTAAAAAAAGGTTTTAAGCGTATCAGTATTCCTGATGAAATTAACACTGATGATTTAACAATTGAAGTAGCTATTGAGTTGTTAAAGCGAGGCTAGTTCTATCAAACACAATTCCAGAGCTTGTCATTTACCCGAGTTGTCACTACAATGAAAAAATGACCGCAAAAGATATTATCGTCATTTTGGAAAAACCTTCTGATGAAGACAAGGCTCTAATTGAGAAAGCCTTTAATTTCGTGGACAATGCCCACAGAGGACACGTTCGCTACTCTGGCGAACCATACATAAATCACCTATCTGCGGTTGGGGCCAAATTGGCCGAAATGGGAATGGGAGCTCGCACTGTAGCGGCTGGGCTACTTCATGACGTGATAGAGGACACTGAAGTCACAGCAGATAATGTCTTGGCTGAATTTGGTGAGGAAATTTTATTTTTAGTCGAAGGAGTAACGAAACTAAGTTCGGTGCGCTACTACGGTACTGACAGACACAACGAGAGTCTACGCAAGTTGCTTGTTGCGACTAGCCAAGACATAAGAGTCCTCATCATAAAATTAGTTGACCGTTTGCATAACATGCAGACCTTGTCACATATACCAAAAGAAAAACAGCTCCGCATTGCTAGAGAAACACTAGAAATATATGTGCCCGTAGCTCACCGTCTCGGGATGGGTCGTATTCGCAAGGAACTAGAAGATTTAGCTTTCCCTTACGTTTATCCTGTTGAATACGAACGAGTTAGTAAACTTCTGCAAAGCAAGGCTGGTAAATCTAACGAACTACTTGAACGAGAAAGAAAAGTACTACAAAAACGCTTGGCCGAAATAAACTTGCTTGATTTCAAAACTTCATATCGAGTCAAGGGTCTCTTTAGTCTTTTTCATAAATTGAAAAGAAAGGAATGGGATATTGGAGCTGTCTACGACTTATTAGCCATGCGTGTAGTAGTACCAAATATTGAGGATTGTTATCGAACCTTAGGTATCATCCACAAACTTTGGCGTCCTCTACCAGGCAGAGTGAAAGATTATATCGCCTTTCCAAAACCAAATGGTTACCAATCATTGCACACCACAGTTACAACTCCCAACGGAGTAATTTTGGAAATTCAAATTCGAACACAAAAAATGCACCATGAATCTGAATTCGGTATTGCTTCACATATAGCCTACAAAGAAAATGAAGTTACTGGAAATGTGGTTGAAAGTAAATCACGTTTTGCTAGCCTTATTCCTTCTCTATTTAGACCACAAAGTCGATCAAATAAAGCCACCGATGAAATCAAAAAGACAAAGGACTCAGACCATAGGGAGAAAATTCCGCGCTGGATAGCACAGATTGGTCAAAATCACGCCAAAGACAAATCCACTACGGCTGAGTTTTTGGAAGATGCTCAGACAGATTTTTTCACTAATCGTATCTTTGTTTTTACTCCAGTTGGTGACGTTGTTGACCTTCCTGTCGGCGCTACGCCAGTAGATTTTGCTTACGCAATTCACTCTGAAGTTGGTGATCATATTTTTGGAGTCAAAGTAAATAAAAAACTAGTCCAACTAGATAGTGTACTAAAAAATGGTGATATTGTGGAAATAGAAACTAGAAAATCAGCTCAACCGACTAGTAAATGGTTAGTCTTCGTCAAAACGTCTTTAGCCAGAAGAAGAATCAAAGCTGCGCTTGAGCTAAAAAATTTAACCTAAAACTAAAGGCCGAAAGCTTCGCTTTCGGCCTTTAGTTGTTAACTCAACTTAAACCGAAAAGTTTTTGATTGAATACATATCACTGTCATCTTCTTTTGGTGCCGGAGTGACTATTGGCGATGTTTCTGTAACTAATGGTTTTTCTTCTTCAGTCTGCAACACAGGCAGTGGTATAGGATTATATACTTTTGGTAAATGACTTTGATATTCGGTTATTTGGGGAGCTTCGGCACTAGACAATTTTTCTTCGACTACTTCCAACCCTTCTGGGTTTGTCGACTCAATTTGTGTAGTCTCCGCTGGTAAAACAACTGGTTTTTGAGAAAGACTTACTAAATCATCTTCAACCACGGCTTGTGGTGAAAGGATTTCCTCATCACTTAAATCAGCTGGTTCTTTGCCTCCAGTATCATCTATCGCCACCTCCAGTCCGGTATGCTCGTTTATTTTTTCCAAAGCTATCGCCGCTCCAGATGCCATACTTGAAACTGAAGTATTTTCATTTTTCATCTTTTGTAGTATCACCTCCAAGTCATCCACCGAGAAATAATCAATAGTGACTTGCCCCCCATAATCAGTCTTCTGGATTTGAACCCTGGTACCAAGAGTTTCCATAAATTTCTTTTCAATCTCAATTAGTTCAGCGTCAAACTCACCTGGGTGTTTTTTACGTACCTTGTCAGTAGCAATCTTACGGACAATACGTTCGACTTCGCGCACGGAAAGTTTCTTCAGTAAAATTTCTCGAAAGACCACATCTTGTTCTTCCGGACGGTCATTAAGCATCAATAAAGTTCTGGCGTGGCCTTCAGTCATTTCTGCCAAACGCAAAGCTCGGAGCATGTAGTCAGGCAAAGCCAAAAGTCGGATTGAATTGGAAACGTATTCCCGACTACGACCAACTTTTCTTGCTACCTGAGTATGAGAAAGTCCAAAGACATCCGCTAACTGACGAAATGCCAAAGCTCTATCCACTGAATTCAAATCTTCACGTTGGAGATTTTCGATAATGGCCAGTTCTAGTTTTTCTTGTTCACTGTCTTCCCCCTCACGAATAATCACCGGTACTTGTGAAAGCCCAGCCAACTTACTAGCTCGCAATCTTCGCTCTCCAGCAATCAGTTCGTATTCTGTATAGAAAGTTCCATCTTCTCGTTCAATCTCTTTCCTAGTGACCGTCAGCGGTTGTAAGATGCCGTACATACGTACCGACTCTGAAAGTTCTATTAATTTTTGCTCGTCAAATTCCCGCCGTGGTTGAAACGGATTTGGAACAATTTTCTCAACTTCTACCCAAAATATTGAATCGCCCTGAAATGCCATAGAAAAAATCTCCAATACGCCAATAATTACCTCGCAAGGCTCCCGCCTTGTCTTATCAAGCATTCTAACACACTAGGTGACAGGTGGCTGTTTATAACTTTTTAATTATCTGGTACACTCTTTGACGCAGTGAGGTATTGCCTCGGTGACAGTTTAAAAGTAAACTGCTTTACTTTTAAACGAAAGTCCAAGGCAAAGATAGGCGATGTGAGTTTTTACGAACCAGCCTATGATTCAAGTCCAAAATATTGCCTCGGTGGCGGAATTGGTATACGCGCACGACTCAAAATCGTGTATCGCAAGGTGTGAGGGTTCGACCCCCTCCCGAGGCACAAAAAACAAAAACCCGCCAACTTGCACGGGTTTTCCGTGCGACGTGGCGGGCTCTACTTGCTTCTGGCCTGGGTTTCTTCAGCGCTTTCCTTTCCTTTCTTAGCCTCCTCGATGGCCTTCAAGACAATGTCACGATTTTCCACAATTGCATCCACAATGATGAGAACGCCGAAGAAAAGAGCACCGGCGAGAAGTGGGACAAAAACCTTTGTCGGTCCACCCTCGAACGCAGCTAGTGCCCCAAGGAGAGTGCCCGCCCAAAACATAGATCCATAAAAGATAGCAAAAAAATTCTTCATTTCTATCTCCTTTTCTGTTGATGGAAAGACCCAAAACTCTACCTTTAATAATAGCACATTTTAACTCTATTGTCAATCCATAAATGAGGTGCTATAGTCATTTTATGAACGAAAAGAAGCCTAAAATCATTGCTATTGTCGGCCCGACAGCTTCGGGTAAGACTTCCCTATCTATCGCTCTCGCCCAGCAATTTAATGGTGAAGTTATTTCAGCGGATTCTCGTCAAGTCTACCGTGGTCTCGATATCGGCACGGCCAAAATTACCACCAATGAAATGTCCGGTATTCCTCACTACTTGATTGATATCGTCGATATCAATCAAGTCTTCACCGCTCACGACTTCAAAGTAAAAGCCGGTGCGGCAACAGCAATTATTCTAAAAAATAATAAACTGCCCATAGTAGTCGGTGGCACATTCTTTTATCTTGACCAACTTCGCGGTCACGCTGGAGTGGCGGCCGTGTCACCCAATTCCGAACTAAGAAGCGAATTAGAAAAACTTTCTCTCGAAGAACTATGTGACAGAGTAGCTACTTTCGACCCAGCTCTCCTTGAAACTCTGGAGACAGAAAACCCCCGTCGCCTCATGCGGGCCATTGAGGTCTTAGAAGCACTTGGTCATATTCCAGAACCTACTAAGGTAGAAAATGCCTATGATTGGCTAGTTATTGCCCTCAAGGTAGACAAGGAGACTCTAAAGGCTAGATACCGGGCCAGGGCCGCTACTTGGCTAGAGCAAGGCTTTTTGGCAGAAATAGAGCAAGTCTTAGCCTCTGGCGTTAGTAGAGATAGACTGAGGGAAATTGGCTTTGAGTACACTCTTGGCCTACGATTACTTGATAAAGAAATCAGTGAAAAAGAATTCATCGACCAATTTGAACAAAAAAACTGGCAGTACGCCAAGCGACAAAACACCTGGCTCAAACGGGACCAAGAAGTAGCCTGGTTTAAACCTAGCCAGACCGAAGACATCTTCTCAACAGTTAGTAAATTCCTAGCAGATTGATTTTGCCCTCCTTTTCACTTACTATGGAGCAACTCACGTACGTGAGTATAGTCTTAAGGTGATAGTTTAGCTTGAGTATTTCACTCAACTAAAATGTCTCCCAGACATTTTAGGGCCTATAGTTCAGTGGTAGAATGCCGGTTTCCAAAACCGTTGACCGAGGTTCGAATCCTCGTGGGCCCGCCAAGTTGTGCTAGCACCTGACGCTACAAAAAACTCCTTTAGGGAGTTTTTTGTAGGCAGTGACTGTTTGTAATAATACCCCCCAGGGGGTATTATTGTATACATGAAGGAATCACATAAAAAATTAATTCGTCGGCTTAAAATAATTGAAGGACAGGTGCGGGGACTGCAAGGCATGATTGCCAAAGATACGTACTGTATTGACGTCATTACTCAGACCTCGGCTATCAAACAAGCACTTTCGAATGTGGAAGACGTGTTGCTAGAAGGACACCTGGCCCACTGTGTAGTTAATCAAATTACCTCCGGGGATATCACAAAGCCGGTGGCTGAAATTTTAAGTGTGTACCGACTAAAGCGTAAATAAATATGAGTAACACTCCACCACCACCCCACCCCCTACGAACCCACCACCCCTTGCGCACAAGCCTGTGGTCGTACTGGCCAATTGCATTAATCTACGGTATAGCGGCACTGGTTTCTTTATATACCGTAGAGTGGCATATGTATCCAGACTACATGTCTCACCTGATGGGCTGGGTATTGGTCTTCTTCGGCCTCATCAAACTGTCTGACGTGGTTGGATTTGCAGAAGGATTTGCCAAGTACGATCCTTTGGCTCAGCGCAGTATAGTCTATGCACAGGTGTATCCCTTTTTGGAAATGACGCTTGGTATTCTCTTCATTCTCCAGCTATTCATCCTACCCGCCACACTTATCACACTCTTTATCTATGGCGCCAGTCTCTACGGAGCGGTGCAGTCACTTATGAAGCAGGAGGAGCTCCATTGTGTATGCGTGGGAACGTATTTCAAGCTTCCGCTCTCGACCGTCACGATAATCGAAGCTAGCTTTATGATACTGATGTGCGTCTGGATGCTCGTGATGTTTAATAGCATGACCATGGTCATGTAATAAAATAAAATATGAAAAATCAATCAATCGCAATAATCATTGGACTCGTCGCCGTAGTCATTGGTGCTGTTTCCTACAGCGTTGGCACGCGCCAGTCTACCAACCATTCAATGGATATGAATAGAAAAGACACTGTACCACCAGGTATGCATCGTATGCCCGATAGTTCTCTTATGGGTAATCCTACCAACCCAAATGACTCAGGCATGGGTATGATGGGAGGTATGGATCACTCAATGATGATGGTAAAAAGTGAACGCGAATTTCTTGAAGGAATGATTCCTCATCATCAAGAAGCGGTGGATACAGCAAATCAAGTGACGACTCGTGGGGGCTCAACCCCAGAAATAAAGAAGCTAGCGGGAGACATGGTGGTGGCTCAAGAAAAAGAAATCGCCATGATGAAAGAGTGGTATCAGCGCTGGTATGGTGAAGGATATGTTGCCGATCCTCAAGCATACAAACCAATGATGCGGGACCTTTCGGTATTAAGTGGAGCGGCACTTGATAAGGTGTTCTTGGAAGACATGGTGATGCACCACAAGGGAGCGGTTATGATGGCAGAAAGTGTGCAACCGTATATTGAACATAAAGAGATTACTGATTTATCTAAAACAATAGTTGAAACACAGACTGAGGAAATTCGACTGATGACACAGTTGCTCGGGGGGCTGTAACCGGTGTTACCAGCCTGCCCCAGGCTGTACAGCTTCCTCGTACGCACCACTACTCATGAACCTGGCCTTCTCCGGCGCGGGATGGGTTTTGTGCGTGCAGGTACTGCGAAGCGGTGCTACACTATTTAGGTACCATTTACCATTTACCAGTTACCATTAACGATTACGCCTATGAGCCCGCTTGGACAACGTATTGCCCCAATTCTTCTACTCCTGTTTCTCTCACCGTTTCTCACCGAGGTCTTTACCGGCAGTAGCCCGGTATACGCATTTTTTATGCCGGTAACGTTTATTCTCTTTACCACGGCGGGCTATGGTTTTCCGGTACTCATCCTGCGCGAATTGTACATTAGAAAAAAGTTGAGCCTGCTCGCCCTTTTTATTCTCGGTCTGGCCTACGGTCTTTGGAATGAGGGGCTATTTGCGCAAACTATTTTCTACCCCCTCCACTCCCCCATTGATAGCTTCGGGGCCTACGGAGTATACGGCGATATTCGTATCCCCTTCATGTTAGCCATTAGTTCGTGGCATGCACTCTTTGCGGTTGTCTTCCCGGTTTTGTTTGTTAATTATTTATTTAAAGAACAAGCGAGCAAATCGTGGATTTCTAAAAAATTGGCCTGGGCACTGGGAGGACTATCGTTCGCGTTTGGTACGCTCGGTTTCTTTATCAATACCCACCAAGCGGAATTTGGTGACACAACGCGAGAACTAACCGGCAACCCCTCTCATTATGTCTTCCTGGTCATCGCCGCTATTGTTTTAACTATTATTGCCCTAAAACTCCCGCGCTCCATGGACACAGGGAAGGTACTACTGATCTCAGCCAAAAAACTGCTGCTGCAGGGTATGGGGCTATACCTGGCAGTATTTTTCCTCCCCTCTCTACTAGCGAGCGCTGGGCTTCCGGCACCACTATTTATAGGCTACTTTGTGCTGGTTTTTATCGCGGGGGCGTATCGTTACTACCGTACACCATCACTCACTCCGGAAGGTACCGTACTCGTCGCTCTCGGTGGAGAAATAGGGGTTGCTCTGCTTGGTATTTTTGTGGCCGCCATCACCGGTCAGTTTATGCAGGCGGGATTTGTAGTATTGTGTCTGCTGTTCTGTTTTTGGGCGGCGTATCGCGTCTCACACAGACTACCAAAGGAAAAGATGCCGATTCCACTACCTAGAGAGGATAGGGATACATCACGCATACAGCCGTCACAAGTGGACAGTTAACAGATTGGCAATTTACCGCTATACTGGTGGCGCTCTCAAGGACTAGGGAGAACCAGGGAGGATTGGATGAGAGGTTGATATCAGCGGTTTACTAAACCGCCAGACTTTAATCGGTCTCGTGGGTTCGAATCCCACATCCTCCGCATTGACAACCTGTTAGTTGTGTGTTCCCACATGCTCGATGCCGAGCTGTGACCCACAAAGCTAGCGCGTTGCAAAAAGAGCGGCCTCGTGCCGCTTTTTTTGCTATTTGTTCACAAACTTTGCGACTATGCGACCGTGTATTTCGTGCATCTGATCTTCGCTGAATAGCTGATCGTATCTCCAAATCTTTCCTCCAAGAGAAAAAGCTTTTAGATACGCTTCGCAATAGATCCTTGGATTAATGACCAGAATGTCATCCCGTCTCTCCCATCCAAGTGTCGATTGGTAGTCGTACTCAATCCTGTGACCCATAGATCCGAGCCACTGGTGAGCGAGAATGTTCCGCCAATTATGAATATCCTCTGCGATTAAGGAGAATTTCAGATCGTCTGTATCTCCATCAACGAATGTTTCCAAGAATTGCTTGTAGTCCTTGAACATAGAATCAGGCTTGCCGTTAGCGAAGAACACCTCGCCTATGGTGAGTGCGGCTGCGTGTACGCCAAGAAACATCAGGGATGTTTGGTAGTGAGCGGGGGTGATCCCGATCTCGTTGTTGAAGTAATTTGCAATTGAGTTGAGTAACGTTTCAATTGCTTCGACAGGATGACTCTTGAGTCGCTCTAGTCGATGTTCTTGTGACTCCGAATTGTGCGTGCGGTTTTTTCCCATATTTTTAAATTATTCTGTTATCAATTTCGTGGAAGAGGTTGTTGATCATGATAAGCCGACCTAGTGCGTCGTGATGTGGAAGCTGATTTTCGTCGCCGTGGCTAAGATTATTCCTCCACCAATGCATGATGCCCATCACCGTCAACTTAAAGCCAAGCTGTTTGTTGACCTCCTGCGGTGTGGAAAGAGTGTTGAATTTTATCTTCGGATTTTGCTCGTTGAAAACGGTAGCCATCAGATCCGGACCTTGTTTATCATGAGTGCTTGTCAGATCTTGGACAGTTTTTTCAAATCGCTCAAGCGCTTTTCGTACGGACTCGTTGATATGTCCTTCAATGAACATCTTTTTGCAGTCAGGTAGCAATGATGGGTGAAGAGTATATGCATCCAGAATCTTCTGGATGGCGATTGGTGGCGGCACCGTTCTCGGACGTTCCTTCGGAAGATTCATTGCCAATATTTCTTTCTCTAGGTCTATATTGAGAACCTTCAGTTTCAGATAAAGCTCAAGGGCTTCAGCTTCCAATACAGGCTCACCTTTCTCGTGACGCTTCTCTATAGCCTTGGGAAGTATCTCGCGCACGAGAATCTTTATTGTCCGAGGCTTATGGCAGTACAGATTGCGAAGAAATTCGTAGAAGGCATCTTTTTTGTTTGAGGTCTTGGTTGAGAGATATTTACCGAGACCTCGTTCTTTGGCTATTGTGGTCAATGAAAACGAGCTGCGAAATCCTGAAAGCGAGATCAGTTTACCGAGCTGTTCCGCAAGCGCACGGATTGCCTGCGCTTGTGGCGCTGTGACTATCACTCTTTTCTTTGCAACCTTTTTCTTGATTTTCTTTTTCATAGATTATTTGGTCGTATGCACATGGAATCCGCACGCCCGGCAGAGACCATTCATATTCGTGTTACCGTTGATATGAAATTCAAAGTTTTCCTTACCACAAACAGGGCAAACCACACGACCGCCAGTGAGTTTCGTAGCATTAATCGTGTCCAGAACATCCCGCACGTCTCGTACGTATTTGTTCACCTGCTCTCGATCATTTAAATAACCCTGCACCCACAGATTCGTTGTGATCCGCCCCGCTGACGTTTCCTTGTAGTGGATTTTCCCTTCGTTCAAAAGCTTCTCCCAGTACTGACGCGTCTTCCCGTACTCTCTGGCGACATCACCAGAGGACATGAGTGTCGCATTGTATGGAATGTAACCTTGAGCTTCCATATTTTCGACACAAGCACGAATACCTTCCGCAAGTGCGCTTTCTTTTTCTTCTTTGGAAAACTCACCAGTCAGATCAAGACCGAGGCTTAAAGTGCCGCCACTACTTGTATTGGCGTGCCAATAGAATTTTCGCTTGTCGTCCTTGGGTGCAGACATGCCACAAGTATATTCTCATTGGTTTCTAAATGCAACCAATATCCTATTCCTCCAGCAAGGTAATCTGCTTGTCGTTCAGCACTAGTCTTGATCGTAAGTGTCCCATCAGTTCACGCTTCTCCAGTGGAGTACCCTCGCGGAGTACGTACTTCGCGTACTCTCTGGTTGCAATATCATCCTCGTCAATCTGCATCTTCGGCTTGCCTTTGGTCGCCAATCGTTGCAGTCGGTTGAATCGTTTAATTTCTTCTTCAAGTTTCATCCGCATACCAAGTTCGTTGATACTCACTTTGTCGATGACCTTGAAGAGTTCCTCCACCAGTTCTTCCTCACGGATGTACTTGTTCTTGCAGTTTCTGTCTTTTGATTTTGAGCAAGAGTAGTAGATGTATTTGGCGTTCGTGCCGTCTTTTAGTTCTTTGTATTTTTCTTGCGCTGTTATCCCTGATCCGCACATACCGCAGGTGAAGAGTTTAGTGAAGGCGAACTCTCGGTTCCCTCGCACAATCTTATCTCGCTTCAGTTGCTCATTTACTTTCTTGAACAATTCTTCAGTGATAATAGGTTCATGTGCTCCTTGGTACCAGTTGCCACTGTTCTTTGGATATTCAAATGGTCCGTAGTAGATCGGCATTTGGAGCATGCGGTATACGCCACTTAAGGTGAGTGGTCGGTTTCCTCGCGTATGGAAGTTGAGATCAAAGCGGAGCCAGTTATATACCTTGCGCCCACTCCAGTGTTCATATGCCACCTTCTCAAACATTTGCTTTACGACCGGTGCACGCTCTGGATCTATGACGATCCGACACTTCCTGTCCATCAGCTTTTGATTGAGGTACCCGAGTGGTGCCATGCCCGGCCATAGTCCCATCTCAACTCTTGTTCGTAGTCCTCGCTTCACGTTGATACCTCGGTTGTCGTTCTCAAGCTTTGCTTGTGATCCGAGGATCATTAGGAGGAACTTCTCGTTGGGGTTGTTCCTAAAGCTCTGTCCAAAGGTACGTATCTCATGGAGCTTTCCCGCGTCCATCAAGTCCACAATCTTTCCGAGGTCGCCTGCGTTTCTTGATATACGGTCTGGTGCCCAGGTGAGGATGCCGTTAAACTTGTTGTCTCTTAGTTCATCTATGATCTCGTTGAAGACCGGTCGTTGCCCAGTCTCCTTGGCTGAGTGTGATTCTCGCTTCATGGTCACGATCTCCAGACCCTCTCGTTCGGCGAGTTGGAGCATCTCACTGATTTGTGAGTCGATGGACAGCACTTGCCGTTCCTCAGATTCACTACTTTTTCTTGCGTAGAGGCAGTATTTCACCCTTACAGGGATTGCTTCTGGTTTGACCACCATTCCATGTGGCGCTTGTATTGTGTTATTCATACAGCTACATTGATGACGCAAACCGCCCTAGGAGTCCAGAGCGTCCCGAGTGGGTAAGAGTTGGTAACCTTAGCCCATTAGGATTCTGATGTGTGCATATTTCTCTTTCGAATAAATGCACGGTGCGTCACAAATTCACGGTTTATATAAATACCAATACTGATACAATGTTTATTACAAATGAGCCCACTAAAACAACTTTTTAACAACACTAGTAAATACAGAAATGCTATTACTAGATATAAGTATTTTCTCTCCGCACTGCTGATAGCTTTATTCTTTCTATCACTATGGATGACTGCTCAAGATGCTGATAAAAGATATAATTCACTTCTTTCGGTGACCATTTATGATCGAAATAACACACCTCTTAGTATCAAAGAAAATGACAAAGGTCATTATGTGAGTTCTTTACAAACATTACCTGACGATTTTGCTCATCTCCTTATAGAAAAAGAAGACAAGTACTTTTACTACCATTTTGGAATCAATCCGTTCAGTACAGCAAGAGCTATGTACTACTATGTCATGGAAAGCAAGGCAGGTGGCGCGAGCACCATTACCCAACAACTTTCAAAAAATCTATTGGGCACTGAACTTAACAGGAATGTATTTAACAAATTACTTGAGGTTTTTTATAGCATTAGTATAGAGCTTTTTAATTCAAAGGAGGAAGTCTTAGTGATGTATGCGAACACGGTCTATTTGGGTAATCAAGTGCAAGGATTTCAAACTGGTAGTTATGCTTATTTTGACAAGCCGCTTATCGAAACTACGCATAATGAACGTATTTCACTTCTCGCAACGCTTTCATATCCAAACGCACGCAATCCATGGGAAGAAAAAAATAAAGACTTTGCAGAAAGTTTAAGTAAAAGAATTTCTCCGAATGAGATTTTTATTGAACCAGAAGCAACTGCTCGCTATTCATTTCAAAGTGAAACATTTTTTGAGCTAAAGTCCGCTGGAGTTACGTGTGAAGATACCTGTTATACTAGTGTTGATGACACACTCACAAAAAATATTCGAGGGATTCTCAAACGACATATTTCTGCTGAATGGGAGCGTGGAGCGAGAAACGGCGCAGTAGTCGTTATTAATCCACAGACCTCTGAAGTGCTTGCACTCGTGGGTAGCAAAAATCCAAAGAATGCAACTGGGGGAGATCAGATCAATATGGCTTTACAACCACGTCCAATTGGTTCAACAGTCAAACCTTTTATTTATCTTAAAGGATTTATTGACGGATTGCGTCCATATACACTTGTAGACGACCGTGAATACAAGTACTCAATTGCAACAGGATTCCCTTTGTATCCCAAAAACTATGATGGACAATATCGTGGTGAAGTTACACTACACGAATCATTAAGTAATAGCTTAAACGTACCCTCAGTGAAGGTTCTTGAGTATATTGGACTTCATAACTTCTACGCTTTTTTAAGTGAAAAACTCAAGTTTCAACCGATACAAAGTTATGACAGCTACCAGTATGGCATCGCACTTGGTGGATTGGAAATGGATTTATTAACTCTTACACATTACTTCACAATATTTCCCCGCATGGGTACTATAGAGCCGATACGTATTCTCAAGAATAACCCCGAAAACTACTCACTACCGCGACAGTCTGAAATACAAACAAAACAAACCGTATCAGACAAAAAATATACGCAACTAGTCCACGCGATAATCAGCGACCGTCTTTCTGGGGTAGATCAATTTGGTCTTGAGAGTACCCTCAATATTGATGCTAGTGATTATGGATTAAAAACAGGCACATCAAGAGATTTCCACGATAGTTGGGTTGTGGGCTACACAGGAGATTTTGTTGTTGGGGTATGGATTGGGAACACTGAGAATGAACCTCTGAAACAAGTTACTGGCCAGTCGGGAGCTGGAGCAGTGTGGCACGATGTTATGGGTGTATTGCTCGAAACCACTTACAATAATAAGACTGCTATACCGAGAGACTTAGTGACACAGTTTCCAATTAAAAACTCAAATGAGTGGGGACTAATGGATGACAAAATTGATGATCATCGAATGCTTTTGTTAAGCGATAATCTTATTCAAAGCCCATACAGCAATGACTCTTTCGAATTTTTTCAAGGTATAACCATACCTCTTAAAGGAGCGAAAGATTTGGAATGGTCAGTAAATGGGAAAGTGGTCGGTTTCGGTAAAGATATAGTGTTTCATCCTGATAGTAGTGCAACTTACGAAATCATAGCATTAGATAAAGAATCGAATCGCCGTGAAATCATTCAAATATCTGTTATTAATCCTCAGTAACAGTAACGATGCCCCCCGAAGTTCTACCAAAGACCTCTGGGAAGTAAAGCTCTTCTGCACGAGCTGGAAGATGCTGGAAAGTACCTGGAATAAGTGCACGTAAGTAATACTCATACTCATATACACCTGGTTCCAGTCTTTCGACATAGAGAAACACTCTATCATCATGAGACTCAACGTGCGTTGGGTATAGTTTGCGATTTTCTTTTGAGTAAACGCCTCCAGAACTAAATGATCCGTATACCTGTGCTACTTGGGAATCGCTAAATATATTCTTTACTGAACCAAAAACACTCGCCGTAAAGTTTGAATTACCAGCGGACCATTCGTCATATACATCTTCTTGCTTATTCAATGACTGATCCTCAGTGCTCAAGTTAAAATTAACAATCTCAAACCCTGCTGGGATGAAGTCTTCGACCGCAACATTTTGATATTCGTCTGGAATAGTAATGGTCAATTTTCCACGGACGACATCTCCGACAGATACAGTTTGTAAACTTTCTGAATCACGCTCGTCACTAAGAGCATATAAATCTCTTGTTATAGTGATACCTTCGTCTCTTGGGGGGAGAGAATCAACAGGAAGGTAATACTTGAGCGACATGTCATAATACAAATTGTTCTCTCGACCATTCTTGTCTTCTTTTTCAAAAGCTAACGGTAGTAACTTTTCTTTCGGTAATGCATCAATTGAAACAAAATGAGTAAACGTCTCGAAAACGGTCTTTGGATTAAATTCAAAACCAAATATCTCGACTCCATCTAGCAATCCTCGTAGGGTGAAGTGTGATTCAGTCTCGTGTTGCCATTTAAGATAATCAACCATGGCGCTCACTACTGTAAATGTATTGTGCGTACTGCCCCAAACACCCTGATGATCACGGCTAGCGAGTAGCCACCTAAGCATATTTGGTAGAGTCTCATGTTCGTCTTCGTGAGCTGCAAATACTGCCACAGCAAGTGCTGTATTTTTAATAGGTGTCTCATAAAAGTCTCTATTTGAATGTTCGGTACTTGCGAGGTATGCTCCACGACCATCAATATCGATACGATTTTGGAATGCATCATAAACCCTATTACGATCACTTCTACTGTAATCTTTAGATGTCAGGATTGCGAGGTAAGCAAGTGACATACTACTAATTTTCTCATTGAGGAAGGAGTCATCTTTGATCAAAGTTATAACAATATCAGTAAGTGAGGTTTTGGTTTCTGGTGAAATCTTTCTGAGAACAGATTCTGCAAGAATCACTGTCTCGTTATTCTGATCTGGATATTGAGTATATAGTCGCTTTGTTTCAGATTCGATGTATCCAATACCTCGACTTAATACATCTTCACGTATTTCGTATCCAGCCATCTTTAAGTCATATAAAGCAGATACAACATGGATAGTAAGTGACAAGTTTGCATTCAGTCCTTTGTAGTATGCAAAACCACCACCAAGCGTTTGAGCTTCGTATACTTGTTTAAGACCATCAGTGACTACATTTTCAACTGTATACGTCACTCCATCGTGCTCGATAGTGTCAAATTCTCCTTCAACATTTGGCAATGTGAGTGCTTCTGTCAAAATACCAATAGTACTAAGCGAACTTGCCAATTGTTCACTGCAACCGTATGGATACGTAACCATGTACGACAACGCGTCAGTCATGAAGACTGCCATGGTAGCGTTAGCATTTATAGTGAGACCACCTTCACCATCAACTACTGTATCCGGTACATATAAATATTCTACGGCAGTGTCATCTTTTGTAGCATTTGCAGTTGCAACTGTTTCATAAGTCTTATTAGGTGTTATTGCAATTGATTGCTCTACACTATCAACAAAGGTATTAGCTTTATCAGAAGCAGTGAATGTAAATACATGCTCACCAGCTCGCATTGTCTCTGGCGCTTCAACATCAAAGTAAACTGTTTTAGATTCTCCAGGGTTAATAAAGACAGACTCACTAGCATCACCCTTGAAGGCAAGTGTTTTACTCTCTAGAGTAACGGAAATCTCTTTACCGTCCGCTGTCTGATTAAATATTTTTGCTCCCAACGAGAAGACGTCCCCCGGTACCACAAATCGTGGTTTAAGTGGTACAGCCATTAAATCTTTTTTGGTTGTAAATTCTTGATAATCAACACCCAGCTTAGTGTCTTTAGTAACACCTAGTGATTCTATCTGCCACGTCGTCAAATTATCAGGTAGAGTGAAAGTAACACTCGCATCTCCGTTTTGATTAGTCTCTACCGATGCCTCCCAGAAAGCTGTATCCTTAAATACCCCTCGCTTTTTCTTGGCCAAGTCATCAGGCTCTGCTCCACCACCACCCTTAGTACCAAGAGGGATATCCACCTCGTGGAGAATATTTTTTATATTACTTGCAGTGGTCACTGATAGTGGAAATCCGTTATAGAAAAATACGAGAGGATTTTTCTTTGGATTACCTTTTAGAGCAAGTACCGAAAGATCTGCAACAGCAACGGACACTTCGGCAGGGACACCTTGTCCTTGATGATTTTTAGTTTTAACTGTAAGTTTGACCTCCTCACCGGGTAAGTAGTGTGTTTTATTCGCAGTCACCTCCACTGAAAGCTCCTTCTCCTGCGTCCCAATATTGTAGTAAACGTTTCCGTATTTGACCTCAGGATCAGATGAAAGCAACAAGACTGAGACATATACGTTAGGTGAATACTCACTTTTAATTGGGAACTTGTGGGAGTAAAGTCCTCCTATTACATCAACTATCCAATAGTCATACACTGTTCCGCGCTCTACTGAAATAAGTGCTTTTGCTTTTGGATATGGAGATTTGATTAAAACTGATGCTTCGTCGCCAACATCTAAATCAGTCTTATCGACTTCGAGATCGAGCTCATAATTATTATTTGGAGGAACAGTGACAGAGCCTGAACCATATATGTATACATTCGCAACAGTTTTAAGTTTATTGCCTTTATCGTCAGCTCCTGTCACATGCACTTCGTACTGACCTTCAGTTGAAATCGAGAGATTTCCACTCCAGTCACCTTTGTTATCAGTCTTAACTTTTTCTCGATTAATCTCCGTTAGCTTTTTCTCAGACCGATAGTAAAAACCTCCGTCAACTTCTTGTCGTTTAAAAGTTTCCCATTCGACCTTGTAAAGGGTTTTTTCAATGTTGCCGATTGATACGGGTTTTCCCTCCGTAGTAACAGTCTTCACACGAAGAGTGTTTGGAGAGTTAACACTTGTATAGTATTCATCTGTCTTCACGCCGAGATAAAATTCTCCCTTATGGACGACGAAAGATTTCTGTAGCGATACAGACCTGCCGTTAACGTCTTTTGCTGTTACTGACACCGTAACAAGCTTACTGCCTTCGCTCTCCACATCATCAAAGTAGTCATCGAAATTGAACGTACGCTCAATAGTAGCCCGTCCATTTTCGTCAATCGTCGTCTCTCCTCTAAATAAGAAGTTGTCACCATAACCACATGAGTAGCAGGAGTACCAATCACTACCGAAATTAAAGTAATCATCAGTGTATCTGTCGAAGTAATAGTCCTGCGCTGTAACAGCATAAGAAATTGCACCCTCATCAAGTGGTACACCGAAATAGTAGTCTGCTTGAACATCAACCTTGAAGGTATCTCCATTTGTGTACTCCTCTTTATTTGTTGTAGCCTCTAGTTTGAATGCGGCTGGAACATATTCTTCAACATCAAAGTAAAAGCTCTGCCCGAACACTTCGATTCGGTAGGTTCCGAGAGGGGCATCACTCGGTATATCAAGTTTCGTTGAAAACGTTCCGTAAAGATTCTGTTCCAGATTTGTGTCGTAAATTCGAGCGCCTTGAGAATCAAATACTTCTAGAGATACCTTTTCTCTGTTCCAGACTTCATACTTTCCATCAAAACCAATGCGATCAATGCCTCGTATATTTACAGTGTGTCCAGGACGATAAATAGGCCTATCAGTATACACGTAGGTCTTGGAAGCATCTTGCGCAGGACTCGCATTACGTAGTGTGTCAGCCCAGTCAGTAATAACGGCGCTATCAAGTCCTGATTTAATCACTGCCCCACCTAATCCTTCATGAATCGCAACTCGTGCAATTCCTTGACCGTCAGTGACTCCTGAAGTTTTTTGTCCAAAATTACGATTGTACCCACCTTCAAATTGTGTGACCACTGCACCTGCAACTGGCAAAAGGGTCTTGTTGTTACTGATCCAATACAGGTTACTGGACGCACCCAACTCTTTCGTAAGGATGTTATCTTTACTTGGATTACTGGAAACGCTCCAGGCTTCGTCAGAGTATTCGATCTCTTTTTTGCCTACGGCAAGATTCGTTACGCTTACATATGTTCTGTCAAATAATTGACGATTTTCATATGTCTCTTTGTATAAAGGATTACTAAACGTCAATACGTAATGACCACGAGTATCAGAAAAATATTCAGTAAGATTAATTTGGAAGTAGTTATTGACCCAGTATCGAATCGGTAGTGGTATTTGCTTAGTGATTACTTCAATACATCCATCACTACGTGCGGGAGTATATTGATCATCGCGATCAATAGTTCGTGCAAGAAATGTCTCAGGGCTCATCTTGCAAATATGCATATCCACATACTCAAGATTCTCAACCGCGTACGTGAACTTAGACTTGTCCGGAGAGGTTACATTATATTGCTGTTGCATATTATGGAACCGTGTGTACTGCTCTTTGGGTGGACTGGTTCTAAACGACAATTGATTTGATGCTTGCTGTCCAAAAACATCTACTGGTTTTACCTCTAAACTATAATTAGTCTCTGGTAGCAAACCATACGACAGCCGAGTTTCAAATTCTCCAGCTTGACATTTGTTATAAGAATTCTGAGATTCAACATAGAAAGAATTAGACCAGCGCCCGAATACTATGTAGCCGTCAGTTTGTACATACGAATCTAGCCCGTCATCTTCAGGGTCTCGTAGAGGAGTGTTGGAACAGATAGTTATTCCATCAAGATCAGCACTTGTTGATTGATTTTGAGGGAGTGAGCGGAGTATTTGGAATGCCGGATAACTCTTAAGTGCGATATTTATTGGCTCTGCATTGATACGAAAACCTTCCTTTGTAAGCACTTTCTTCAACTCAAGATTAAATGATTCGTTCACTCCGATCGCGCTTGGTTCAAAAGAAAATATCAGTGTTTTTGTATCAGACTCTTTCTCACACGTTGATCCAAGTTGAATAGGTTCACCATTTTCGTCAGTCTTACATCGCTCTCCATAGGAAATATTTTTAAGCCCCTTAACTCCGATACTTGATTGATCTTTATCTATATCATCAAAAAAAGTTACTGTTACAGTGCCTTGTGGGTCAACTAAATCTGGACGAACGAGTGACGTACGATCTGACTGAGCAGTAACACTTTCAACGATATTAGCTACTGAAACTACGGTGTTTTTTCCCTCTTCTAAGTTCATTGTTCCGACAAAGGGTGTGGCGCCAGTCACAGATACTGAATAGGTGGTATCAAAATCCCAGAGTCGACTACGACCGTGAGCATCTTTTTTCTGATACACAAACAACTTACTCTTGTCTTCGTTTGTAATATATTTACGATCGCTTCTGTCATAGACAGTTACCTCACCGTATTCGACTTCGATTGAAACTTTACTGCCATCAGATTTTGAAACAGTAATCTCCTTTTCAGTTTGACTTAAATCCACTGGCTGATTAAAAGCAATAATGATAGGTGAACTGTATCCGATTTGTTCTGTGGAGACATTTTCATAGCGAAGGGGGCGCGTTACAAAAGTATGGGTTACTGGAGCGACTGGCAGACCATCAAGAGAATAAAAACCACCCTTTACTTCAACTGTATATTTTGATGATGGAATGAGAGTAGTTTCAGGTATAAATTGCAAATTTCTGGTACTAATCCATTTAAATTTACCTGGTGTTGGAGGAGATATGGTGATTGGTAGTTCAATTGATTCTTGCTCTGTTAGCGTTGTGAGTGGAACCATTGGACGATTGAAGACAATGGTGATTTCGCTATCTTCATGAGCTTCACTGAGTGAAGCTGGAAAAATTGTCTCAATTTTAGGATCTTCGTCAACGTAAAAATCTCCTGACATCTGGACAGAGCCCGTGTCCATATTGACTGCATAGTAGACTTTCGTACGAAGTGGTTTTTTTGGCTTAAATGAGACAACTCTTTCGAGATCCTCTGTCTGCCACTCTCCTTCGACTTCAGGACTAAAAGTAATGCTGGCACGCGCAACATCTTCGCTTACACCTTCTGGGAGGTTGATTTGAATTGAAGCACTTTTTGATATTTTTTCCGGAACAAAGGAGTAAACATTTGTAAACTGCTTTACTGCCACATGCCTATCCTGCGTAGCATAAAAGAAAAGTGCTGCCCCAACAAAAATAAGAATTCCTAGAGCTATTAAAAATGGCGCCCTTTTACGTCCTAGCATTTTTAATGCATTTAGGAATTTCTGTTTAATTGATAGTTTTTCGGAGGTAGGAAGTACTGTCGGCAAAACTTGTTCAGTTGGTTGCGAATCAGGGACAGTGACTTTAGATGTAAAATCTTCTTGTGAATCCATAATATTGAGTAAATTATAGCATCTTACGCATAATCAAAATGATGATTTAGTCACAACTTAGTAACACGTTCACAACTTTTACCCCACCCGCTCTTTCTTAAACTCCTCCGCATACTTTTGCACGATATTGGCTGTGTCATCCTTCTCTTCAAGGTCAAACCAGAACTTTCCGTCCACGATGTGGATGCCATACCTGAAATCTTCCTTAGCGTTCGTATGCAGATGTTCTGTAGCCATGTCGGTCAGCTTCACGAGTTCGTGATTGAGAAGCATTACCTCGTCTTTGTACGATTCAATAAGCTCGTCATACCTTTCAGTAAGATCGGTATCAAATATATCTGACGCCTGCTTCCCGAGCTTCCGGAACTCGCAGAGGGTGTTGTATTTCTCGACAGGCTTCGCATTCTTCTCGATGAACAGAGCGAGGTTCGAGAATGACAGAATCATCTCGACCTGTTTTTTGTATTCGTGCACGAACTCCAAATCCTCCTTGCATGCATACAAGCTCTCACCCGTGAGCATCTCCACAACTCTCATTTCGCCGAACATGGACATCTCCGCTTCTTGCCGTTTCAGTTCCTTCGCGCAAAAGAGACTCGCAAAATACTTTCTGGTTTGCTCCATCTCAGCATACCAAATAGCGAACAGCTCCTTGTGGCTTTTTTTAGTGTTGCCGTTCCAAGTATCGAAGCGGTCACTTGCAAAGAATGGTGCAAAATCTTTGGTGAACAATCCGTTATCGAGCCATGAGTGAAGTGTCTCCCTAACCACATGCTCCATGGTCACGTCGTTGCCTGTAGCGTATTCCTCTATATTTTCCAGAACTTCGTCATCGTTCCGATCCTTGCACTTGATACGCGCATCGTGAGCAACTTTATACATAATCTCCTTGAGCGGAAGCTCGGCGAAGAAGTCACCGATCATAAAGCCGTCCTTCTCCGTGCCACTGCGCATCTTTTTAATACCTTCGTAATACATGCGAGTGAAGATGGTATCGACGAGGGTGTCTTTGTCCTTCTTGCTAATCTTTCCGCCTTTGAACATTTCATAAAGGAGCGTGTGATCTTCCAGATATTGTTTGTTGTACCCCACAGAATCATCAAGTAGGACAAGGTCTTCTCGTATTTCCAGAGGTAAGTTGAAGAAAGTGAAGGTGTGGAGGACATGGCGGTACTCGAGGTACGTATGAGCGAGAGCAAAGGAGAGACTTTCTTCCTTGGTGATGTTGTCCTGCATTAGACTGTTCACAGGTATGTCTGTCGTCTTCTTTAGATCAGCAAGACAGTACGTGAGTATTCGCTCGTTCCTAACCAAGGACAACTCAGCATTGGTTGCAAACATTTGTGCATCAAGACGCATGGACTGTTCCAAGCGGACAATACCGATGTATCGGTTATATTCATTGATCTTTCCTGTATCTCCAGACCACTTTTGTGTTAGGGTATGAAGCTGCGAATCAGAGAAAATACTTGTACCAGTCTTTTCTCTATGTCTATCGTTATGCACAAGTGCAGTCACCCGTTCAAGCGGGGTCATGTTTGATCGCAATAAGATGTTGTTGAGGTTTTTCATACTATCTTGTCTTCTTGAGCATACTCTCAAGAAATTCAACTCGTTCCTTCAGCTCGGTGTTGGCGATGTTCCTTGAAAGGGTTGAAGCGAGCTTAGCAATCATCGATGCCTGTTTGAACGATATCTCGCGACTCACCACTTTGCGGAGGGTGTCAGAGAGAATGTTGTTTATTTCTTCTAAATTAATTGATTCCATATTAGTGATGTTCTACGATCTCAAACCACGCTCGTACCTCGTGTGCTCGGCCGCTCTTGATGATGTTCTTGTACAGAGCAAAGATGACGTTTGGCGTGAGTTTGCGTGCCCAGGCGTTTAGATCTTTGGTTAGACCGTCTTTCTCAAGACGTTTGTTCCAGTCGGTAAGGGTGCCGACATCGACCTCATACTTCTTCGAGAAGTCGAGCTGGGTCTTGAGCGTGAGCAGTTCAAACACCGTTTCCTCCTCGATACCAAACTTTTCAAGCGCTACTCTCGGCTGTCCTTTGAGAAATGAAGGTAGAGACTTCCAAAGAGCGTAGGTTGTGTATACCTGGCTTTTATACGTATCTTTGGAAAAATCTTCTTCATTCATATGCTTATATCTTCACCGCCTTCGTGCCAGTGAGTTTTTCAAGTCGCTTGAGTGACGCTTCCACGTATGCCTCATCAAGCTCAATGCCAATGCACTTTCGACTCAAGTGCTCGCACGCGACAGCCGTTGACCCACTTCCAAGAAAAGGGTCGTAAACAACGTCGCCAACCTTCGTTGAGTTAGGGATAATCTTTCGCAAAAGACCCACAGGCTTCTGTGTTGGATGTAGTTTCGACCGTGATGGTCGAGGGTGGTAGATAACATTCTTCGCTTTGGCACGTTCCATCTTGTGCTTCCCAAACCAGCCGTAGGCAATGAGTTCGTACAGGGACAGGTAATCCTTCCGGCTCATGACGGGCTGGTTCTTGAGCCAGATGATCATTTGGCTGTAGTAGAAGCCAGCAGACTTCATGCCCGAGCGAAGACTCGGGAACATTGAGTCAGCATTGAAGATATACACTGCGTTGTATTCGGTGAGATATGGGACAACGATTCCAAGATACTTGCGGGTGAATTCCTCGTATTCTACTTCACTCTGTAGGTGGTCGCCCATGATTGCTTTCGTTTCGTCCGTACCGATTTTTACGAACCCTTTCTTGTTCTCGACATAAGCAACGCCATAAGGCGGATCGCTGACCACTGCTCGGATCTTATGTTGACCAATGACCTTGCCGACAAACTCTCTATCAAGCGAATCACCGCAGGCGATGATGTGACCACCGACCTTGAAGATATCTCCTTTAATTATTTTCATAGATTCGCTTTGCTTTAAGTCCGGTAAACTTCTCCCATCGATCGATGAGGATGGTTGCGAAGATGAGATCCTGCTCAACTCCTCGCCACGCACGATTCAGTTCCTCGCACGCAATCAAGTCGCTACCGCTTCCAGCAAATCCGCTGTATACGATATGGAGCGGAGCGCTGCACCTTTTGAACGGCTTTTCGTTTAGGGTCACTGGCTTCTGGGTAGGATGCTGGTATGACTGGGCGCTGTCTCGCTTCTCAATCCAGATATCGATCATGTCGAATATTTCGTCATGCACCTGATTGCCGGTGGTCACTTCCTGATTGAGGATTTCGTTCACGTTATTCATTCCCGTATTGAGATACGGCTTGCCGATCGTGCCGTACACGCATGGCTCGTACACCTTGTTGAAGGCAATTTTGTGCGTTGGGTTCTGGTTGTTCTTAAGCCAGAGGCAGACACGCTTGGCGTTCACCAGGTGTTTCTGATACAAGCTCTGCACCATTCCTATGTACGAGGAGTCGCACCAGTAGAAGTAGTGGGCATTCTTTTGGCTTATACCCTTCGCCACCTCTATGCTCTTGTCCAAGAAGTCTCGGTATTCACTGTCTTTCTTGGAGTCATCTTTGCTCGAATATGATCCCTGATACTTCTCTTTGTTGCCGACGCCTTTGGAGTAGTCCAAGCCGATGTTGTATGGAGGATCACAGTACACGATGTCCGCCAGGTCTCCGTTCATGAGCTTCTGCACGAGTTCACCATCAGTAGAGTCCCCGACGAGCAGTCGATGTTTGCCGAGTTCCCAGATTTCTCCAGTTTTAACTTTCGGCGTAATCATATCCTTGAGTGCCTTTTCGAAATTGAAGTCGTCATCGACCACATCAACATCGTCGAATAAGCTTTGGAGCTCTTCGTCCCCAAAGCCAACATCGAGGAGCAGGTTCATATCGAACTCCTTGAGGAGCTCCTCGTTCCAAGAGCCGGTGTTTTTATTGAGACGGAGATTTAATTCTCGTTCCTCTTCGAGTGAAATCTCACGCGAAGGAATCATACACTCGACCTCCTTAATGCCGAGGTCGGCATACACCGTGACTCGTTGTTCACCGCCAATTATAGTATTGGCTCGTGAACCGATGTTGAGAACTATCGGAACAACTGTCCCAAATTCATGCACCGACTTCTCCAAGTCTCTGCGCTCGTTTTCGCTTAACTTGCGTGGATTGTATCCGTTCTTGATCAAGTCGCCGAGCTTGAAAGTGGCAGGTGACCAGGTGATCTTTTTTTTTCATGGGGTTAATTTCAGAAGAGGATCTAATTAAGCTCTTCTACCCCTATTCGTCATCCGATGACCAAATGACAATTGGTTTTCAGCGAGTGCGAGTGAATGACAAAAAACTTCCTAAAACAAAAGACCTTTCACTACTTGAGTGAAAGGTCTTTTGTATCGTCATCTTTAACGAAATGACTATCAGTCTCCTCGGATGACAAAGAGGGTCATGTATCCATGCCGACGAGTGTACCTTGGGATTGGATTTTTGGTCATGCCGAAAAATTGTTTCAGTCCTTCGTTGAGTTCATATTTAATGTTGCGATGGAGGCGGAAATCCCAGTGTTCTTTAGTGAGTGCACCACCGTGGTCAGCGATTGCCCGAAGCATTTCCCATTTCATGTCTGGTCGCATGGTTCGTTCATTGACGAAGCCCATATCTTTGAAATCAAACTTCTTCGTCTGTTTACCTGGGTACGAGACACGAACAACGTGTCCATCGATAAATTGCATCTCAAGCGATTCCCATGATGCGTTTCCGGGTAGCTGGTATGAAGCTTTCACATACTTTGTTTCAGCCGCTGGGATAGCGTCATCCACAGTGTATTCCTGAACAGATCGGTCGAGTGCGGTCATAATGAGGTCTTCGTCTGCACCCTCATAGAGAGAAGGAATGAACGGGGGCGCTATCTTTGGAACCATCTGAATTCTGCTCATCATTTCAAGTTGTGGTCGAACGCTTTCCATCACTTTATGCATATTTTCCATCGGTTTTCTCAGTGTCTCTACAAGTTTCTGAGATTGCTCGGCTGTTCTATTCAACGTCGAAAGGAACGACCCATCCGAGAAGACGGTTGTGGGTGTGTATCCATCCTTTGCTTGTTGAAGTATCAATTCGCCGACTGTCATACCTCCATATTATATCTTAAAAATTACTTCACGAAAATTGGCATTTGTTGGCATTTGGGACACACTCCAAAACGCCCTTGGTGTGTCTCATCTGTCTCATTCTCGAGAAAGAGACCCCGACCCACAAACCTCAAATTCTTCAAGGAAAAAGTGCTAGAATACCCTTATGTTGCTTGGAGCTGTGGGTACCATACCCGAGTACACCGCAGCAGTAGAAAGAAAAGGCTTGCCTGCGTACTGCTGCGGGAACCAGAACGATGTGAGTTTACGAACGAGTGGCAAAACAATGTTTAGACATTGTTTTGCGGGTTGAGAGTACTTAGATTTTTATAAGCGTGCGCGACATTGTTTTCTTATGAGCTGGCGAACTATAAAACAAGAAGTACCCTTGTGGTGAAATAAAAAGCTTAGTAACTCGTGACCGCATGCGGGAGCCGCAGAGATGTCTTCTTTTTCTTCAAAAAAGAAGACTGCGAGGTGGTTTCAAGAAAGCTTAATATATTTGCAGTCGAAGACGAATAAATATACCAAGTGGTCTGTGACCGCTAGAGTGACCTAGCTCATCTGATGAATGATTATGTACACTTAAAGACTTATATGGGTGTGATTATTTTCAAAGTTGAAGGTACCTCCACACTGGGCCTTTTTTGCCAAAAGCAGCTGATGGAGTTTTTGTTCCGCAAGCAAATTTTGACCTCTGGCATTAAAGTCTACCGCTTTCGCACCGGTTCCACTTCCTCTTCCATAGTGCATAGAATTATTACTATGGCTACATGGACCACAAACGGTGTTGCCATTAGTCAAACTACATCTTGGATTAGTTAGGTCTATAGTATATAACTGGCTTTTATCGGTTGCGGCATCTATAGCTGAATCACTCAAATAGCAATTTATCATTGTTCTTAGTCTTGGATCTTCAACTCCCACTGGTGAACCCTTATACTTTGCCATCAAGGCATTATCGTCTGTACAAGCCGCCGTCACATTGGGATCTGGAGGAGTCCCTCCCGCAGAAGGAAGTTCTAATTTGTCACCACCTTGTGGAGAAATTTGCTTCTGGCACTCAACCTGTGACCATGGACCATAACCAACCACGTTTCCATCAGCAATTCCATCTTGGTCACCATCTAGTAAACTTCGCATTATAGTATCCACCATCAGCCAGCCAGCCATAACGATTATGAGACCAATTATCGCATTCTGGAAACTACTTTTGGCGGCCTCAAGAGCAGATTGACTACCAGCAGAAGTAACTAGTCCAAAACCCGCTTTGGCCATCAAAACAGCAAAAAGTATAAATACGATTCCAAACAACCACTTAATAATGGCATTTACCATCGATACAAAATCGCACGCACTACAATCTGCCCCGTTACACGGCACAAAGTTCCCAGTCTGTGCTTGCACGATGTCTGCTGGCAAGGCTGCCAGTAGTAAAATCGGAACGATAAATAAAATTATTTTTCTCATATTTAAATTATATCTTAGTAGCAATGGCTTTAATGTTAGCTACGTAGTTTCTGGTTTGTTCGTAAGAACTAAATCCGGTATTGGGAGTACAATTTGTTTTTGCCGTTCCATAACAACCTGGACTATTCCAGACACATTGCCAACGTCGCAAACCAGGACAATCAGCACTAGCCAGATTAGCGCCAGGACCACCATTGTAGGCCGCTAAAGCTAAATCTGAATCCCCTGCATATTTATTTATTAATTGATTGAAATACTTGGCGCTAACTGAAAGGTTATAAGCATTATCATTTTGCAATTTATCAGCCACCTGAGCATCAGTAAGACCTTTGAGAGAAGGGTCGAGAGTTCTAGCTGTACTAACCAGCATCTGTCCACAACCATAAGCTATGCCGGAGTTTGTCGAAGGACCTACTTTATTTGTACAGTTACTAGACTCCTGTGAAATTAGACCCTTTAGAAGTTTTACTTGATTTGGATCAGTGATTCCAGCTGCTGCTGCTGCATTTGCAATATCAGTCTGTAAAGCTCCTGAATTAACAATGCTGTTTACTCGATTATTTATATCGCCAGCTGGCAACACTGTAGAGTTATCACCAGAAGCAGTTGTTCTAGACCACTGCTGAGCAACTGGCTGAGCTACACACGATAAAGTGTTCCAGGTACCATTGGTTAATAAAGTCTTAAGGACAGTATCTACCATCAGCCAACCTCCCAGCACTATCACATAACCAATCAATAAACTGGTAATAGTTTTCTTGGCCGAAGTCATGGCCGAAACATCACCGGCAGAAGTAACCAGTCTAAATCCAGAGATAACAATCAAAATAGCTGCAATGATGCCCATTATCAATACTAACCAGCCCGCCAGACTATCAATCAAGCCGACAAAATGACAAGTTTGACACTCCGGCTCCCCTGGTCCACCACAAGGTACTAATCCGGCTGCCGACACAACATAAGGTAGAGCAAATAAAACCGTACTTAAAAATACTTTCCACATATCACTTAATAGTAGCATGTTTACCTCTTTGAAAATGGAACAAGGTGTGGTAATTTGTACGCTACGTACTGAAAAATCTTTCGGTGCGAACAAGTAAAATCACCCTAAAATAAATCGCGTCGGTACGGTAGCGGGAAGCGGAGGCAGACTGTAAGGCTGTCGCTACGCGAACCTGGCGGTCTTTCTAGCAAGGGTGTTGCCCGCCGGCAACACAAAGTGTATAGTCGCCAGAGGCGACAGGGCTAGCAAATCTTTACGATTTCCAGTCTGCATAGATTCAGAAGAAATTAAAGAAACACAAAAGTATATAAATGCGTCGGTACTCAAGCGGTCAACGAGGGCAGACTGTAAATCTGCTGACTTATGTCTACGAAGGTTCGAATCCCTCCCGGCGCACTTTTGCGGAAAACACCCATAGGGGTGTTTTCTTTTTTTCAGAAGTGTGCCGAGAGGGATTCGAAGGCCGGAGCCTCATGTGAATTTCGGAGCGTAGCGGAGAAAGAGAGAGGCGAGGCAGGGTCTGGAGTACTTAGATTTTTTTTACTAAATAATCTTTATTTGCTTCAGCTGCTTCCATGTGCTCGACGGCTGTGCTTCAGCATGGACTTCTGCTGCTTCCTTATGCACCTCTGCAGCTTCCAAATGCACATCAACAACTGTTTCTCGCGCTTCCTCAACTTTGTTCTCTGCATTTTGCACTTTTACTTCAACGCCTACTACTTTATTATTTTCTGTCACTGGGCATACATCCTTTTTAGAATCATTAGTCATATTGTTTTAATTATTTTAGCCCTATCCACCTAAACCACTTTTTATAGAATCAATACATACCAATCCACTTACTTAAAATGTATTAGTTGATAAGAAATGATAATGCTAAATATTTTTGATAATGGGGTGACTTTTTTCAAGAGATTCAGAATACCTTTCTGGATAACTTGTTTCCTGCTAGACAATGATTAAATAGTAGCACAAAAGTGTCAAACCTTCTCCAAATCGGCGCACAAAATCAAACCCAGAAAGAAGTTTTTAATTTGCGCCGGAGTGAGTGACTAAACGTCACTCACATAAGGGATTCGAAACCGTGTCAGAAAGTTTTCGACCGAAGGGAGTAAAAATACCGACAACGGATACTGGTCGTGTAACGACCGAAACTTCTTACAGAAGCTGTCCACTCATTGGGTTTTATTTCACTTCGTTACATAAACCCACAATGAGTCTTGCGAAAGTTCCAAGTATTCACTTTCTCACCCTCCCGGCGAACCTCCAAAAATATTGTTGCTTTGCAATAGTATTTATTGTAGGCCTGGAGAAAGTTCGACACTTGATTGACTTTGACACTCTATTCAAGTTTACTAGTCTCATCGTGCCATGTCGGCACGCGTTCTTGGAGAAACAACATGCAGAGAGTTCGTTTCATTAAATCTCCCCGACCCAGTGACCCTGAGCCATTACAGGCTCTCTGGATCGGCCTAGAGGCCACCGTCGTCGCGACACCAGAAGAACCTCTACCCGAAACCTTGCTTTGGGTCGATTACGAAGAGATCATCAACGAAATCGACAAGCGGGGTCACACGGCCTACACTGACTTCTTCCGCAGACTGCGAGCTTCACCAGGTGGGTCGGCCGCTCCTGGATTCTGTGTTTTCAGCGAAACATGTAAAATAATCGTATAATCAGCTTCCGCAGTACGAAGACAGCCCGTCTTCCCCGCCGGAGCTGTTTTCTTTTTTTAAAAATTGTTGCTGTACCTAAATCAACAAAAATTGACTTTTGATACATAAAATAGTTTACTGTTCCCAATCCTGCCTCAATTTGTGCAGGCGATTCTTTAAATTTTGGAGTAAGTTCCATGGAAAAAGTGACGTTGCGGCACTACGGTGGACGTGTTTCAAACCTACTAGCTCAGATACTGGTAGCTCGAAACAGCAGTAAAGGAGACTTCCAATATAGCCCAGACCAAGTGATCAACATCCCAGCAAAAAATTTCTTTGTGCACCTCAAAGACAATCCATTACCGCAGTTGAATGACGATAGCATCAGTCCTGAAATCTTGAAAGAAGCAAATCTGCTTATTGGTTTCATCAACACCACAGATGACATCTACAATCTAAAACGAGCTATTCATGTCTTGCTGCGGTTGGGTGGCAACACTAATGTCGTTTTTGCTGGACAAGACTATGAGCCTGAACGACTCAATATGGAAGAAGCTGACTAGCTTATCTTCACACAACCCGCCCTCGAAACCATCTGGCTTTGTTGGGCGGTTTCTTTTTTTCTTAATAAATTTGTTAACAACAAGAATATTTTATAAATTTTGCAAATTATTGACAAAATGATACTGTAATGGTGGTTCGTGAATCCTTACGGACCCGGCAGACCACCAATAGGTCTGCTGAAATAGACCTAGGAGTGAGAGCATGAAAACAAGCAAGGGGCTAATCGCCCTATACCTTGTGGTAGTAATACAACCAAACCTAGCCGTGGCTGCGGGGGAAACCCCAAATTTCTCGGTTGAGCTTGGCCAACGCATGACCTGTAGACCGTCACCAGAATGGCGGGTAAACAACGGACCGAGGCAGCAAAACTGCTTAGGGTTCGACCTTGGTTATTCCATTAGTCGAGATCCGTGGATTCAGGTTTATGCTGGAGTGCTACCCGCCGGATTTGGCATCCGGTATCGGTATAACGAACTCACCTTTGTCGAATTTCGAGCTAATCGAAGTGGTGAATTCTTTTCCGTCAATTTTAGCCATAAGTTCTGAGCTTGAATTGAAGGAAGGCCCTACCAGTGTTTGGCAGGGCTTTTTTCTTTAGATCATTAAAAACTTATTCAAACTATTTTCATTTAATCCAATTACGATGGCGTATAATATGTTTACATGAAAAGAGTTTTACCTTTTCTGACTGTATCGTTGACCTATCTACATTATTGAACGTTTTAATAGCGAGGACGATATCAGTATAGCCTCACAAACTTCCTCTATTAAAAAATAAACCATGTCGAAAAAAATTCTCATGCCTTCCTTAAAAAAGCTTTTCGACCTGCGTGAAGGGGCCGAGGATAAAAACACTATAATTGAAAATGTTAAGGACGACTCCGATTTCAGCAGTGCGCGTTTCTGGACACTAGTTTCAGCCATTGTAGTTGCCTCAATTGGTTTAAACATCAACTCCATCCCCGTAGTAATTGGCGCCATGTTAATTTCACCACTGACGGGACCAATTGTCAGTATTGGCTTGGCCTTGGCGATTTATGACTGGGGTCTTATGCGTAGATCTCTGCGAAACTTATTTATTTTAGTAGCCATTAGCATCTTCATTTCAACCCTTTACTTTGCCTTATCTCCAATCACCAATGCTCAATCAGAACTATTATCTAGAATTCAACCAACAATCTTTGACGTCTTGATTGCTGTCTTCGGTGGTATTGCTGGTTTTATTGGCATTAGTCGATCAAGTAGACACAATAATGTAATTCCTGGAGTAGCTATCGCAACGGCCATCATGCCCCCACTTTGTACCGTTGGTTACGGAATTGCAACCTTCCAACTAAAATTTATTTTTGGCGCTTTTTTCTTATTTTTAATTAATTGTATTTTTATTTGCCTCTCTGCTCTAGTAGTTGCTTCCTATATGGAGCTACCTAAGAAAGATTACCCAGATGAAAAAAGGAGAGCCAGAGTGAAAAGAATTATCTCAGTCATCATCTTTATCATAGTTGTGCCGGCAATTTATTTAGCCTACACTTTCGTTAGTCAAAACAACTTCTATCTTAATGCCGATAAATTTATTAAAGCCACTTTTGAGGATCGGGGTCAAATAGTAATCTATAAGAACATCAAATATCACTCTCCTGGAAATATAATCGAATTAGCTTTTTTGTCTGACGTTTTTTCTGAAGAACAAATTGCTGAATTCCAAGCCAGACTTTTAGATTTTAAATTAGATAAAACTACTTTAATTGTTAGACAAAACAGCTATGCCTTATCTCAAGAAGAATGGCAAGAAGCTCTTTCTGGTGTTCAAAACGGCATTGAGTCTACTAATGTGTTGGAAGCTAAACTAGAGGCTGAACGAAATAAGGGACGTAACCCAGATAGACTTTTAAATGAATTGAGAACCTTAAATCCTAAAGTAACAAAAATTTCACTAGGGGTACTAAACACCAGCTCAGAAATACAAATCAATGAAACCCAAAACACAATAGTTTTTGTACATTCTGATATTGAAAATCCCTTAGGACTAGCCGAGGCTAATTCTGTCTCTAATTGGCTTAAGTCACGCCTTGAAGATGATAATCTTATTATTCACTTTAACCCTCAACCAACTACACCAGAAATTAAAGTCAATTAATCATAAAGAGAAAAGGTGCTATAATTTAGTCAGCTTATAGACTGGAGACGAAAATGAGCAAACTTTTTCTGACGCTTCTTCTCTGCCTTCCCCTTTGCGCTGAAGCTGAAAACACAGCTTCAAATTTCTCCTTTGATCTTTCCATGAGTAACACTTTTCGCTGCACGGAGCGAACATATCTTCAGTTTAATCAACATGGCCAAGTCCCAACAGAAAACTTTCTGGAATTTCCGCTTTTAAGCAAATGCTTACCTTCAAGTCAGTTGAAATCTGAAGATTCAGAAAAACTTGTGACCTCTACAACTACTTGGCTTAAAGTGGGCGGGAGTTCATCTGTTCGTTTTGTGGGGCTAGGACTTAGATTTACTTCTGACAAGAGCTTTACTCAATTCAGATTTAAAGGTAGGGGTTTCTATATACTTTACCGAACTGAGTTTTGAGTAAACTTAGATGGCGTCCGACCTTATGGTCTGACGCCATTTTCCTTATTTATATAAGTCACCGGTTAAGGGTTAGAATCCGTATACTACTAGCGCTAGTTGCTGGTGAGAAGAGTGAATAAAAACTTGATATTTACAACACTTAACATTTATGTTATGATATTTAAGGTGTTGATCTTAAAAAATCTGCTACTCCTAGGAGGTTATCTTGAAAGTTTCTGCTGTTGTGGCTTTTGCGTTTGGTACCCCCAAGACAATCTTGTCCAACCAAATCATTGGTGAGCTGGCTTCCAAGCAGGCTTACGATGAGGAAATTCCTGTCTATACCCAGTATGACGTTCCAATAATCAAGGGAGTTCGGACAACCTACGCCGACGAAAAAATCGGCACTCCGCCCCCTACCCTGCGCATCGCACGCGGTGCCGTAGCCTGGGCAAAGTACAGGCTAATCAACCATTTCTATGTGGTTGCTGCTAAACCTCACCTTTGGCGAGCGGTGAGAGATCTCGAAAGGGCGACTCAAGAATACCGCGTACCAATCGAGATTCAGGTCTGCCCCGAAATTGAGCTCTATCCTGAAACTTCATGGTTTTGTGCAGACTCAACCCAAGAGCGGGTTAGAACGCCCAAGGATTGGAACAAGCGGGAAAGGATTCTCAAATTGATGCCCTTTTCCATCTACAAACTGGTAGCCAGCTGAGTAGGTGACAAGATAGTCGAATAGCCTTAGTGAAATACCAAGGCTATTTTTTAATAAAGAATCACTAAAAATTATTTATTAACCAGCAGCTTAAACTTCCTCTGAAAAAACGGTACCTTCTTTGAGGTCTTTTATTACGCAAGCCGGAATAGCCTGCTTTTCACAATCTGATTTTATTAAAAAATTTTTAATTATCTCTCTTTTTCTTTCGCCTACGGCGTATACAATTGCTTCATCAACCAAAGTCCTAAGGAAAGTTTTGGTCACTGTGATTCTCTCTGTATATTCGTTAATTGTTTTTGGTATTGAGTAGGAAACAACCCACTCACTACCATCAAAATCTACCTCAAACTCGCCAGCAAAAATACCGGCGGTATGCCCATCATTTCCTATCCCCATAGTGACAACAACAATTCCTTCTTTATTAAAATTTTTCCATTCTTTTAAAGCAGACTCCCATCTTTTTTTCAATAAGCTTGTAGATTCTCCGTTTGACACTGAAGTAACAATATAATTGACTCCGTTACTTACAGCCAACTTGAAAAAATCCGTTTGTGATAGTTGTAAAAAATTGTTGACTTTAATATCAGTCGAAAAACGTTCATCTAAAACACTCAAAGTTATATTTGGACCAAGGACGCTACCCGAAACAGCCTGCAAAATATCAAATGAGGAGCCTCCGGAAAGCATTAGCAGAACCGGCCGAGTAGTGTTTATTTTTAAGACCTCACTTAGTTTATGACCAGCTGCCTCAAGTGGTGTTTTAGACCAAACAATTTCCATGTTATTTTTTACCGATTACTTTATGTCCACCAAATTGATTGCGCATCGCCGCCACTAATTTGCCTAAGTATGATTCTTTTTCTCTTGTCATTTTTCTTTGTTGTAAAGCAGCTTCAAGAACTTTTACTTCACCAATTGTGGTTATGTGTTCCATTTCTTCTTCAGTCTCGCCTCGAGGCACCTCACCAGCAATTAAATCAATTTGTCCTTCGCCGTAGGCTTTAGCTAACCAAGAGACCAGCTTGCTAGTAATAATACTTTCGTTTTCATAAGGCTTTAACACCTCAGCTAAATCAATACCAAATTTTTCTTCATTATCATGCAGAACGGTCATCCCTTCGGCAATTGCACCCATCATGCCATATTCAATACCATTATGTATCATCTTAACAAAGTGCCCCGCACCTTCATTACCAACTCTAGCATAGCCGTTTTGGGCTGCTAGAGCTTTAAAGACATGCTCATTATCATGGAACACACTTAAAAGCCCCCCGACCATAATTGAAGCTCCATGACGAGCCCCCAGCATGCCGCCAGAAGTGCCGCAATCAAGGTAATTTATTTTTAGAGCTTTTAATTGCTCGTGCCTTCGAATTGAATCTTTGTAAAAACTATTTCCTCCATCAATAACCGTATCTCCAGGACTAAGTAGTGGTAACAATTCTTCCAAGATACTATCTACAGCATTGCTAGACACCATCAGCCAAATTAGTTTAGGTGAAGACAAAGACTCAACCATTTTAACCAGAGATGAAGTCCCCTCAATCCCAATCTCCGATGCCTCTTTCAAGACTTCTTCGCTACGATTGTAACCAACGACACGATAACCTTTCTCAACTAAATTGGTAGCCATATTCAAACCCATTCGACCCAAACCAACAAACCCGATTTCTTTTTTCATGTTAAATAAATTATTTTTCTTCTTTAATAACAGGTCTTTCTGCTCCCTTTTCGTATTTATATAAAGGCAAGGCTGAAAATGACTCTAATATAGGTGTAATAAAGCTCCAAGCTGCTTCTACTTCCTTACCACTAACGAATCTAGTCTGGTCCCCAATGATACAATCATACAAAACTCTTTCGTAAGCTTCTGGTGAACGAAATACCTCAGTCTCATGTTTGGTCAAAACTAATTTTCTCTCTTGAAGTTTAAATTCAAAACTAGGCTCCTTAACCCACATTGTTAATGAAATGCTTTGTTCTGGAGAAATTGTAATTGTTAAAACATTACGATGACTATGTACTTCGCTCTCAGCTACACAAACACAATTATCAATTGGTTTAAAGGTAATTACCGCTTCAGTTAAGGATTGATTTAAGGCTTTACCGGACTCTAATGTCACTTGGACATTTTTCCAAAGCTCACTATCAATATGTGTTTCTAATTTAAAATAAGTTTCTGTTTTGCTTTCGGAAGCGACTCCAGACGTTTCTAAATAGCCATCGTATTGAGCTCTTAATCGTAAATCAGTGTCGTGAATGGACAAAGATTTCAAAGCTGACAAGCGACTAGCCCGAACTGAGTCTGCTGAATTAATATCAACTGGTTTCATGGTCAGAAGAGACAGCATTTGCAACATATGGTTTTGACCAACGTCGCGCAGTGCCCCAATCCCGTCATAAAATGAACCGCGAGTTGAAACATCTTGTTTTTCAAATAATCGTAGTTTAATTGACTCAATTCTTTCACCGTTCCATGAGTCAGAAATAATACTATTTGCAAATCTTAACGAAATTATATTTTCAATGGCATCTTTGGCTAAATAATGATCAATTCGATAGATTTGTTCTTCGGTAAATAACTCACAAAGTTGCTTTTCTAGACTTTGAGCTGTTACTAAATCGCTACCAAAAGGCTTTTCTACCAACAGCCGAGACCAAGAGCCTAATCCGTCGCAAAGTGACATAGCTTGGCTCTTTTTTAGATTCTCAAATATTTCAGCGTAGAGATTTGGTGGTACAGCTAAATAAAATAATTTACTTGTGCATTGTCCAACCTCTGTGTCAAAAAGATTTAATTCATCTTTTATCCTTTCGTAGGCTGCTTCATCTGCAAAGCTACCGGAAGCAAAGCGAACGTGCGAGCAAAAATTAGCCAATTCTTCTTCCTTATATTCACTTACCTTGGTCTTGATACTTTGTCTAGCAAATTGTTGATACTGTTCATTTGATAGTTCTTTTCTGGAAAGACCAATAATTGTAAATCGGGTTGGTAATAGTTTGGTCTGGTACAGATTGAAAAGAGCTGGTAATAATTTAGTTTCGGCCAAATTTCCAGTACCACCAAAAATAACAATTGCTGTTGGGTAGTTTAAGTCATCTTTTTTTGCCATCAAACTATAATACACTTTGAAACCTAGTTCGGACACCCCTTTATTTTTCAAGTAAAAGTAAAAGCCCACCGCTTACGCGATGGGCTTTTACTAGTCTAGGCAGCCACCATATCTCTCTTACTAACTACTTTTTTCTTTGTTTTGTTAGCTTTATTCTTTACTCCTTGTCTTTTGACTTCAAATTGTAGTTCGTCCTTTTTTACCGAAACCTTTACAAATCCTCTTTGTAACATCCCTTCACCGACCATCATATTTGCTACCGGTGTCAAAATCCTACTTTGAATCACTCGCTTTAATGGTCTAGCCCCAAACTTTGGATCGTAACCTTGCTTAGCCAAGTAATCTAATACATCATCTGTAACAGAAAGTGCAATTTCCTTTTTCTCCAAACGCTTTCTTACATCCTCAATTTGAATATCAACAATACTGCGAATTGTAGTTGGGGAAAGAATGTCAAAAATAATTATTTCATCCAACCGGTTCAAGAATTCTGGACGGAAGAATAATTTCAAACTATCCATAACCTTATCCTTGGCTTGTGTATACTGGGCAACATCTCCCTTATCGGAAGCAAAACCGAAACTAGACATACGGTCTATATGCTCAGCTCCAATATTGGAAGTCATAATAATTACAGTATTACGGAAATTTACTTTACGTCCCTTGGCGTCAGTTAGATGGCCTGAGTCTAGTACTTGTAACAAAATATTAAAGACTTCAGGATGAGCCTTTTCAATCTCATCCAACAAAATAACTGAGTATGGCCGGTGACGCACTCTTTCAGTAATCGAACCTCCTTCTTCATGACCCACATATCCAGGTGGAGAGCCAATAATTTTTGAAACTGAATGTTTCTCCATAAACTCAGACATATCAATACGAACCAATGAATCAGGGTCGTTGAACATAAATTCAGTCAAAGCTCTTGAGAGTTCTGTTTTACCAACTCCGGTTGGACCCAAAAATAGAAATGACCCAATTGGCCTATTAGGATCAGAGATGCCGGCTCGCGAACGTTTGATAGCATCAGCGACTAGTTTAATGGCGTGTGTTTGTCCGACTACTTTTTCTTTTAAGAAATCTTCCATGCGAGACAACTTCATGGCTTCAGCCTCTAGCATTCTTGATACTGGAATACCAGTCCAGCGTGAAACCACTCCAGCAATGTCTTCTTCAGTCACCTCTTCTTTTAACAATCTTCGATTATGCTGTAGTTTCTTTAATTTCTTTAATTTTTCATCCAATTCACGCTGAGTAGAAGGAATTGAATCGTAGCGAATTTCAGCAGCCTTAGTTAAGTCAGCAATAGCTTCAGCATTTTCAGCCTCAACTCTTAATTCTTCCAACTCTTTCTTTAATCTACTTATTTCACCTAAAGCTGCTCTTTCGTTAATCCACTTTGTTTCGATTGCTGAAGTAGTTTCTTTTAAATCACCAACTTCTCTTTCGATTTCCTTTATCCTTTCTTTAATTTTCTTTTTATTTTCAGAAATTTCTACTTCTTTGCGCAAAGCTTCTCGTTCTATTTCCAAACGACGCACTTTTCGGTCAGCGATCACCAATTCTTCAGGCTTATTCTCTAGAGAAATACGTAAAGCTGAAGCAGCCTCATCAATCAAATCCACTGCCTTATCAGGCAAGAAACGGTCAGAAATATACCTTGAAGAAAGGTTTACGGCTGAGACAATGGCGTCATCACTAATACGAACCCCGTGGAATAACTCATACTTTTCTGACAGACCACGTAAAATCGCAATCGCATCTTCCGGAGATGGTTCGTTTACAAACACGGGCTGAAAGCGCCTTGTTAGGGCTGGGTCTTTTTCAATATGTTTTTGGTATTCTTTAAGAGTCGTAGCGCCAATCACTCTCATTTCTCCCCGAGCCAAAGCTGGCTTTAGCATATTTGAAGCATCCATTGAACCCTCGGCCTGACCCGCTCCCACAATTGTATGTAATTCATCAATAAATAAAATCACTCCGCCATTTGAAGCTTCAACCTCTTTCATAACTGACTTCAACCTATCTTCAAATTCACCCCGAAACTTTGTTCCAGCCACCAAGAGACCCAAGTCCAAAGATAAAATTTCTTTATCTTTAACTGATTCTGGCACTTGACCAAGGACAACCTGTTGAGCCAATCCTTCAGCAATTGCGGTCTTGCCGACACCGGCTTCTCCAATCAAAACTGGATTATTTTTGGTGCGACGTGAAAGAATTTGTATCACTCGCTGGATTTCCATATCACGACCAATTACTGGATCGAGTTTGTTTTCTTGAGCTAACTTAGTCAGGTTTCTAGTGTACTTTGTGAGAGCGCGATATTTTTTGGGAGCATGAACATCTGAGGCACTACTATGCTCTCTGATTTCCTTTACCGTACGAACCACTTTTTCTTTTTCTACCCCCATACGCTGCAGCATTTCCGCTGCTGGACCGGGATGTTCTAAAGTAGCAATAAATAAATGCTCAACTCCAACATAAGAATCTCCCATTTGTTCTGCCAATTGTCCAGAAAATTCTAACGCCTTGGCTAGTTCAGGAGTTAGGTATAGTTGATAAGAGGGCGAAATGGTAGTTTGGGCCTCAGCCGCCTCCAAAGCTTCAAGTAGCAAATCTGTGAACGCAATAATATCAATATCTAAACGGTCTAACACGGAAATCACAGTACTTTCATCTTGCATGGCTAAAGCAGTCAAAAGATGAATTGGGCTGACATGATTTTGTCCACGCTCAATAGCAAGCTCATGGGCTTTTCTAATTGCTTCCTTTGCTTTTGATGTAAAATTTTGAAAATTAGGCATAGTTCAAACTTGATTATACGACACGTTGTTACAAGACAGAAAAATGGCTGTGCTTAAACAATCAGATACTTTATTATACGTGTTCGTTTCCTCTATATTGCAACGAAAAAACTAGTTGGTCAAGTTATTCATTTTTTTGAAGTATTTCACCAAAACAACTAGAACATTCTGCATATCTGATTTTGTTGTCTCTTCTCCTAGAGATAAACGTAAAGTTGATTTGGCTCTTTCACTATTCCCTGTCATTGCTAAGACTACTGCGCTTTCTCCACCATCAGCCCCAGCACAAGCACTTTTAGTACTAACAGATATACCATTAGTATCTAAGTAAATCACCGCAAACTCGGTATCAAGTTTTGGTAAGGAAATATTTATATTATTAGGTAAACGATTTTCACCATCAGGACCATTTAATAAAGCTTCGGGTAAAGCAGCTTGTAGCTCAACAATAAAAGCCTCTCTGATCGCTTGGACTTTTTTTGCTCGCTCTGAATAATTCACTTGAGCAATTTCTAAAGCTTTTGCTGCTCCGACAATTCCAGCCACATTTTCTGTCCCCGGTCGCAGCCCAGACTCCTGTCCCCCACCATACAAAATTGGTGACAAAGCAGTCAAAGAGCGGTTCGCTAAAATACCGACCCCTTTTGGTCCATTACATTTTCCGACATCTAGCGACATCATATCTACTCCCAATCTTTCTAACTCACAAGGTAACCAGAGTGGAGCCTGGGCCGCATCTATGTGTAATGAAATTTTAGTATTATTTTCTCTTTCGTATTTTCTTACTACTCTGGCTAAACGAGATACGGCTTGAACTGTACCAACTTCACTATTAGCATACGCAAAAGTAATCAATTTGGTTCTAGAGCTCAAAACACTACTCAAGGCCTCAACTGTGACTTTACCTTCACTATCAATGGGCACATATTTAATCACGGCCCCTTTGTTTATTAAAAGTGGTAGTAATTCAGTAATTGAAGGGTGTTCAATTTTTGTGGTAATTATCTCAATCTCTTTATACGCCAACCCCTGAATATTGTGAAGATTTTCTACAAAACCCAAGATGGCTAAATTGTTACTCTCTGTACCCCCAGAGGTAAAGACTACTTCGCTTGCTTTTATTCCTAGTATCGAGGCTACTTTTTCTCTAGCTGACTCAACGGCCTGCCTTGCTTGTACCCCTTCAAAATGAACAGCACTTGGATTACCAAAAGTATCTTCCCAAAATGGCAACATTACTTCCTTCACCTGTGGGTGTATTGGCGTAGCCGCGGCGTGATCAAGATAAATTCGCTTTTTTTTAGGCTTAGTGAAAAACATTTCAAAATCATGACACAAGGTGAAAAATATGTAAATCTTTGCTATACTGCCTGCACTTATTTATTAGTACGCCATTTTAAGGCTTTTTAAATGAACAAACGAGCACACCAGTGCGACTATTGTGAATTTATACCGTTGCCTCGACAGATTCGACCTCATAGAGAGAATCTGTCGAGGCAATCAGTTGCTTGTACACACCATGAAAAAACAAAAAAATAACAAGGAAAATATAGTTAAGCGACCGCCGATTGTGGTTGTGATGGGTCATATTGACCATGGCAAATCTACACTATTAGACTACATTCGTAAAAGTAACGTGGTTGACGCTGAAGCTGGCGGAATCACCCAACACCTTTCAGCTTACGTAGTTAGTCACAAGACCAAGGAAGGTAGTAATGAGCAAATAACTTTCTTAGACACTCCAGGCCACGAAGCCTTCCAGAAAATGCGTCTGCGTGGAGCTGATGTGGCCGACATCGCGATTTTGGTTGTTTCAGCGGAAGATGGTGTTAAACCACAAACTCTAGAAGCACTTAACTCCATCAAGCAAGCTAATATTCCTTACATTGTTGCTATCAACAAAATTGACAAGCCTGGTGCTGATATTGTTCGTACTCAATCTAGTCTGATTGAGAATGAAATCTACGTTGAAGGTATGGGTGGGGATATACCTTGGGTTGGTGTTTCCGCTAAGTCTGGTGAAGGAATTCATGAACTACTAGATTTAGTAATTCTCTCAGCAGAATTAGTGGGGTTGACGGGAGACACTAACGCCGCCGCCGTTGGACAAATTATCGAAGGACGTCTTGATCCCAAACGAGGCAATACGGCCACTTTAATTGTAAAAGACGGGACCTTAAAAAAAGGTACTTTTGTAGTAGCAGGGACTTCATACACTCCGGTTCGCATTATGGAAGATGACCTGGGTAAAACAATTTCTGAAGCCGGCCCATCTGTTCCAGTCGGAATAGTTGGTTTTAATGAAACTCCAGCTATTGGTACCAACTTCTACACTGTTAACTCAAAAAAAGAAGCTGAAGTAGCTATTGAAGCAAATCAAACTAAGCCAGCTGAGTATGTCCGCCAAGTGAACTCATTGCCAACTATCCCGATTCTAATTAAAGCCGATGTATTGGGTACAATTGAAGCCATTGAACACGAGCTTAGTAAATTTACTTCTGACCGTATTGCCGTAAGAATTATCAGTACTGGAGTGGGAGACATCACCTCAAACGACATTCAAAATGTTAGCGCGACCAAAAACTCAATCGTGGTAGGTTTTAATGTAAAAGTCGAAAGACAAGCAGCTGAACTAGCAGAAAGATTAGGGGTTGAAATCGATACTTTTAGTATCATCTATGAATTATCTGATTGGTTAAACACGGCCCTAAAAAACCGCACTCCTCAAATTGAAGAAATGAAAGTTACCGGAAAAGTAAAAGTACTAAAATTCTTTAGTACGCAAAAGAATCTTCATGTTTTAGGAGCCCGTGTAGAGGAAGGAATGATAAAAATGAATCAAAAAGTAAAAATCACACGTCGTGATATTGAAGTTGGTAAAGGAACAATAAAAAATCTGCAGCAGTACAAATCTGACGTACAACATGTTGAAGAGGGTGAATTTGGACTCCAATTAGAAACCAAGAATGAAGTTGCGCCTGGTGACCACCTAGAACCGTACGATCTAATAATTACATAATCTCTCTTATGTCAGACCGTCATCTTCGTGTAGAATCCTTGATTAGAGAACTAGTAGCTAGCTTTATTCAGCAAGAGGCAAATACTGATCCTTTGATTACAGTTACTCGAACTTCGACTTCTCCTGATTATCGTCGGGTAACAATTTTCTTTACTACTATTCCCGATGGCCGCGAAGAAGATGCTTTAAATTTCTTGAAGCGTTGCGGAAGTGAACTTCGCGGTTACATCAAAAAGAAGAGTAATCTGAAAATAATACCCTTTATTGAGTTCAGTGTTGATTATGGAGAACGTCACAGGCAAGACATCGATGTTATTGCCAGAGAAATAGAAGACCAAGCAAATAAATCGTCTGAGGGCAGAGTCTAATACTTTTGTTTTAGTCGAAAAAAATGCTAAAGTAGTGCGTACAGAAATTAAGTCCTGGTGGCGAAGTGGTTAACGCTGCGGTTTGCAAAACCGCCATACGTGGGTTCAACTCCCACCCAGGACTCAAGTGTTTGCCGCGGCAAACACGAGTTCTGGGTGGGAGTTGAAAAGCGAGCGATGTGAGGTGCTTTTCATTAAGCAACCGAACCAGCGAGCTATGGTCAAGCAAATAAGTTTATTTGTGAGTCATCAGACGAAACAAATAACCATGAAAGTGACCGACCCCCATTAGCAGAGATAATATATTGCTGTGCCCAGATGGTGTAATTGGTAGCCACGCAAGACTTAAAATTTTGTGGTCGCAAGGCCGTGCGGGTTCGATTCCCGCTCTGGGCACCTAAAATTAAAGACCTTATTCCTTTTAGGATAGGGTCTTTAATTTTAGGCGAGGGAGTCGAAAAGCTTTTGAGATAGATTGACTGAAAGGAAATATATCCAAAAGGTGTACCGAACATGTAATGTTCGATTCCCGCTCTGGGCACAATAATAAAAGATGACGGACAAATTGTCCGTCATCTTTTATTATTGCTAGCGGAAATCGAAGCCTGATTGAGCTTGATTATGAGCTTGCGAAATAATCAAGCCAATTGGGATACTGCTTCTGTAAGAAGCGATTCCCAGCAAGGTGGCCAGAGCGAGAATCGAAAAGCGGAGCAATGTTAACTTGTGAGCCAGTGTACCAGGACCCCGGAACACTTAGTAAATTTGAGCCGAAGACTAAAAATATACTTAGTCACGCGCGACCTATTTATTTTTATACATCTTAATTAGTCCTTGCAAAGCAATCCCCCTAACCTTGTTTAAAGAAAATATATATTGTACACTTCTTTCCATTGCGCCCTTAGCTCAGCTGGTAGAGCAGCTCCCTCTTAAGGAGAAGGTCCAAGGTTCGATCCCTTGAGGGCGCACTAGAGCAAAACAACAAGACCATTATTCAATTGAATAATGGTCTTGTTGTTTTAGTACCTGCCCCGAGGCAGGTACGGCTCTAGTGCGAACTGGAACGATGTGAGTTTGCGAACGAGTGGTAAAACAGTGTCTACACAATGTTTTACGGGTCGAGAAAATTTCTGAAAGAAATTATTCGTGACCACATGTGCGCCTCAATATAGCCAATTGGGATACTGCCCTCGTAGAGGGAGATACCCCTTGAGGTATCAGTTTAAGTCACTGACTAACAAATATACTTAGTAACTTGTGTCAGACGTTATACTTAATGCCCACGAACAGTTGACTTTTAACTCGTGACTACAAACATATCTATGTATATTTAATTATTTAAATTCATCCTCTCGCCATCTCCTCATTTTATGATATACTCTTCCCCACACCCGCGTGGGTGGCGAAATTGGTAGACGCGTTAGTCTTAGGAACTAATAGGGTAACCTGTGGAGGTTCAAGTCCTCTCCCACGCACAAATCGACAGACTCAGAAATTTTGTTTCTGAGTCTTTGTCGTTTGTAGTGAGGGAGAGGACTTGAAAGACGGAGCCGGGGCCCCTTTGGGCCGGCGAGTCCGGGTCGAGAAAATTTCTAAAAGAAATTATTCGTGACCAAGTCTTTTTCTCACAAAAGCTATCTACTAATTAGCTCAAATTCCTCCGTCATTGAGACAGTATACTCATTGGCTAAAATTTTTCCTTATTCTAAATTATTATTACGCAACCGACCGTAATCTTGCCTTCTTAAACTGTGCTCCCCTGAAATAACGATTGTAATAACGAGCAAAACGTTTTTTTAAGCCAGTCGGAGCCTTGTCACTTAATTCACACCATCTTGAACAATAACCTTGTCTTTTACTAACACAATCTTCACAGCCCAAGAAAAGAACGTGACAAATTTGATTTTTACAATGATAGTGTTTATCACTCTTAGTGGTCCGACAAAGATGGCAGTGAGAAATTATTTCGACCCCAATAGTCTCCCCTAGTCTTTCATCAAAAACAAAGTTCTTACCTTTAAATTTATTTGGTAGGCCTTCTCTTTCGACTTGATGTTTATAATCAATTACTCCCCCTCTAAGGTGTTTTACATTGCTGTAGCCTTGGTGCTTGAGCCAAGCACTAGCTTTTTCGCAGCGAATTCCCCCTGTGCAGTATAAAGCAATTTTTTTATTCTTGTGGATTTTCAAGAGCTCAGGTACCACCTTTAATTCTTCACGAAAAGTATCCACATCTGGAGTAACAGCATTTTCAAAGTGGCCAATTTCACTTTCGTAAGCATTTCTCATATCTATCACTACCGCTTCTGGATCATCAATATATTTATTCATTTCCGCTGCCGTCAGGTACTCTCCAGTGTTAGTAACATCAAAACTATCATCATCAAGACCGTCGGCGACAATCTTTGGACGGACCTTAATGGTAAGTTTATAGAAAGATGGTAAATCACCCTCTTCGACGGCAATTTTATACGGAACACCGGCTAATTCAGGTTGAGCGTGCACCCAGTTGTCAAACTTTTCCCAATTTTCCTTCGGTACATTCATTTGGGCATTGATACCTTCGTGAGCAATATAGATTCTACCTAAACAACCCATTTCAGTCCAAGCCAGCAAAAGACGCTGTCTAAACCCTATAGGGTCAGCGATTTTTACGTAGCGGTAAAAAGACAAGGTGGTACGAGGACGAACATCACCTAAAGCCGCTTGTCTTTTTTCACTTCTTGGCCGGAGATCTTTGGTAATAGCGGGCATAAAATAGTTTAAGCAGATGAGAACAAAATGTTACCAGAGTAACCTAAGCGGTGCAACCAAAACTAAATTAATTTGCTTGCACCATCATAAATATCAAGAGAATTATTAATAGTAAAAGCTTTCTTAGTTAAATAAGATAACTGTGGATGACCGGGGCAGAAAGCTTCGCTTTCTGCCCTCACTTTATCCCAAAACCCCCTTCCTCTCCAATTCTCCCCCAAATCCTAAAATTACCCTTATTTATAAGGCTAGAATAAGCACTGTAAACTTGACTTTTCTACCTAAATATGGTATCATGGTAAATGGAAGAGGTTGTATTAAAAACAGCCCCTACAAAAGTTGGAGCGGCCCACAAGCCACCCCGTCACTTCTTTGACAATTGATTTACGTCGGAATTAATCCGACAAGGAGAACCTATATGAACAAAGTTGAACAACCCATGAGTATTTTCGGGACTTTCTTCAAAGTGACCATTCCAGATTTTCTGACAAAGAATCTCAAGTCCACAATTCACGTGGGGGTACCGCCTGAAAGCAAAGAACTAACAAGAGTTGGTTGGTACCTCAATACCATCTCAGCTCAAGTCGCTCGGGTATTGGTAAGTATTGCTGGGGGTTTTGTTCTAACCTATTTCCTGGCTTTCATCTTCGGAATATTCAATATCCAATACTTGAACGGCCTTTGGTGGATAATCGGTTCAGCTATGGCCATTACAGTAGCCTGGAACGAACCGAAAATCACAGTTCCAGCGAACCATGTTGGAATCATTACTTTCCTTGGTACGAGATACCATGTCTTTATCCAGGAAGGTGATTACTGGTGGCTGGGTCAAAGGTTCTTTTTTGGTATCAGCATTCAACCTCTACCCAAGGCGGAAAATGTTCAAGCTGGACCAGGCGAAGCACAAGGCTTTGTCTTCATAGGCAAGAGAATTTTGCAAATTTGGAACTCAGCAGACTCAAAAGTAAAGGACACTGTAATTCTTCTACAAACACAAGGAGGAAGTACTGTAACGTCTTCTTTGGACGTTAATACAACAACAATAGACCCTATCAAAAGGGCTCGTGTGACCGATGCTAACCTTCGGATTGCAAATACAACCAGAACCGGCCTTCGGAAGGCGGCTGGTCTAATTCGTGACACTGACTTCAATGTTGCAAAGGAAATTGTTACTGACTTAATCGTCGGGGACAGGGTTCTGGTAGTTTTCACTCTCAAAAAGAAAGACTCTTACCTAGAAGGTACGATGGTGAAGGACAATTCTGGCAGCCCTATATACCACAGACTAGTGTTGGAGGGTAAGCCAGAAACTTTCCCAGATCAAATCGCTCCTCAAGTGGTGGAATTTGCCAGGTTGGTTGAACAAACCGGCAATCCAGAACAAGTGTCTGTGTCGAAACGCGACGGAAATCTGGCAGTAGCGATCCTGGATGTGCGAGAGAAGCTTAGCCCTATCCTTGAAGAGGTGGGTGAGGCTTTAGATAACCTTATCCTGAGTGACGCTCAACTTTCAGGGACAGTCAGAGAAGCTGGCGAAAAGGCCTCATCTGAAGGTTATCAGCGTACAGCACAAGTCATTAGTGCACAGACGCAACAGGAAGTTGCGGCAATCCTGTCATTTGACTCGAAAGGTGAACCGATTAGCGATTTCGCCAGAGCACTTGCTGCTACCGCCGATGGTAACAAGGGTGTTTCCATCGTAATGGTACCTGGTAGTGATCCACTTACGAGAGCAGCTATTGCTGGCGGCCAACAAATAGGGGGTAAAGGTAAATGAAGAAGATTAACTGGATATGGCTATTCACAGCAGCTGCCCTGTTGTTTGTGGCTGGAACTATCACTTTTCGAGGAGTAACTGATCGGGACCTTTTTACCGGTGACAAACAGCATGAGGAGACGATAAGCAAAAAGGTTGATAACAATACCGGTGCTGCTAACACTACGCGGAGCAAGCTCGACAATACGGAAGCTGGCAAGCTTCTGGAGACTTGGGACTGGAACGTCACCACACCTGGGAAGGCACTCGGTGATTCTATTGGTCCAGAGTGGACTAATTGGGTAATCTGGGGAGTAATCCTCTTGGTTGTCTGGTTGGTAGTGCGGAGTTTTCTGCCTTCAACAAGGAAGTCATCTAGCGGTGGCTTCCCTACCTTCTTGGGGTGGATGTTGGCCATCCTGATGATGGTGGGTATTTGGTTCCTGTACCAAAACTACAAGCCAGTACCGTACGCCGAGCTTCCGCCCTTGAACTTTCGCAATGCGGTTCCAGGACAAAGCGCCAGCACAGTGATGGGACTCAACTCCCTCGCCGTGGTCGACGTCAAGCTGACCAACATCAACTTGGGATATCGGCATTTTATCTGCCCGGAAGCCCAGAACCAAGGGGACTTCAAGTTCTCGGTGATGTACGTTGAAGTAAAGCCGGTTGGAACAGATCGGATGCGCTTTCGGTTCACCGATGAAACGAAAGCCAAGTTGGCAGCTCTAAGTGTGAACTCGGTTGACACCAAATTCACACTTGTGAAAGGAGGTTTTCACGAACAACCTTGTCCATATGGGCAGAAAGGAAACTGACTGCTCAGAAATGTTCCTTGACGAAAGGATTCAAGCCCACTAGATTGAAAATCTAGTGGGCTTTTTTATTTATAATTAAAATGATTTAAGTCTAGGGATTAAGGAGAAAACTTAAAAACTTGATCACAACCTGTGGCAGTGGGGTCCAAAGCACAATCGGTCTGCTTATCTAAGCCAAAAGTGCCGGTTGCAATAGCTAAAATAGTGTAAGCCGAGAGCATTACCACCAAGCCGATGATGCCATACATCATATGCTTTTTACCCTCTTCTCGGGCGGAGTCGTTATCAGCGTTTAAAATATAGACAGCACAACCCCAAATAAAGAATAAAAAAGCAATCCCTGATAGTAGGGCTATCAAAGGGTAAAGGATGATGTCGTTTACCTTTGAAACAAACTTTCCGGCTTCTTCAGCGGCCTGTTGTTGCGGTGTCATAATGCTTAAATTATAGCAAATTGTTAATAAAGAAGTATCACTAATACACAAAAAAGCCCCTGACGGGGCTTTTTTGTGCATTAGTGCATTAGCTAGAAAACTATGGAGCCGGAGTCAGAGTCGGAGTGGTTGGAATAGTTACCTGTGTAGACTTTCCAGAAAGACCAATTGTATCGACCAAGAAGGTTACGATTCCCCAGAAAACAAAGATAAGGACGAAACCAAGAGTTGCGTAAATCATCAAACTCTTTCCTTTTTCCTTTGAATCATCATTAGCGCCGCCAAGAATAAAGTATTGGAACATTCCCCAAACAAATACTAGGAAACCAATTCCGATAATGAAAGGAATAAGGACTTTGTTAGTAAACTCAAGAATATTCGCTAGTAGAGTACCAAAAGGTCCTCCTGAACCAGTAGTAACCAATCCTTGTGCAGCCACCATAGCTACTGGAAGTAGGAATAGTGAAGCTGAACCGATAAATAATTTTAAACTTCGCATACAAACTATATATTTATACATTAAATAATAACACTACCCACTATTATACAGGTAATATCACCAATAATCAAGTTTTTTTGACGACCTGTGTATAAGTAAGCTACTGGTCTAAATGCCAAAAAGTGAACTCCGGATCATTCGTACTATGCCCCAAGTGACAACCATAACGACAAAGACAACAACAGCCACGAGAGCAAACTGCTTACCTTCTTCACGCTTTCTTTCATCGCCAGCATTAATAATCCAAGCATCAATTATTTTCCAAACTAAAAAAACAAAAACGACAGCAAAAATTGCTGGGATAATTAAATTGATTAAACTTAGAAATAAATCTACTATCTTTCTAAAGGTGGTTGGTGGCATAATGACAGATAATTTAAGGAGTGGTAGTAAATGAACCAACTAGATTTTTAACAATCTCGGCAATAGCAACCGCACCGATAATAAGTACACCACCAATAATGGCATAGGTAAGGGCTCTGGTGGCTTGCTCCACTTGAGCGGCATTGCCTCTGGCTGTAACATAAAGAAAACCAGCGTAGATAATAAAGAAGACTACAATCGGCGCAGCGAGGACAATTAAAATATTTAGAATGGCTACTAGCAAGTCCTCTAGAGAATTTATTTTAAGAGGATTAACGATAGAAACATTTTGTGTAACCCCTAACCCTTGAGCCGCGACAGTAGTAGCCGAAACTAAAAAAATTACTGTGACCAAAGGTAAAACTTTACTTGAAAATTTTTTGATTTTACTAAACATAAGCCTATTATAATATAGATTAATAAATTTGCTGGATACGATTCATAGCATCTGTTGTAGCAGAGTATATATCACTCCGATTAGCATTAACATCACCAATCATTCTACTTAGTATTTCATCTAAACGATTCTTGTCTGGAGAAAGCCAGCCACGAGCGTAATTGGCTGATTTGTAAGCAATACGTCCGTATATATCGTTACTACCTGATATTATGGAACTTCTGTAAACCGGTACCATATTGTAGCCACTTGCCAATTCTTTTGCATTCTCTTGACTACCTAAATTTTGCATCACACTAAATGAACCATTCTTATTCTTAGCAGCCTTTGGAATCATTAGCGAATAAAATTGGCCATAAGTACGCTTCACGCTAGCTTCAGCTCCTTGAGGCACTTCAGCTATATCAAAGCTGAGGTTTGGATTTTTAGTTTCAATATCTCTTCCTTCACTAGCAAAGCCAAAATAAATGGCTAAATCTTCGCTCAAAAACATGTCTCTGTCTAAAGGAAGTGAGCGATTCCAACTATATAGCGTATTAGAGGTATTGCTAAAATTTGTAAAGAAAGTAACAGCATTGGTAAAGGGTGTTGCACCAGACCTGTTTAGAGTCTCATTTAGTCGAATGCTATATATCTTATTCTCTTCTGTTACTAAAGCACTACCACCCTGTAGTAATAATAAAGATAAGATAGGAAAAGCATTTTTGATATTACTATACTCGCCCATCGCTAAAGCAGAGCGCTTGATGGTTCGATTAAAGTCTCTATTGGTAATAGTCGGAACAATATCAGCCACAATCTCTTCCCAGGTACTTGGGGCAGTCAGCAAACCGTTACTGGCAAAAATATCCCGGTTCCAAAACATTACCAAAGGATCAACGAAGACTGGGTAGCCATAAATACCGTCACTCAAAACAAAAATATCTGCTCCATCAATGTAAGTGCTTCTAAAGTCTCGTTCTGGAAAAGACTCAAGGATTAAAGGTTGTAAACGGGAACGATGCTTGGCTAACAAGTCGTGTGGAAGAAGCAGTAGGTCGGGGCTATTTTGGTCGGCTAGGGTATTGAGAAAAGCTTCATCAAATTTTTCTGGGGGAAAGTAGCTATAAGTGACCATCTCATAGCTTTTGTCTTTGAGGCTAATTTTTTTGATTAAATCATTAATTGCACTTGGGGGTAATGTACCCCAAATTGAAACAGTACCTACGACGGTAACACTCTCGTCTGCGGGGGGGTCATAGGTACGAATCAAAATAAGGGCCGTGATAAAAAGAGCTCCAAATATAATTACTAAAGTTAGCTCAAATGGTCTTAATTTCATATTTTACGAAAAGCTAAACCGTAGTGATGGCCTCCCGCCTCAAATTCTCGCTCAAAAATAAACTGCTGTGATTCAAATAAGTCAGTGGCCATTTCTTTGGTGATTACGTCTTTACTTTGTGGACCCAAACCACCAAAAGACTCTGACCAATCTATGACGTAGACAACACCACTTGGCCTAAGTACTCGCCTAATCTCGGTTAAGGCTGCTTCCTTTAACTCGAACTGAAATAGTGTGTTTACCAAAATCGCGGAATCTAAAGTATTATTTGGTAATTTGATTCCTCCCACCTCTTCTAAGTCACACCATAAGGGTTGAATGTTGGTTAAGCCATTTGCACGCGCATAGTCACCTAGTTTTTCAACTAAAACTTTTTGTATCTCACAAGCATAAACCTTACCTTCAGGTCCCACGGCTTCAGACAGTGGCTTCAAGAAAAAGCCCGCTCCAGAACCAAGGTCAGCTACTTTTTCACCTTCTTTAATGTGAAAGTGTGTAGACACTACTTCTGGAATTACAAATCGACCAGGTAAAACAAAATTCATTACTTCTAATTATACATGAAAAAGAAGCTACTTCGGGTAATGGTTGTGAAATAAAGGACGGCTGCCGTAGGCAGTCGTCCTTTATTTCTAACTATCCAAACATACTTTAGACAAAAACCACACTAGCAATCGCATCTCCTTCGCGCATTTTCATTACCCGTACTCCTTGTGTCTGGCGACCCAGGGTAGGTACTGACTTGAGAGGAAGTTTAATTACCTGGCCCTTTTGACTCATGATGACTAGTTCTCCATCGTTTTTTTCATCTTCTCGCAAGACAATACCGCACACTACTTCACCGGTCTTGCTAGTGACTTTTGCAGTTTTGATACCAGAACCACCACGTTTTTGTGTCTTATACTCCTTGGCCGGAGTAGCTTTACCATAACCTTGTTGGGTCACGATAAGGACCTCGGTCTTTTTTTCATCTTTGTTAAAGACGTCCGCCGAAACAACCATGTCGCCCTTAGAAAGTTTCATACCAGACACGCCAGCGGCTGTTCGTCCCATCTGACGAACATCACTTTCCTTAAAGCGTATCGATTGTCCATGCAAAGTTACCAAAGAAATCTCATCTCCTTTACCAACAAACTTGGCAGCAATCAGTGAGTCGTCGTCTTTTAAAGTAATAGCAATTAGTCCACTGCGTCTTACATCTTTGAAAGAAGCTGCATCACTTTTCTTAGCTACACCATTTTTTGTAACCATCATTAGACTCCAATCCCCAGTCCACTCTTCCTTTCGGACCGCCAAAACAGAAGTTACCTTTTCTTCTTGTGTCATAGACAGAAAATTCATAATTGATTTCCCTCTGGTTGCCCGACGACCTTCTGGAATTTCGTACATCTTGCTTTGATAAACTTTTCCTTTGTCAGTAAAGAAAAGTAAGTCACTATGAGCAGAAGTAGTCAACAAAACAGTCACCACATCTTCCTCTTTGGTGTTGAGGTCAACTACTCCCACTCCACCTCTTTTTTGAGTTTTGTATTCTTCTGGGTTAGTTCTTTTAACGTAACCACCCGCAGTCAAGACCAGCACACTTTCATCATCTGGTACCAAATCTTCTTGTGAAAGTTGTTTCACTCCCCCTTTAACAATTTTAGTTCTTCTGTCGTCTCCATATTTTTCAGCAATTTCTAGCAAATCTTCTTTGACGATTTTCATCATCTTTTCTTTACTCTTAAGAATGGTTTCCAGTTCCTTAATCAGTTTTTGTACTTCGGTTAACTCATCCTCAATCTTCTTGCGTTCTAGTCCAGCCAATTTCTGAAGGCGCATGTCGAGAATAGCCTGAGCTTGAATAGCTGAGAACTTAAACTCTTTCATCAATGCGGCGTGGGCGGTCGGAACATCTTTTGAAGCTCGAATAGTCTTTATAATCTTATCAATATGATCAAGAGCTTTCTTGAGGCCAAGTAAAATATGTTCGCGATCTTGAGCCTTTCTCAAATCATAAGCGGTACGACGACGAATTACTTCGAGTCTATGTTTTACATACTCTTGAAGAATCACCTTTAACGATAAGGTCTGAGGGATTCCGTCAACTAAAGCCACCATATTATAGTGGAAAGTATCTTCCAGTTGAGTGTGTTTATATAATTTATTTAAAACAGTTTGCGGTTGAGCCCCACTCTTAAGCTCGATAACAATTCTGATATCAGAAGTAGACTCATCGCGCATATCGCGAATTCCTTCAATTCTCTTGTCTCGTACCAGGTCAGCTATTTTAACTTGCAAATCGGCCTTGTTGACACGATAAGGAATAGAGGTGATGACAATCATAAAAGCGCCCCGTTTGTCCTCAACAATTTCGGCCTCTCCCCGCACAACCACCCCACCCTTACCGTTAGAGTAGGCATGTAATATATCCTTTTGGTTGAAAGCCACCGCTCCAACCGGAAAATCAGGACCTTTAACAAACTTAAGCAAATCATCAGTAGTGGCAGCAGGATTATCAATCAAGTGAGCTACGGCCGCAGCAATCTCGCGCAAATTATGCGGTGGGATATTAGTAGCCATACCCACTGCAATACCAAGTGAGCCCATCAAAAGCAGGTTGGGTACGGCAGCCGGCAGGACAATTGGTTCTTTCTTGGTGCCGTCAAAGTTGGGTCGCCAGTCAACAGTGTCTTTCTCTAGATCACGAAGTAGTTCTTCAGCCAGTTTTGACATTTTTGCTTCAGTGTATCGATAGGCGGCCGCGGAGTCTCCGTCAATAGAACCAAAGTTTCCCTGCCCAAGCACGAGTGGGTAACGCGTAGAAAAAGGCTGAGCCAATTTTACCATTGCTTCATAGACGGAGGCGTCGCCATGAGGGTGAAGACTACCAAGAACGTCTCCTACTACTGTAGCTGACTTCTTAAATTTAGCGCTAGCAGTTAAGCCGTTTAAGCGCATAGAATAGAGAATTCTTCGGTGTACTGGCTTTAGACCATCACGAACATCTGGCAAGGCTCGCTGGGTAATAACTGACATCGCATAATCAAGATATGCGGTCTCCATTTCAGTCGTAATATTTTGTACCACTATTCCCCTAGGTGAGGCCGGTATTTCGTCAACAACAATTGTCTTTTTCGGCATATGTCTTTACAGCTGGAATAAAAATAATAATGAGTATAACACATTTACTGAGTGTTGGTGCTAGTACCAACAGAAGTCTCAGTCGAGTTGGTAGTGGTAGCAATCATTACCTCATTGTAGCTTTTATTTTCAATAACCCTGTTTTGTTCAGAATTTTGACGCAGTAATTCTAAATCTTCATCATTTAGAATGATTCCACTAGGATTACTACTAGAAGAATTGGCAGCTGAAGCAGTTTGAGAATCCTCAACTTTTGAAGTCTGTGAAATAGAATCCTTCATCTGAGATATTTTTTCCTTAGACTCACTAATGAGTGTCGAAAAAGGGGTGGTGGAATTTTTTTCGACTGAAATTTCTTCGTTTGATTTAAAAACACCCCCCGGACTAGCCACCAACCAAATGAAAAGTACCAAGGACGTAAAAGCTGTCGCTATACCTAAAGCATAATTATCCCTAACTGACTTTGGCTTTTTATTGATGTAGAGGAAGATTTTTTTCATTACAATTATTTTGCCGAAGCGGCAACGTATTTTGAATCTAAGCCGCCTTCAAAACCTTTACTTCTCCTTCCATTTCGTTGATATCTTTCTTTTTAAGGGTCAATTTGTCTACAGACGTAGTACCGTCAGCCCCAATTTCTTTTAGAAAAGCTCCGAGGGAATTTTTGTCATAGTGCATAGGGATAATCAGTTTAGCTTCTAATTTGATAGCTAGTTTTGAAGCTTGAGGTACATCAATTACATCCCCTCCCCCAATTGGGACAAACAAGATGTCTATTTCACCTAGTTCGGAAAGAATCTTTGGGTCAATCTCAGCATCGCCGAGTGCGCCCAAGAAAATCATATTGATATCTTCGAGTCTGACTTGATAAATGGTGTTGTATCTTTCGACTCCTTCGTAGGTAGTCTTGGTGCCATAACCTCGGGCCGTGACTTCTCCGACCTCATACTCGCCCGGACCTTGAATAACATAAGCTTCTTTGCTGCCGTGTGAGGCTTGGTCTACTCCATTAAAATTAGGATGATTTAAAGAAACAAAAGCGATATCAGCCCCGAACTTGGCGCTGGGTAATTTTGATTGTTTCGCGATGGGATCAAATGCTAAAGTGGTGTCGCCAAAAGACACTTTAAAGCACTGCCCTCCCTGATATGTAATAACCATAGTGTCAGTAGTATACGATATACCAGCCAGAACGGGAAATCTTTTGACTGACCAAGAGTGTAGCTCTGGCCTTTTCTATTAAGCTAGACATTTTCACTTTTTTATACTATATTTGGCGGACCATTTTTGGTACATGGATTTATGTCCATATTTATTAGTTCCTAGCGACACACGTTAACCCTGTACTGATGCTTACGGCCCTGAGACTCGGCAGTACAGACGCGTGTCGTCGGAATAACACAAAAGAATTATGTCAGAAATTACTTCTTCTGCTTTGTCAGAAGTTAGTGGTGTAATGCAGTCTTATGCTGCCAACACACCAGTTGCCCCGAAGGAAGGTCATCTTATAGACAGTACGGTATCAGCTATTGGCCGAGCTAGAGTATTTGTCGACCTACCACCATTTGGTACTGGAATTATCTACGGTCGTGAATACATGAACGCCCGAGATATTCTGCGCAAAGTCTCCGTTGGTGACTCTATTACCGCCAAAGTTGTTACTCCAGAAAATGAAGATGGTTATATTGAACTATCTCTCAAAGAAGCTAGACAAGCTCTTATATGGGCTGACGCTGAAGAAGCAGTCAAACGCGGTACGGTCATGAGTCTAGAGGCTAAAGAAGCTAATAAAGGAGGTCTTATTATTGAATGGCAAGGTATTCAAGGTTTCCTACCAGCTTCACAGCTTTCTACCGACAACTACCCACGCGTAGCTGATGGAGACAAAGACAAGATTCTTAATGCTCTTAATGAACTGATTGGTAAGCACCTAAGTGTAGTAATGATTACTGCTGACCAAAAAGAACATAAACTAATCTTCTCTGAGAAGGGACTACAGGAGAAAGAAGAGAAAGAAGAGAAGGTCGGTAAGTATGAAGTCGGAGACGTGCTAACCGGTGAAGTTACTGGGGCAGTTGATTTCGGTATCTTTGTTAAGGTTGAACAAGGCCTCGAAGGACTGGTTCATATTTCTGAACTTGACTGGGGTCTAGTTGAAGACACTCGAGCTCTCTACAAAGTTGGCGACAAAGTAAAAGTCAAAGTAATTGAAGTTAAGGATGACAAAATTTCTCTATCTATCAAACAATTACGTGAAAATCCTTGGATGGAAGCCGCTAAGAAGTTCAAGAAAGATCAAATTGTTGATGCGGTTGTTATCAAATACAACAAGCATGGGGCTTTGGCCTCAATTGAAGAAGGTGTAGCTGGTCTAGTTCATATTTCTGAATTCGAAAAGGAAGAAATGTTGAAGTCTTCCCTTTCACTTGGAAATGTTTACAAGTTCAAAATCACACTTTTTGAACCAACCGAGCAACGTATGACTCTGTCTTACAAGGAAGGCAATCCAGTGGCGCAATAAGTAGACCAAGGTGGTAAAGATAAAAGGCGGCGAGCGTAGCTCGCCGCCTTTTATCTTGTTCGCTTAATTTAAGGTGTTCATCGCCTTTACATAGCCTTCTTTCACCGTCAAAGTGACAGCTTCGAGTACTTTAGGAAAGACTTCCTCTTTCAATTTATTTTTTTCACTACTCGTAAAATTACCCAAGACGAATTTTGGCAAAGCTTCGCCTGACAGAGGTTTGATTTTACCAGTCCAAAAACTTGTTATCCCAACACCTATCCGCACTCTAATAAAGGCTCTACTATTTAAAGAGCTAATAATAGATTTAATTCCGTTATGTCCTCCATCACCTCGATCAAAAGAAACCTTTATTTCTCCGAACGGCAGAGCCACATCATCATAAAGCACAATTAAATTAGAAATTTCTTGGTCGGGGACAAATTTCCTAACTGCTTGCCCGCAGTGATTCATGAAGGTTTCAGGGTACAAGAAACTGACCGATTCATTTTCTACTATCCCGCTGGTGTGTTTTCCTAAAAAGTCATTTGATTTTTCTAAACTAGGAAAATCAAATGACTCAATAATGAAATCCAGGGCTTTAAAGCCAACGTTATGACGATTGTTGATATATTCTTCTCCTGGATTTCCTAAAGCCACTACGTAATACATGATACATAGAATATCACAACCTTAAATCTGAGGTTGAGTAAATTATTTTCAGCTAGGGTATTTAGATACAATTTTGTGGTAAATACGAACCTCGAATTCGAACGATTTGCCCTAGGAAAGGATAGTCTCCCTTTCCATAATACATAAGTAAAATAATGAGCGTGACGAATATATTTTAATTATATCCTGATTTTTTCTCTCCCTGATAAAATCATCAGACAAAGTAACTTATATACTTTGCGTGGTTTGTTTTTATTACTACTTGGCAGGCCACTACAGTCGACCGCTCCCTGCGGGGTCGCGGCTCGACTAAGTGTCTGCATAAGTAAAATATAGTCGCGCTTTGCGCTCCTTATTTCTACTTATTGTTTTTACTTTTTCATTCAAGTATAATGATGTAAATTTAAGTTATGAATTTGTTTTCACAAAAAAAACACGAAGAAAATAATGAGTATAAATGGCCTGAAGAGGACGAAAACAATGACGAACCCGAAGAAAAAAAAGAAAATTCTATTGTCGAGATTTTGCGGTTTTCTCTAATTGCACTTCTAATAGTTATTCCTGTCAGAATGTTTATTGCCCAACCTTTTATTGTGTCTGGAGCTTCAATGAAAGAAACTTTTCATAATGGTGAGTACTTAATTGTTGACCAAGTAAGTTATCATTTACATTCCCCTCAAAGAGGTGACGTAATAGTTTTCCGTTACCCTAGGGACCCATCTAAATATTTTATTAAAAGAATAATTGGTGTTCCAGGCGATACGATTTCAATTGAAAACAGCATTGTCTCAATAACTAACGAAGGCCACCCTGAAGGCTTTAATCTAAACGAACCTTACATAAAATCCATGAAGCCTAATGTAGCCATGTCAGAAACTCTAGGCGATAGAGAATACTTTGTCATGGGTGATAACCGAGATGAAAGTTCTGATTCTCGAGTTTGGGGAGTTTTGCAAGAGGAAAGAATCATTGGGAAAGCTTTCTTGAGGCTCTTCCCCTTCAGTGAGGTTTCCATACTACCCGGTGAATCAGATGAAAGTATTATGAATAGCGTAAAAATAGCTAAATAAGCAACTTATGAAATATTCACCCACAGAATTTCTAAAGATTGCCACTAACACCGCAGAACATTTCGGTTTTCGTACAGTTAATACTCTAAAAAAGGATCCTCTGTGTAAAAACTGTGAAATACCTCTCTCCTATACTCCAGCCGAATCCGATAACAAGAAAGGTTCTCAAGAGGGTTTATTAACTAGTGGGGTATTCACTTTCTGTTCTGAAAATCTACACGCTTTAAATGCTCCTGTTTTACTTTACTCACTTGACCAACTTCCCGACTCTAATAGTACAGCTGTTACTTTCAGTATTTTCAACGTTCAAAAAAGTATTGCTGAAGCGATACTGATTCAAGCCAGTCGCTCTCTCTTGCAAGAAGCCGGTCAAGAAAATCACTTAGTGAAAATTAATTCGCTTGGAGACAATGAGTCTAGTACTCGTTACAATCGAGAATTAACAAACTTTCTTAAGAAAAGACTAGATGTCATGCCCCCCTCTGCTCGAGAATTAATGAAAAAGCATCCTTTTTTGGCTCTCGCAAACTTGCTAGAGCTTGAACATGAGTTGGCCGTTCGTAGCCCTAACCCACTTGAATACTTAAGCGACCCGAGTCGAAAGCATTTCCGTGAAATTGTTGAATACTTGGACATGACTGAAACCCCATACGAAATTGATCCAAAGATGATGGGTCATCACGAATATTTTTCTGACGCCTTATTTTCAATTGAATCAACCGATGAATTTATAGTTGGAGAACCAGCTATCTCGGTTAAGGGTGGCCGTTATGATGAATTTGTTTTCAGAAAAACCCGAAATCGTATCCCTGCCGCTGGTGCGGTTGTGACTTATAGTAATGCCAAACAGCCCACTCGTTTACCAAAAGCAAAATCAATGAACCCTTCTGTTTACGTTGTACAACTTGGTTTTGGACCAAAAATCAGAAGTCTAATGATAATTGAACAGCTAAAAAATGCTGGTATTCCCGTAAGACACGATTTGGCTAGCGATTCACTTTCCACTCAACTACGAGACGCTGAGTCAAAAGGGGTCCTTTATACCGTCATAATCGGACAAAAAGAATTTGTTGATCAAACAGTTATTTTACGTGACATGAAGGCCCGCAACCAAGAGAATGTCCCAATTGACACTATGATTAAAAAACTTAAAAAACAGTTGTCTTTAGCATAATCTAAAAACGCTTGCGAATATCCCTGCTTAATGATATGCTCTTGCCCACATATGGCAATAAACGTCCAAGTTGAAAAAAACAACAATGAAAGTAGTGCTAACGTCATTCGACGTTTTACTAAGCGAGTGCAAGGAGCAGGAATTGTTCCTAAGGCCCGAGCAGGTCGCTACTACACTCGTATCAAGAGTGAAAATGTACAACGTACGGCAAAGTTAAAAAAACTAGCTAAGAAAGAAACTTACGAAAAACTTCTGAAGCTGGGAAAGATTCCAGAACAAAGAGGCTATCGTCGTTAACAAAAACCCCTTCTCTACTTGAAGGGGTTTTTGTTTGTTCTTTGGTATGTCATACTGACCTTATGTCTGAACAAAATTTTTCTATTTCTAGCACTATTTCTAAATACCCAAATTTTCCCTACTTGGAAATTAAAGAAGCTATTTTAGGTAAAAAATACCTATTGTCTCTAGCTTTTATTGGTACAAAAAGAGCTCAAAAATTAAATGTCGACTATAGAAAAAAAACTTACGTACCAAACGTACTATCATTTCCACTCGATGCAGAGCAAGGTGAAATATTCATTTGTCCGGAAATTGCTTACCCTGAAGCTAAAGATTTTAATTTAACTAAAGATGGTTATATTGCTTTCTTGTTTATGCACGGTTTACTACATTTGAAAGGACATGACCATGGCGATACAATGGAATCACTTGAGCGACGTTATATGAAAAAATACTCTATAGCCTAGTATCAAAACCATTATGGCAGAACACATTATCACAGGAATAGACGTAGGGACTTACCATGTAAAAGTGGCTATTGCGCGCCTACCCAAAAATGCCACCGAAAGGTCTATCCCCGAAATAATTGGCACGGGCTTTGCTGAAACCCGGGGACTTAAAAGTGGCTACATCATGCAAAGCGATGAAGTATCTCGTAGTATAAAAAGTGCCGTTGCTCAAGCGGAAAAAAGCGCTGGTGTCATCGTCAAAAAGGCCCATGTAGCGATAGGAAGCATCGGTCTTGAGGAAACCTACTCACGCGGTGAAATTATTCCAGCTAGAGCAGATTCTGAAGTAACTACGACTGACATTGAAAAGGTCATGCAAGATAGCGAGGATAGGATTATTGACCATATTCCCAATCGAAAAATCCTACACAACATCCCCTTACGCTATTCTGTCGATGGCAAAGAGGTTTTAGGTCGTCCGCAAGGTATGCGCGGGACCAAACTGGAAGTTGATACTCTTTTTATTACTTCCTATGAACAACATATTAATGATTTAATGTCAGCCATTGAAAGTATCGGTATATACGTCGAGGATGTTATTGCTTCCCCTTTGGCCGCAAGTTTTGTCATGTTGAACAAAACCCAAAAAAGAGCTGGTTGTATTCTTACCAACATCGGTTCCGAAACTACTTCAATTGTAGTTTTTGAAGACAATACCCCTATTTCACTAAAAATATTTCCAACTGGCTCAAATGATATAACCAACGATATTGCCCTCGGACTCAAGGTACCGATTGAGGAAGCTGAAAAAATTAAAAGAGGAGGAATGACAAGTGCCACTTTTTCTAAAAAGAAATTAGACGAGATTGTTCAAAATCGCTTAAATACTATTTTTGGTCTAATTGACGCCCACCTCAAAAAAATTAAGCGTGACGGTTTGCTTCCTGCCGGAATCATCCTAACCGGTGGAGGATCTAATACTCATGCCATTACTGATGTCGCAAAAAACGTTCTGTCTCTACCAGCCAGAACTGCCACTTTAGAAATAGGGAAAAATACTAAAGTAAAGGATGCCACTTGGGCTGTTGCTTACGGTTTATGCATGTGGGGAGCAAGTGATACTGAAGACTCCTCCACTTTAGGGATTGTTAAACAAACGAGAAAGAATATATTCTCTTGGTTTAATCAATTCTTACCATAACAAAAGATAGTTTTTGTCAATCACATGAAAAAGATATGTGTCAATATCGTGACAGATAGTTTTTTAGGCTGTATGATTACAGAGCTTATTAAATAGAGGTACTCAGGGGTGGGTACGAGCAAAATTTTATAAAATTTTTATGGAACAAATAAAATCAGACGTTGAATCATTTGCACGTATTCGTGTAGTTGGAGTCGGTGGTTCTGGAGGAAACGCCGTCAATCATATGGTTGCTTCAAAAGTTAAAGGTGTGGAGTTTATCGCTATTAATAGTGATGCTCAAGACCTGCACCACTCACTAGCTAAGAAAAAAATTCACGTTGGAAAAAATCTTACCCGTGGACTAGGAGCTGGTGGTAATCCAGACATGGGCCGCAGGGCTGCTGAAGAGACTCGTGAAGAAATTGCTAATGCTATTAAGGGCTCCGACATGATTTTCATTACTGGTGGAATGGGTGGAGGAACAGGTACAGGAGCAGCTCCGGTTGTTGCAAAAATTGCCCGTGAGAGTGGGGCCTTAACAGTAGGGGTTGTTACCAAACCTTTCTTATTTGAGGGACAAGAACGTATGCGCTTAGCCATGCAGGGTATTGAAGAACTCAAAAAAGAAGTCGATGCTCTTATCACCATCCCTAACGACCGCCTCCTTGCTATTGTTGACCGCGAAACAACTGTGCAGAATGCTTTTGAACAGTGCGACAATGTACTTAAACAAGCAGTTGAGGGTATTTCAGACCTCATCACTATGCCAGGTATCATTAACGTCGACTTTGCAGATATCCGTAGTGTGATGGAAAATGCAGGCTCTGCTTTAATGGGAGTTGGATTATCTACTGGTGAAAAACGAGCTGAAGATGCTGCCCAAAGAGCTATTAACTCTCCGCTACTAGAAGTATCAATTACTGGCGCTAAGGGAGTTCTCTTTGCTATAGCAGGTGGAGACGACTTAGCGATGCTTGAAATCCAAGATGCGGCTAGGATAATTACTGAGTCTATTGACCCTCATGCCAAAGTTATTTTTGGAGCTATTAAAGATGAGAAACTAAAAAAGAATGAACTCAAAGTTACTGTTATTGCCACCGGTTTCCCAGAAGAAACAACTTCTTCATACAATAGTATTTCAAGAAGAGTTCCTACGGCTGCTCCGAGTCGAGTGGAACCTGAAGATGAAGTTGTAGAATCTTCACGAGGAAAGATTTTTAATTCTCTTTCTATGCCAAAGAAAGTAGAGTCCGAGACAAACTCGCAAACAGCACCAACAAATTCTACTCTTAAACAACCTGAGGTTATTAAGCGTGAACCTAAACCAGTTGACCCTATTGATGAAGAAGATGATGGAGATGATTGGGGCGCGGTTCCCGCTTTTCTCAGACGCTCAAAATTAAAATAAACTTTATCCGATCAAGAACAAAATGCTACCCTAACGGGTGGTTTTTTGTTCTTCTTACTATCCTGCGGTACAATAGCACCACTAAGAAATAATAATTACTTTTTATGTACGAATTGACGATTATAGGTGGAGGTCCAGCCGGGATTGCAGCAGGAGTCTATGCTTCGCGTAAACAACTTAAAACCCTTTTTATTACCAAAGACTGGGGTGGTCAAAGTATTGTTTCGACCGATATTCAAAACTGGATTGGTACACCTTCAATTGAAGGTTCTAAGCTGGCTGACAATCTACGCACCCATCTAGAAACTTACGCAGGTGAGTATGTTGATATAAAAAACGGTTCTTTAGTCAAGAAAATTGAAAAAAATGGGTCTGGTTTCAATGTCCATTTAGACAATGGCGAAACTTTTGAATCTAAAACTATTTTAGTTGCTAGTGGTTCAGAAAGACGCAAACTTCCCGCTACCAACTCTGATATCTTTGAACACAAAGGTCTTACTTATTGCGCCAGTTGTGATGGTCCTATCTTTTCAGGACAAGATGTAGTAGTGGTTGGAGGAGGTAACGCTGCTTTCGAGACAGCTGCTCAACTACTAGCCTACACCAAGAGTGTCACCTTACTTCAGCGACATGATGTTTATAAAGCTGACCCTGTTACCGTTGAAAAAGTCCTGTCCCACCCAAACATGAGGGGTATTAAGAATGTTGAAGTAAAAGAAATTATTGGAGACAAATTTGTTTCTGGATTAAAATACCTTGATGAAAATAAGGAAATGCAGACCCTAGCGGTGACGGGCATTTTTGTGGAAATTGGAATGATACCAAATACTGATTATTTAAAAGATGTCGTTGAATTGGATACTTATAACCGTGTAATAATAGATCCATGGACCCAAAAGACAAAGGCGGAAGGTATCTGGGCGGCTGGTGATTGTACAAATGTTCTTTACCACCAAAATAATATTGCCGCTGGTGATGCTGTCCGTGCCATTGAAGACATTTATGTAACCCTTAGAGCAAAATAATTATTTCAGATATAGCAAAAGGCACCCCTCCAGGTGCCTTTTGCTTTTGTACAACGTAGAGTTGGCCTGGGCGCTTTGCTCTTAAATTAGAGCGTGTATTTAGAATACATCACCACCGCACAGGCCTGATACAAGCTTCTCATGTCTTTGACAGATAGGTCAATATTTGATAAAAGCCTTATTTTTAGCCAAACTGTGTATAAAGCTGTGTAAAAGGTCTGGAAAACTATGTATAGAACCTTGGTTATAAAGTATGTAAAAGCTTGTTGAGGCTTAAGTTTTTACGTTGCGGGAAAATATTGAAAAAAGCTAAATTTCTTACTTAATTTTTTTGCTACTGAAATCAATATCTACTAAACCAAAAAAAACTTTTCCACTTACTATAATATTAAATATTTTGTGGCTGGAATTTATTGCTATTTCTGTTACTATGTGGCGAACCCTAAACGGCCCCATCGTCTAACGGCTAGGACACTTGGTTCTCATCCAAGAAATCGGAGTTCGATTCTCCGTGGGGTCACAAAATACAAAAGACACATTCCCAAAGAATGTGTCTTTTGTATTTTGTGAGGAAGCAGATTATTGCATAGGAAAGGCCTATGCCAAGCAGGCCTATGCCAAGCAAAATACTGAACTAAATAGTCAGTCGTACTAGCGTAGACAAAATTTCTAACATTAAAAATGTTTGACTGTATCGCCTCCACTAAAAACGGCGGTCGGTAAAACTGTTTGATCAAGAGCCCAGTCTCTGTCCAGTGAAGGTCTAATTGAATGATAGTAAAAAATTAAAACTCCTATTACTAAAATATAAAAAAGTTTGCGCATATGATTTTTTAAGTATAACAAAAGACGTCTTACGACGTCTTTTGTTATACTTTCAACAACTGAAAACTATCCTATATTTCCCCAGTAATTTCCCCAGTAATTTCCCATTGCAAAAGCGAAGCATAGAGTAACGGCCCACACCATTAATTGATTTGTCGGTACATTCTTCATAAAAAGATAGTAAAATATTAAAACTTCAGCTTTATTATTATACCACTAAATAAGGAGACCTTTGAAAAAAGATATAAACACCTAAAGAAGAGCTGTAAATATGACTTATTCTGGTATACTAAATTTTCACTTAAAAAGTCTTGGTCAATATGCTAAAAATCATCAGCCTAAACATGGAGACAAATAAGCATTACACTAAAATCCTTCCGTTTATTAAAAAAGAAAATCCAGACGTTATTTGTCTTCAGGAGGCACCAGAATCCTTTGCTGAAGAACTACAAAAGAAAGGTTATAAAACTTTTTTTGCTCCCATGTTCTTAAGAGATGATTTGGGCGGGAATGAATTATATACTCTCGGAATAATGCTTGCTTCTAAACTACCTTTTCAGGCCAAGAGTGTCTATTACCACAAACCGAACGAAAAAATAATCCTTCATGATAGGAAGAATAGAAATAACACAGTGGCTACAGCCTATATATTTGCAAACATAATGACATCAGATGGATTATATAATGTCGCTACTACACATCCCTTAAAATCTGATGACGGTAAAGCGAACGATTTTCAAACTAAAATGTTTAGTTCACTTCTCAAACTTTTAGCACCAGAGGAACCACACATGATCTGCGGGGACTTTAACATGCCTCGGGGTTACAACACTATATATGAAGAAGTAACTAAAAAATACACCGACGCAGTCCCCCTAAGTTACAAAAGTAGTCTTGATCGGGATATTCATCTACTTGGAAACAAAAAGACAGATGTCCCTATCTTTGATATTTATATGGTTGACTACGTTTTTACCCAGCCACCCTATCAAGCTGAAAATGTCCGTCTTGAATTTGGACTTAGTGATCACGCGGCTGTTATTGCCACCGTTACAAAACGTTAGTTTTTAGATATTCAAGTCTAGATTAAAATATGCTATTATCGAGCCACAGAAACGAACAAAGGTGGATTAATCAAAGCTAGTAGCGGTTCGCAAGTGTCCCACACTTACTTACCATTTCCATTTGCAGGGCACCATCGTAGAGTACAAATGACCGATTAGCTCAGCTGGTAGCGGTTCGCAAGTGTCCCACACTTACTTACCATTTCCATTTGCAGGGCACCATCGTAGAGTACAAATGACCGATTAGCTCAGCTGGTAGAGCGCTACATTGACATTGTAGAGGCCACAAGTTCAAGTCTTGTATCGGTCACACAAGTATAAAAACGCCTAGTCTTTTAAGACTAGGCGTTTTTATAGGAAGCAAACTGCTTTGCTTCCGCACTTGTGTGACAGGCGGAAACATCTTTTCTTCCCTTTCATCAGAAAGAAAAGGGTTGCGCCGGGGTCGAGAGTACTTATGAAAGCAGTGAATTAGTAACTCGTGACCACAAGTAATTCAACCTAATGTTGCTTGCTGCCTCTGTGACAGCCATAGATAAAAATATATTAAAATGCAAATAATTTGCATTTTAATATAATTTTATAGACACTAGCTGCGTTCTCTTGTATAGTGCGAACTCAATATGATTATTCTTTCCATCGAAACCAGTTGTGATGAGACGGCTATCAGTATTGTAGAAGCGGTTGGTGATTTTCCCAGTGCTACATATAAAATACTAGGTAACGCCCTGTTTTCACAAATAGATATTCATCGAGAATTTGGTGGAGTCTTTCCCACCATCGCCAAACGCGAACATATCGCTACTATTTTACCGATGCTAGAAAAGGCTTTGGCAAGTTCAGGTTTTAAACCAGAATACACCCCAGAATTAAATCCGGAGAAAGTAGAAAAAGTTAGGAAAATATTAGAAAGAGAAACGGGCCTAGCTGACCAATTAATTAATTTTCATAATAAATTTGGACAGCCACCGATTGATGCTATCGCTGTAACTAGTGGGCCAGGGCTAGAGCCAGCCCTGTGGGTAGGTATAAATTTTGCTAAAGCTTTAGCCACGCTCTGGAACGTACTAGTAGTACCAGTAGACCACATGGAAGGACATATTTTAGCTTCTATTTATGATGGACATATCTTAGCTCCTCTAAAATTCCCGGCTTTGGCACTTTTGGTCTCTGGCGGACATACAGAAATGATACTTATGACTGACTGGGGTCAGTATAAAAAAGTCGGTCAAACTAGGGATGATGCCGTAGGTGAAGCTTTTGATAAAGTCGCCCGCTTACTTGGTCTACCCTATCCCGGCGGACCAGAAATTGGACGTTTAGCCGAAGAAGCTCGAAACAAAAATCTTCCTGTCTTTGAAAGAATGCCTCGACCAATGATGAATTCTGGTGATTTAGACTTTTCTTTTTCTGGCTTAAAAACCGCCGCTAGATACGCAATTGCGGACAAGGACCTGTCTGAAGATAACAAGAAGTCTTTAGCTCGAGATTTTGAAGATGCGGCTATTGATGTCCTGATTCACAAATCAATCAAAGCCATTGAGAAGTACAACGTGGGTAGCTTTATTCTTGGCGGCGGAGTTTCGGCCAGTAATTATTTAAGAAAAGCTGTTACCGCTTTAAACTCACCGCAATCTTTTCCTGACCTGAAAGTATTTCTGCCCGAAAAATCTCTCTCGACTGACAATAGTATTATGATTGCCTTGGCTGGTCATGCCAGAATCAAAGAAGCCCTGACTGCAGAAATTTTTACTAATACAATTAAAGCTGATGGAAACCGGTCTTTGGATTAATTTGTGACAATTTCTTTCTCTAAATACTTCAAATAAACACTTTTTGTGGTAATATTCGTTTCTAACTAAGTCATTATGAACGAGTCCGAATCACAAAATAAGCCAAATATTCCAGAGGTTTTTCTAAATCCTTATAATCCGGCAGACTATGAACAGAAACTATATAAAATGTGGGAAGATTCTGGTTTTTTTAACCCTGACGTCTGTATAAAAAAGGGTGTTACTTCTCCAGAGGCGGAGACTTTTTCGATTGTCCTTCCGCCTCCAAACGTCACAGGGACACTGCACATGGGTCACGCTGCGATGCTAGCAATTGAAGATATCCTGATTCGTTACCACCGCATGCAGGGTAAAAGAACGCTTTGGATTCCTGGCACGGATTCTGCGGCACTAGCTACCCAATCAAAAGTTGAAGGGATTATTTTTAAGGAAGAAAAAAAACGTCGTGATGAAATAGGTCGTGAAGAACTTCTAAAAAGAATAACGGCTTTTGCTGAAGAAAGTAAAGATACTATTCTAAATCAAACTCGAAAAATGGGCTCTAGTCTAGACTGGTCTCGTTATGCCTACACTCTTGATGATACCCGTTACAAGGCAGTGATGACGGCTTTTGTGAATATGTATAAAGACGATTTAATCTATCGTGGCGACCGTATCATCAACTGGGACCCAAACATGCAGACAACTGTATCTGATGATGAAATTGAGTACGTAGAAAAGACTGACCCCTTTTATTATTTTAAATACGGACCATTTACAATCGGAACCGTTCGTCCTGAAACTAAGTTCGGTGACAAATATGTAGTCATGCATCCAGATGATGTTCGCTACAAGGAATATAAACATGGTCAAACCATTGAAGTCGAATGGATAAACGGACCAATTACAGCCACGATCATTAAAGACGAAGCAGCAGACCCTGAAATCGGTACTGGTGTTATGACTATTACTCCTTGGCACTCTACCGTCGATTATGAAATAGCCGAACGGCATGGATTAGATAAAGAGCAGGTTATTGATGAGCGCGGTCTTTTACTCCCAATTGCTGGGGAATTTGCTGGACAACATATTAAAAAAGTCCGAGCTGCTATTCTTGAAAAAATGCAGTCCAAAAATTTGATAGAGCGAGTTGATGAAAAATACATCCACAATATTGCTACCAACAGCCGCGGCGGCGGGACAATTGAACCACAAATTAAACGTCAATGGTTTGTGGCCGTTAATAAAAAATTTATTTTAAAACATTCTGAAATTCCTGGTGTCCCTAGTGGTAGTGAAGTAACCCTCAAAGAGCTTATGGTTGCGGCAGTTGAGCATGGAGGAACCGACATCTTTCCCGAACGTTTTAAGCGAGTCTATTTTAACTGGATAAATAACCTGCGTGACTGGTGTATTTCAAGACAAATTTGGTTTGGTCATCGTATTCCGGTTTGGTACAAAGGCGATGAAATTTACTGTGGTGTAGAAGCTCCTACGGGCGAAGGCTGGTTGCAAGACCACGACACTTTAGATACTTGGTTTTCTTCTGGTCTTTGGACTTTTTCAACTCTTGGTTGGCCAGAGAAAACAGAGGATTTAAAAACCTATCATCCTACTACCGTCCTCGAAACAGGCTATGATATTATATTTTTTTGGGTTGCGCGTATGATTCTAATGAGTACTTATCACCTTGGTCAGGTACCGTTTAAAAACGTCTATATGCATGGTCTAATTCGCGATGAGAAAGGTAAAAAAATGAGTAAATCCCTTGGTAATGTAATTGACCCGCTTACCATGATTGATAAGTATGGCACTGACGCGACGCGTCTATCGCTTATTATTGGTGCCGCTCCCGGTAATGATATGCCTTTATCAGAAAATAAAGTGAAGGGTTATAAAAACTTTGGCAATAAAATCTGGAATATTAGTCGCTTTATTCTTACTCATACTGCTGATTTAGATACAAAGAACTTTGTGTCAAAGAGTATTCGGGATGAAGAAATTATTGCTCAACTAAAATCAACCGTAGCTGATGTAAGTAGTGAAATTGAAAAATTTAATCTTTATTTAGCTGGAGAAAAAGCCTACCATTATGTCTGGAGTGAATTGGCTGATGTTATTCTTGAGGAATCTAAACTTATCTTAAACGGTACAAACTTAGAGGAGAAAAATTCACGCCAAATTGTTTTACTTGAATGTCTAACCACCTCACTAAAACTTCTGCATCCTTTCATGCCTTTTGTGACTGAAGCAATTTGGCAGGAGCTACCTGTTGAAATGAAAGATAGTGACATGCTCATGGTTGCAAAGTGGCCAAACGCCTAATCCCCTGAAACTGTTCAGGAAATTAAAAGTCACGTATTTTGCTGATACAATGCTACTAGTATGGCCTCGACTAATTTTGCAGTCGCCTTTCTAGCTGGTCTAATACCAGCCCTTTTTTGGCTCTGGTTTTGGCTACGCGAAGACCAAAAAAAACCCGAGCCAATACTACTTATCATTATTACTTTTATTGCCGGAATGATTGTTGTTCCAATTGCCCTTCCTTTACAAAAATTGGCGATTGGGCTTTATGAAGGAATGAACTTAACTTTAGTTTGGGTAATGATTGAAGAAATACTGAAGTACACAGCTGCTCTTATCGTTATTTTTTGGAATAAAGCAGTTGACGAGCCAATTGACTATATTATTTACATGATAGCTATTGCTTTAGGTTTTGCTTCACTTGAAAATGCTTTATTTATATTAAATCCTCTAACTAATAATGAATATATCACCGTTGCTGTAACTGGTTCTTTTAGGTTTTTGGGAGCAACATTATTACACGTTCTAGCATCGGCAACCATCGGCGTCTTCTTAGCTTTTGCCTTTTATAAGAGTGCAGCTATAAAAACCATCTTTGGTACCCTTGGGTTGTTCATTGCTATTTTATTGCATGCTTTGTTTAACTTTTTTATAATGGATACAAAGGGAGGAGGTATATTAATTATCTTCCTCTTTGTCTGGATGGGTATAGTTATACTATTCCTTTTATTCGAGAAGATTAAATTATTAGAATCAACCAATCGACCCCTCGCCCGTAAATAAATTTTTATGAAAAAACCTTCATTCCTAGAAAGACTAACCGGTTCAGTTCCTGCTAACGATTACGATCGCATCCTAGATGACGAGCATCATTTTGGCGATGAAGAAAGTGAGACGGAAACCTTTGGTAATGAAACTGAAACCTGGGAAGAATCCAACGATACTGAAGCGGCACCACAAGAGGGTGAACTACCGGTTGATATGTATCAGACTAATGACGCCATCATCATTAAAGCCTTAGTAGCAGGAGTTAGTCCTACTGACTTAGATATCTCCATCACACGTGATATGGTAACTATTCGTGGTATTCGTGAAGAATATCAGGAAACCAATGACGACAACTATTTCCATCGTGAATTGTTTTGGGGTAGCTTCACCAGAACTTTAGTCTTACCCGAAGAAGTGGTAATTGATGAAGCAGATGCCCAAGAAAAACATGGACTTCTTGAAATTAGACTCCCTAAGCTAGACAAACACCGTAGTACTCAACTCAAGGTAAAATCAAATATTAATGCTGCTAAATAAATAGACACGCAAAAAGCCGCTTGTGCGGCTTTTATTGTGCTTGGGGGCGTGTTGATCCTGACGGTCACCAAGCTATTTTGTTTCGCTCCGCTCACAAACTAGCTGGTGCCGCGGGACACGCCTCACTTGCTCATAAATTCGCAGCGTTCCGGCGGTTCGAGCCCGACAGAAGACACACTAGTGTCTTCTTCCCCTAAGCACGCAAAAAGCCGCTTGTGCGGCTTTTATTGTGCTTGGGGGCGTGTTGATCCTGACGGTCACCAAGCTATTTTGTTTCGCTCCGCTCACAAACTAGCTGGTGCCGCGGGACACGCCTCACTTGCTCATAAATTCGCAG
>JBGSSW010000010.1:0-30851 GCA_041736805.1 Minisyncoccia bacterium
CAGAAGCTTTGGAACTTTTAAAAACTACTGCGCTAGAACTCGAATTTGTTCTACTGAGAGACTTTGAGTGGAAAGTATTCGAGGTTGAACTTATTAAATAATATATAAGATTGTTCTAATATCGTCCCAGACAGCCAGCAAATTAATTTTAGCTATATTTAGCAACTTATAAAAGTTCGAGTCCTTGATATAGATTTATTTTGATATAATAAAAAAATGACAGAAGTACATAATTCAAAAATTGAATCAGAAGATGAAAAGCTGGAGAAGCAATTCTTACTATACTTTCAATCAGAAGACTATAACGCAAAGGAGTTGAGAGAGGCTTACTATTTATTGTGTGGTATAAGTGAAGGGGAGGTCAGTGAGAGAGTAAATATGTTAAAGGTTGAGATGGAAGAGATGACTGAAAAACGTTATCCTTTAAATCGCTTTGTAAAACTAATATCTGTTCTAGAGGGCTGGGAAGACTCAGGTATACATTTCACTAGTTTTGTAAATGATTTGAATATAACTCAAAAGGAGAAAGACATGCTCCAATCTATAGTAGATAAGAATCGAGCTGGCGAATTGGTCTGTATAGTTGATGGCAGTCCGGTAGCAAAATTCAAAATAAACGAAAATGTCTCAAGTACTAGTGCGGCATATGCGTTAAGGGTTAAGTTGTCCGAGATATTGTTACCGTTACTTAAGGGTTCTCAAAAAGCAGATGTTAGTTTTTGGTTTGAGGAAAAATAGTTCCAACTTCGTCCCATACAGCCAGCACAGCATTTTAGCTATATTTATAAAGAATTTTGGTTCGAGTTCTGGTCACAAAAACAAAATCGCCGAAACGATCTTGTCGTTTGGCGATACCTCGAGCTAGTTTAGTCAAAAGCTCTGTCACTCGTCAGTTCTCGACATTGGTTGAGGAAGCGGGGGCATCCCATGCTTCGGATCTGGAAGCGTATAGCTCATACTTCCACCACCGCGTCTGAATGCTTCTTGAAGAAAGCTGCAGCCGACTGATGTTGGTAGCCAACGGATGATAGACGCAGCAACCAGTTGTGCAACTTCCCATTCCCGGTCTGTCTTTGGAACAGCATTCAGTCGCGGATCGTCCACTTCCGCAGCAAGGACTGAACCGAGCTGATCTCTAAAGGTGTTGGTCATTGCCCACTCGATTGCGAATCCCAACTCCAACATCCTGGTGTTTTCTTGCGGGTGACAACTACTCAAAACTCGTTCAAAACGGATACCCCGATGCTCTTCCGGAATGAGCGCCAGAATTCTTTCAAGTTCCAGCTCGTTTTGAGCCAATTTGCCGAGACCTTGTTCTGAAGGATTTTTCATGTGTACTCCAATGAAGTTACGAAAAGGACAGAATCTTTGGTACTTTACACTTTTTTCAGAAAAGTTCCAACATCGTCCCAGACGGCCAGCTCGAGAAAAAACGGCTTTCAGGCCGTTTTTTCTATTTGAGCTGCCCGAAGTGAGTGACTAGATGTCACTCACGACAAGGACTCGAAAAGCTTTTGAGCTAGATTGAGCAGAGCGAAAATATGGCCAAAAGGTGTACAGCCCCTGTAAGGGGAGAGATTCCCTGTCAGCCAGCAAGTGCTATAGTTATAATATGACTGACAGTCTTTCAGAAGATATTTTGGAAAGTATTCGGAATGAATACAAGGAAACATTAGAATTTCCTCAGATAATTCCAGGAAAACAAATATTTTTATGTTCGGTCGGCCTAGTAGGAGCAGGAAAAACTACGGTTATAAAGCCTCTTGCAAAAAAACTAGGATTATTAAGAATATCTGGGGATGAGATAAGGTTTATCTTAAATAACCGAGGATTAAGTTATTCCAGTGCTTTTGAGATTGGCAAGCGCATGATAGAAAAGTATGCTAAGCAAGGTTATAGTATTGCACATGACACAGACTGTGCAACACCTAAAACAATTGAAGCCATCACTCTGCTATCCAAAGAACTAGCGGTAGATGTCATATGGGTACATATTAATCCTCCAGAAGAATTTATTATTAACAAGCTAACGAACTATAACCACACTTGGTTGTTTAAAAATGCAGAAGAAGCAGTTTGTGAATATAGATCAAGAAAAAAATTCCATGAGAATCTTCCGATGAATTTTATCTACACATTTGACACATCTAAGGAAAACTTAAATAACCAAATAAAGGAAGCCTTTTCAATAATTTACGAATCACTCAAATAAGTTCCAACGTCGTACCATCAGTGTATTAGAAAACTAGGTATCTCAGACGACCAGTAACTATGATGTAGTATAATATATTTATTATGTATTTAAATGAAACTTTGGGATATCGCCACTTTCACCAAACTTTATACGCACTACTGGTAATATTTTTTTTCATTTTTGCTCTTTCACCTCAAACATCAACAGCTTCGTCACCATGTGATGCCAACTACCGTTACGAGGTTGATAGTACTAATAAAACGGTCACTTTTATCTCGCAAACCAATCGTGATCAAGTGCCACGCACAGTAGCATCAGCAGACGTTGATTCTTTTGTTGCCTTCTTGTCAGAAGGCAAAGACACAGTTAACTGTACATATAATTCTTACTCGGCGTATGCTCGAGATAAAAACAATGTTTATCATGAGGATAAGATTGTTATTGGTGCTGATCCTAAAACTTTTGTATTGCTAAATGCCATGTATGGTAGGGATAAAGACCATGTGTATGCTGATGGTGTTCTGCTATCTGATGCTGATGTTTCTACATTTGCTCCATACAGTATTATCAATGGACAAAAGGGATACTACTATAAAGATAAAAATTGGGTGTATGGTGCAGGAGTAGCTATTGATCCGTCAGGTTTCGTTCTGCTTTCACCTGAAAAAAATGAATACATACCGGTCTATGCAAAAAATACCTCAAGTGTTTATTACGGCATACAAATAGCCGGTGCAGATGTTGCTACTTTTGAATTGGTAGATAGGGCAAATGAGGAAGAGGCAAAAGATAAAAATCGTGTATACAGAGGCAACGCAGTGCTAGTTGGTATTGATCCTGTTTCGTATGTTCAGTTGGGGTGCGGGTATTGGAAAGATAAAAATCATGTTTACCGTTATGACACCCCAAATAGCAACAAAATTATTGATATCTATGATGCGGTCACGTTCGAACATTTGGATTTGTGTAGTTTTACAAAAGACAAAGATGGTGTGTACTATGAACATAAAATAATAGACGGAGCTGATCCTGTGAGCTTTATTATAAAAGATGTCAATGAAAAATTTATTGTATACGATAGAAATTACACATACAATTTAAAAGGTGAACGTATGGGAGCTTTTTCTAAACCTGCTCCATCACAGATTGAGACTCCAGTTGTAGAGGCTATAAACTCCGACATAAAAAATAACGAAGTGTTGGATGAAACTATTGATAAATCTGTTAACGATTCTCATGTATCTGAAGAAAAACAGGAACACAAACAACCTTTGTCTTTTTTAGAATCATTTTTTAATTGGATTAAATCTTTCTTTTAAAGATAGTTAATGAATTAAAAGTTTCAACATCGTACCATCAGAGTATTAGAAAACTAAGGAGTGAAGCGACTATAGTTATCTTATGCGGAGTGTATATAAACAAGGAATGTATGACTATGTTTATATCGCAATAGTATCCATCTTCATAGTCATTCGACTCCTTGAAAACTAGGTATCTCAGACGACCAGCATCACAAATGCCAAGATTATTCACATAGTTAAATGTAAAGTAAACTTTACATTTAACTATAGTATCTTTATACTATAGTTATTAGCCTGTAAATAGATAAATCAATCATGAATAAGAACCTTGGAGTTATTATTGGAGCGGTAGCACTGACTTTAATAATTGGCGGAGTATACCTATCAAAGAATAAAAATGATGAGGCTCTTTTAGCTAAAGAACAAGTGGAACGAAATGTTATGGAGGAGCAAAAAATGGTCGAAGAAAAAGATATGATGGAAAAAAAAGTGATGGAAGAAAATGAAGTAATGGATGAAGGGGGTATTACTAAGACCGATACTGTCATGGATAAAGAAGAGGTGAGCATGAAAAATGAGACCGAAGTAAAGATGGATAAAGAAGAAGTAAAAATGATGGATAATTTAGAAACCGTTACGAAGGTAGGTGTATATGAGGTTTATAGTCCGGAAAAAATTGCCAGAGCTGCCGCTGGAGATGTGGTTTTGTTCTTCAAGGCAGATTGGTGTCCTACCTGTAGAGCTGTAGACGCTGATATTACTGAAAACCGTTTGAATATTCCTGGGGGTCTAAATATTCTAAAAGTTGATTACGACAATTCTACAGAATTGAAGAAAAAGTATGGAGTTACCTACCAACACACTTTCGTACAGGTAGACGCACAAGGAAACATGGTCAAAAAATGGAGTGGTAGTGAAACACTTTTGGCTTTAGTGTCAAAAGTCCAATAGTTATATGATTCTACTAGGTATTTCTTTTATAGCCGGGCTACTCACGGTACTTGCACCTTGTGTACTGCCACTGTTGCCCATTATTGTCGGAGGAAGTGTGGGTGGCGGAAAGAGTCTAAGGAGAGCTGTGACGGTCACGGTTTCACTAGCTGTTTCAGTTATTTTTTTCACTTTGCTAATAAAAGCCAGTACTTTATTTATCGGAATTCCGGCTGAATTTTGGAAAAGTTTTTCGGGGGGGATTATTATCGCATTTGGTCTTGTAAGTTTATTTCCTGGTCTTTGGGAGAAAACTCCCTTCCTCTCAAAATTAAGTATCGGAAGCAACAAAGTACTTGCTTCTGGTTACAAAAAGCAAAGTGTCTGGGGTGACATAATAGTGGGAGCGTCGCTTGGACCTGTGTTTTCAAGTTGTAGTCCGACCTATTTTTTGGTTTTAGCAGCTGTACTGCCAGAAAATTTTGCACTGGGTTTAATTTATCTAGTTGCTTATTCAATGGGACTTTCTCTAGCCTTGCTTTTCGTTGCTTTTGTGGGGCAAAAAATTCTGGATAAAGCTGGAGTAGCAGCAAATCCTCGTGGAAAATTTAAGAAAATTCTTGGTGTCATCTTTATTATAGTCGGTATTGCCATCATCTCGGGAGCTGATAAGACTCTGCAAGTTAAGATTCTTGATGCCGGTTTCTTTGATGTTACTAAAATTGAACAAGTGCTACTTAAATTTATTCCGAACGAAGGGGACGTAAGTTTACAGAAGACAGTGATAGAACAAAAAATAATTGATGTTGAAGAAATTCAAAATGGATTGGAGAATAAATTTGTTTCAGAAGACACCTTTCAGCCACTAGAAGTAAAGACTGAAAATGTGGACACGACACCTGTCATCAAGTCAGAAAAAATAAAAGCGGAAGTTGAAGTTATGAACCAGTCAAATTTGTCACCTGAAAGTGATGTGTCACTCAGTATCGCAGAAGCTGAAAATGTAAGAGAAGAAATACCACCGCCAACAATGAATTTAGTACCAAAAGCTGATAAGAAAAGTCTATATGAATTGGCACCAGAAATAGTAAAGCCGAATGGATTTATTAATACCGGGGGCACACCAATTACCCTTGGGGAGTTTAAGGGAAAAAAGGTAGTGCTGGTCAGTTTCTGGACATATAGTTGTATTAACTGTCAAAGGACACTACCTTATCTCAATACTTGGTATGACAGGTATAAAGATCAAGGACTTGAGATTGTGAGTATCCATACGCCAGAATTTGCTTTTGAGAAAGTTTTGGAAAATGTTGAAGAAGAAGTTAAAAATACGTATGATATTCGATATCCGGTTGTACTTGATAATAATTACCTCACTTGGAAGGCTTTTAGGAACCATTACTGGCCGCGTAAGTACCTGATTGATGTCGACGGATACATAGTCTATGATCATATCGGTGAGGGGGCATATGTTGAAACAGAACAAGCCATACTAAATGCACTCATTGAGCGTGCTGAGCGCCTCAAGCCATAGCAACTGACATTAATTTCGTAATTAATATGTATAAAAAAATTATTATAGGATCTATTAGTCTCCTCATTCTTGGCGTTGCTTACTACGCAATCTCTCCATTATTTATAAGCACTCGTGTTGATGAAGTAGCGCCGGTTGCAAAGGAAGCGATAGTCGAGGCTGACGTCGTTGTTGAAACAAATGATGGACCTAGCACTACTTACAGTACTGAGTCGGAATCCCTACAAAAAGAAGAATCGAGTCCGGTTGTGGTCAATGCTCAGGTCGTAGGTACGTCTGGACATCCAGCCAGTGGAACTGCCCGTGTTATCGAGACAGAAAATGGTGCCGTGATTCGCTATGAAAATTTTAAAACCATCAATGGTCCTGATTTGTTTGTCTATTTAGCAAAAGATCTGGAAGCTAAAGAATTTGTTAGTCTGGGTGATCTGAAGGCAACAGAAGGGAACGTGAACTACAATGTTCCTGTAGGTGTGGACGTAAGTGACTACAGGTATGTCATGGTGTGGTGTAAGCAATTTGGCGTTCTCTTTAATTATGCTGATCTTTCAGTCATCAATTAGAGTTTAGGTAAGTGAGAGTATTTCTCAGGTTATTTTACTGTACGAGTAAGACTACTTATAAATGCAATTGGTTTGCATTTTAATAGATATTTGATAAACTTGAAATTGCAAGTCATTTGCATTTATAAAACAATAATTAACTTATGATACTTGAGGCGGTTTTGGCGGCAGTAGGGATATCACTCACTTCATTAGTGGGGGTGTTTTTCTTCGGAAATACCCAGAAGCTTATTGGTGTACAGAAATATGTTGTGCCAATGGCTGTAGGTGTATTTTTAAGTCTGGTGTTATTTGAACTTATTCCGGAAACGCTAGAGTTGTCACCTGAGTTTGGAGGTATAGCCGTGGCATTTGGTTTTATTTCTTTCTATGTGTTGGCAAACTACCTCCATAAGAAATATCACCATCTTGAATCTGACGAGTGTGATCGTAAAGGCGCGGCAGCACTACTTTTGATTGGAGATGGGATTCATAATGTTGCTGACGGTATTATTTTAGGAGGAGCTTTTTTGATTGACCCAACAGTTGGTGTGGCAACTGCTATTGGTTTGGCTCTTCATGAAATACCTCAGGAAATAGTTGAATTTGGTGTGCTACTACGTGGAGGGTATACCAGAATGCAGGCATCTTTATACAATCTAGTTTCAGCAAGTAGTATTATTTTAGGGGTGCTATTGATTATGGTAGTGGCAAAACATGCCGAAAACTTAATCTGGGTCATTACTGGAATTGCCGCCGGAAACCTACTCTTTTTAGCTGCCAGTGATTTATTGCCACGTATTCACGGCAATTTAAAAAACTATGGCAGTATTTGGCATTCTACTATTTCTATTACGCTTGGCTTTATACTTATGACTAGTGTACTAATGTGGACTCATGAAAATTTTGGTCATGGACATGAGGAACAGCATATGGAAACAACCGAACATATAGGGGGGTGAGTAATTTGATATCATGTGATGTACATGATATAGAAGTATTAATATGAAAATTTCTTTTTTTACACTACCACTCTTTATATATTTATTATTTATTCTACCAACTTCTGGATTAGCTCAAGAGATTCATGATGACTATCAAGGTACTTTTCGAGGAAAGGTAATCGAAATTCAATCAGAGGAGCTACGAAAAATTCCTGGAACTGATACTGAACATTTATACCAAACTGTTGACGTTGAAGTATTAGATGGTCCCGAAGTTGGTAAAATCATAATGATAGAGAATGATTACCTACAATTAGATAAGGGAGATAAATTTTATTTCAATCACGATGTTTATATTGATGGTTCAGAAACTTATGTAGTAGTTAACATAGATAGAAGGGAACCACTTATTTTGTTTGGATTAATGTTTGTTGGAGTGGTAATTATCTTTGGTGGATGGCAAGGGGTACGATCCTTGTTGGCACTTGGCGGTAGTTTTGGCGCAATTTTCTATGTATTGCTTCCTGGGTTGTTACATGGCTGGAACCCCCTGCTGCTTAGCCTTATCGTAGCTTCTGGAGTTTTAGCTGCGGCTATTTTCTTTACACATGGATTTAATCGAGAGTCAGCTGTTGCTTATGGTGGAACGATGATGGCAGTTTTTCTCACCGGTGTATTAGCAATTATAGCGGTAAATATGAGCGATTTATCAGGCTTTGTAAGCGACGAGTCAGTATATCTAAATATGAATACTGACGGCACTCTAAATTTTACAGGACTCCTACTGGGAGCAATTATTATTGGTGTACTCGGTGTACTCGATGATGTTGCTGTAACACAAGCTGCAGTAGTTGCCGAATTGTATGATAGTAATAAAAAAATTAGTCGTCGTGAAGTCTATCGTAGAGCATTGCGGGTCGGTAGAGAACACGTCGGGGCTTTGGTAAATACGCTTGTATTGGCGTACGCTGGGGTATCATTACCGCTCCTTCTTTATTTTTATATGTCCCCAATTAGTTTTTGGTCCCTCATTAATTCTGAGGTATTTGCAACTGAAATAATACGAGCGATTGTTGGAAGTATAGGATTAATTATGACGGTGCCGATTGTGACGGGATTAGCCGTATTTTATTTGCAAGGACATAATTCAAAGCATAGTCACAGTCATTCACATGGTCATATCCATTAAGTTTATTTATACTTCAAAGTATATTTTAGAGTGACTGATGTAGTCTAGTCTCTGGTAGAAAGAAATCGTGATATAATTGATAATATGAAAAATTTCACAGTTATATTCATGGCTCCAGCCTTAGGGATGGAAGAGTGGATGAAAAAGCCTGAAATAGAAAGAAAGAAGGAGGAGGAAAAAATGAAAAAGGATTGGGACGCCTGGATGACAGCACATTCAAATATTGTTTTGAATACGATTGCTCTTGGAAAGACAAAACGCATAAGTGTGTCAGGTATTGAAGATGTAAAAAATGACATGATGCTATCATCTTATACTCAAGGTGAATCGGCTGAAGTGGTGGCAGAGGCCTTTAGGAACCACCCACATTTTGGAATTCCTGGTGCAACCATAGAAATAATGGAGGCACGTTCAATGTAGTCTGTTCAGGGTCTATTTTAAAATCATCTTAATATAGTACTAAGTATTCAGCTTAGAGTTTTCTATATAATTCCCAACCACAGTTTTAAATTTGTTTGAAGGGCTAATTAGAAGAATTATAGTTTGAGTTTTTGATATACTTTAATAATGAAGTCAGAAAATAGTGCAACTTTAAAAAGAGTCTACGCCATGATTTTTGCTAAGGTTTATCCTCTTTATGTTGCTAAAGCAGAGAAAAAAGGACGAACGAAAGCAGAGGTTGATGAAATCATCTGTTGGCTAACTGGATATAGTCAAAAGGGTCTAGACAAACAGATTAAAAAACAAGTAACTTTTGAGGCATTTTTTTCAGCAGCTCCCAAATTGAACCCTGCTCGAGCGTTTATCACTGGGGTAGTGTGTGGTGTCCGGGTTGAGGAAATTAAAGAACCACTCATGAAAGAAGTTCGTTATTTAGACAAATTAATTGACGAATTAGCTAAAGGAAAGAAGATGGAGAAGATTTTGCGTTAGAATAATTTGTTTTATAATTAAAATTATGCAAAAAATACATTTTTCAATTTTTATCAACGCCCCGCGTGAGAAAGTCTGGGACACTATGCTTTCTGAAACCACCTATCCTCAGTGGACGACTGTCTTTAACCCCGGTTCATATTTCAAAGGAAGCTGGGAAGAAGGATCAGAAATTCTTTTTCTCGGACCAAATCCTGATGGTCAAGGCGAGGGAGGGATGATGAGTCGTATTAAAGAAAACCGACTACATGAGTTTATTTCTATTGAGCATCTTGGCATGATAAATAATGGTGTTGCAGATACCATAAGCGAAGAGGTGAAAAAGTGGACCCCATCGTATGAAAACTATACTTTCTTGGACAAGGATGGTGGTACTGAGGTCTCAGTTGATATGGATATTATGGATGAATATAAAACCATGTTTGAAGAAATGTGGCCCAAAGGACTTGAATCATTAAAGGAGTTGGCAGAGAAATAAATAGGGACCCCCACTTCTTTACAGATAGCTCTATTGTCAATTCAAATCGAATCCTTCAAATCGCGTCCTCTGGGGCGCGATTTGCTATAATATAATTGTGATAAACAAAATTTCTAGTGGTGTCGTGCATAAAGTACCCGCAGATTTACGAAAAGCTTTAGCATTTTCGAATAAAGTAAAAGAGGCTTGGAACAATCTGACACCACTTGGTCGTAATGAGTGGATTTGTTGGACTATTTCAGTTAAGAAACAGGAAACCAGAGAAAAACATATTGAACGCGTATGTTCTGATATTTCAAAAGGTAAACGTCGCCCTTGTTGCTGGCCAGGTTGCCCACATCGTTAGGAGTACAATATTGAGTGCATAAAGAAGAATGAGGTAAAATAAAATTCTTGTAAATAAGCTTAATTTTTAAGCCTAATCACTTATGCTAAAATAAACCCACATGACTCACAAAGAACATAAAGATATTAAATATTTTATAAGGACCTTTTCAATTGTGGTGGGGCTAGTTTTTATCTGGCGAGGTATTTGGCACATCTTAGATGAAGTTGAGAGGGTATTTTTTGCTGGGGAGATGTTTTGGACTAGTATTGCAGGTATTGTAATTGGAGTTTTACTACTTTATCTACCAGACCGTGACCTCAAGGAGATTGAAAAATTATAAAATAACCTTATTTTTATGAGACAATGCAACAGCTAATTTTTAGTTAACTATTGCTAATATATTAAATTCATGGCATTGTGCACTTATGAATAACTACAATAACCAAGGTGCGGGTGGATTTAATAGAAATAAGGGTAATTCTCCTAGAGGAAATTTCAGGGAGCGACCAAGTTTTGGTGGTGGTAGAAGAGAAGGCGGTAATAAGGATAGAAATGACAGGACAGCACAAATGTTTACTGCAACTTGTTCGTCTTGCCATAAAAGCTGTGAGGTGCCATTTAAACCATCTTTAGATAAGCCTGTATATTGTAGTAGTTGCTTTAGTAAAAAAAATGAAGAAGAAGGTCGTGATTTTAAAAGCCCTAGCAGGGAAGAGCGACCTCGTCACAACGCTGATAGTTTCTCCAGCCGAAAGGAATATGTTCCAGAAAGAAATCAGGATTTAACTCGTGATGTTATTAAGCAATTAACACTAATTGAGAATAAATTAAATCGCATTTTAGATTTAATTAACCCACCAGTGCCAGCAGTGAAGAAGGTTGAAGTCATAAATAACAAAAAAGAAATTGAAAAGAAAGTGGTTGATAAAAAAGAACTTAAAGAAGTGGTAGAAAAAGCAATTAGTAAGGGAGCTGCAAAAAAAGTGGCTAAGAAAGTGCTGAAGAAGGTGGTAAAGAAAGCGGCTAAAAAAGCTAAGTAATTTTTGACTGTCTAACTTAGTTTCAGCCAGAAAATCTATTGTAAAGTTGACTGTACACTAGAGGCTACTCTGTGTATGATAGAAGGTCTAAAACACATCATATGAAGCAGAGTATTACAAACGAGGTATCAAATTATCGCTTAGAAAGATCTGTAACTCAAGAAGAGTTGGCTTTAAAAGTTGGAGTTAGCCGGCAGACAATCATTTCACTAGAAAAGGGAAATTATACTCCTTCGATATTGTTAGCTTTAAAAATAGCGAGCTTTTTTGAGTTGCCAGTGGAAAAATTGTTTAAAATAACTAGTATAAAATAATATGATTGAAAAAATTGTAACTATCCTACTTCTAATCGTCACAGTTTTACTTCTGAACCCATTTGATTTTTGGATGCCGGATATGATGGTTATCGGTATGCTAATTTTTATCTTGGTACTATTTGGCATTTTTGCCAGCTTTGTTTTACGCGAATCAAGACAAGACGAGCGTGACGAGGCGCATCGTTCATTGGCAGGTAGAAATGCTTTTTTGGCTGGTTCAGGGGTACTTATTTTAGCAATCGTTTTTCAAGGTTATAGTCATAATGTTGATCCTTGGGTGGTCTTTGCATTGTCTGTGATGGTAACCGTTAAAATAATAACTCGTCTTTGGAGTGATAAGAACCTTTAATTTTAATAGCACTGTCTTTATTTAACTTAAATTGGGTGCATAATGTAGACATGAAAAAATCACTAATAATTTCTACCTTAGTCATTCTACTTATCGTCCTTAGTTTAGGTTTCTTATTTAGAGACTTACTTTTTTCAACAAGTCAGTTTACAGAACCAATACCAGTTGTCGATGTAGGAGTGGTGGTTCCAGATGTTGATAATTCTGATATCGGGATTCCAATTTCTATTCCGAGTGGTATGGAGACTATTAATTTCTCTGGAGAACTGGAAGATGTTAATGTCGGGTGTTTTGCCGACGGAGAATGCTATGTGGTAATTGATGGTAAACATGTGACAGTTTTAATCGGTCGGGTTCAGCAAGCTGTCGGTACCATCATTGGGGTTGATAGTTTTGGTGGTTTGGAAAATTTTGTTGGTGAGAAAGTAGAAATTTTTGCCCAAGACTTAGGTTCAGAAAAATATACCTTGTATGGAAGTGAAGCCTTCTATCTTAAAGTCTTGGAAGCTGGCGGGGCTGGGGTGAGAATAAATGAATCTATAGATGTACTAGGTAACAAAATTACTCCCCTACAAATACTGGAAGACAGTCGTTGCCCAATTGATGTTCAGTGTATTCAGGCTGGGACAGTGAGGTTGAGAGCTATTCTAGAAAATAGCCTAGGGAAATCAGAACAAGTATTTATCTTGGGAGAATCAGTGACAACTGAGAATGAGTTTGTCTCAATGGTTAGGGTTGAACCATCAACAGATTCAAAGACTACAATTAATGATACTGAGTACACCTTCTATTTTAAAGTTAAGAAAAGATAATTTTGATTGTGTTTTATGCAGCCAAAGAACCCATTTCACGGAATAACCTTAAAAAAATTACTAGAAACTTTGGTAACTGAATACGGTTGGGAAGAGTTGGGGCAAAAGATAAAAATTAAATGCTTCGTCGATAAACCAAGTATCAGCTCTAGTTTGGTGTTTTTACGAAAGACGGCCTGGGCTCGCGCAAAGGTGGAAAATTTATATTTACGAACAAATAAAAAAAGACTGCTTAAAAATCAGGTCGAGGCAGATTAACTACTGACCACAGTTACGTCCAGCCACATAACCAGTTGTCCAGCAGAGTTGTAGGCTATAGCCGCCAGAAGGTCTAACTATATTTAAAATATCACCAACCAGGTAAAGGTTTTTAAATAATTTTGATTGCATTGTTTTAAAATCAACTTCAGTCAGACTTACTCCACCGCTAGCAATAATGGCTTTTTCTGGTCCTAGTAAACCCTTAATATTTAAGTTGAGACCACGGATATTTGTGGTTAGATGATGTCTTTCAACTTTAGTAACCGTATTACACTTTCTTTCCGGGTCTATATTTGTTAAGTCTAAGATAATTGAAACTAACTTTGATGGAATAATTTCAGAAAGGATATTTTTTACTTTTTTATTAGCACTTTTAATACAAGCCTCACGTAGATAGTTAGTAATTTCTTCCTCACTAAAGGAAGGTGAAGTATTTATTCTTATAATCACTGGACCGTGGATTAATGATTCAGAAATTTGATTGCTAAGATTTAATATTCCCGGACCACTTAAACCATTGTGTGTAAAAAGAACTTTCCCGAGGGTTTTTGTAATGAGTAAACCATTCTGGTAAATTGAAATGTTTGTGTCCTGAATAGTTAGACCAGCTACTTTTGAGACCCAACTATCTTTAACAGTAATTGGTACTAGGGAAGGAGTTGGAAAAATTACCTTGTGTCCGATATCTTTTAACCACTCATAGCCATCGCCGGTTGAACCTGTTTCTGGTCTAGAATTTCCACCAGTTGCAATGATATAAGACTTAGCCGAGAATTGACCAGCTGAAGTTTCGAGATGGGAAATCCTACTATTTTGAAGCACTATTTTTTTAACCGCAATACTTGTTTTAATAGTCACTTTATTTAAAGTGAGGAATTTCTCTAAAGTTAATGCCACATCTTCTGCTTTGTCTGAAAGAGGGAAGACTCTGTTTTCAAGCTCGACTTTTGTAGCAAGTTCTTTCAAGTGAAAAAAATCTAAGGTTTCTCTTACGCTGTGTTGGGCAAAGGCTGAGAACAAAAACTTATCAGCCTGGTTGTACTGTGACAACAATAAGTGATTATTGAAAGTTGCGTTAGTAAGGTTGCAGCGACCTCCGCCTGTGATGCGGAGCTTTTTACCAAGGTTGGGATTTTTTTCTAATAAAAGTACTTTTAGACCTCGGGCAGCGGCGGTTCCAGCACCCATCATGCCTGCCGGCCCCCCGCCAATAACGATGACATCCCAAGCGTTTCCCATCTTAGTTTTCGTAGACTTTAGAAAAGGAATCTATGGCTTTGATTATGGGCAAAGCCTCTCTACCTAAATCAGACAATGCATACTCCACCAAATGTCCGTTATTTCCCTCTTGGCGAATAATTAAACCAGCTTCTTCTAGGTCGCTCAATTTTTTAGTAAGTGTTGCAGGATTAACATTGTCTAGAGCGCGCTGAATCCCACAATATCTTTGAGAATCATCTTTAAGTGATTCGATTATTCGTAACGACCAAAAATCAGCTAGTAGCTTTAGGCTTCTTGTACACGTCTTTGATTTTGCAGAGGGATTGTTCATGTTGCTATAGAAACTATAGTACTATATAATATGTAGCAATATTAATAATAACACAATTATAATAAATTTATGCTAAAGATAAAAATTATTACTGGTTCTAGTCGACCACAACGTTTTAATACTCAACCTACTAAATGGATTGAGACTATAGCAAAATCATTCGGTAATTTTGAAGTAGAAGTGTTAGATTTGAAAGAGATAAATTTACCATTCTTAGACGAAGCAAATCCACCGATGATGAATAAGTATGAGAATCAACATACCAAAGATTGGTCAAAGAAAGTCGAAGAAGCAGATGGATTTATTTTTGTTACTCCTGAGTACAATCACTCCTTTTCACCCATTTTAAAAAATGCCATTGATTATTTGTTCTTAGAATGGAACTACAAACCCCTGACCTTTGTTAGTTATGGTTCATTAGCCGGTGGTTCAAGAGCAGTGGAGCATCTAAGGGCGGTAGCGGCAGAAATTAAGATGTATGACTTGCGTGAGCAAATTTTATTACCAAACTATTGGTCAAACTTGAATGATAAAGGAGAGTATGTTTTTACTGAAGAACAGTCTTCGTCGGCAAAGCATATGATTGAAGCCTTAGTTTTTTGGTCAGAAGCAATGAAAGATTCACGAAAAAAACTTCAAAAATAAAAATTAAATAAAAATCCCTGTTGAATAGCCAGCAGGGATTTTTATTTTTGAAGTGTTGTATACTACCTCTTATATGTCATTTAAAATTTCGGCAGATTACAAAAGCGCTTTTAAACCTGCGGATATTAGGGGTATTTACCCTACCGAAATAGATGAAGAATTAGTTTACTTGGTGGGGAGAGCCTTTGTGGATGAATACAAGCATAAAACAGTTGTAGTGGCGCGTGATATGAGACTTTCTTCTTTAAGTCTATATGAAGCCTTTTGCAAAGGAGTCATGGACGCCGGTGCGAATATTGTTGATCTTGGCATGGTCCATACTCCTGTTTTATATTTTGCTTCCGGGAGCTTAAACTTGCCTGGGGTAGTAATTACCGCTTCGCATAGTCCTAAAGACTATAATGGACTAAAACTAGTTTTGGCCGGAGCTGTACCACTAACTGAAGATTTTGGTTTAAAACAAATTCGTAAACGTATTGCAAAGGGGGTCTTTAATGAAGTGGAAAAGATTGGAAGTTTAAGAAGGAAAGATATTCTAAAATCTTACCAAAGTTTTGTTTTCAAAAGCTTTAATAGCAAGGGTCTAGAGCAAATGAAAATTGTTGCTGATGCAGGCAACGGTATGGCAGCTATTTTAATTCCCTTATTGCAAGAAAAGGTCCCCGCTAAGTTTACACCGTTATTTACTGAATTAGATGGACGTTTTCCAAATCGTGGTTCAGACCCGACGCTAAGAAAGCATCAGAGTCACTTGGCTAAAAAAATAAAATCTGGGAAATATGATTTTGGAATTGCCTTTGATGGAGATGCTGACCGGATAGCTTTTTTGGATGAAAAGGGAAGTTTCATCAATAGTGCTGCTATCGGAGCAGTTATTGCTGAACGATTATTACTAAAGCGGCCAAAAGAAAAAATTGCCTATACGATGTTAACTAGCAGAATCTATGAAGAAAAGATTAAGGCTGCTGGGGGTGTACTAGTACCAGCACGAGTCGGCCATGCCTTTATTAAAGAAACAATGAGAAAAAAAGATGTCTTATTTGGTTGTGAACATTCAGGACATTTCTATTTTAAAGATTACTTTTATACTGATTCAGTAGTTTTGACCTTGCGGTATGTTTTGGAAGTCTATCGTGAAGCAAAAAAAATGGGAATACCATTTTCAAAAATGATGGAGCCATACGTTTCTTATAAACAAACTGAAGATGTTGTAATTAACGTAAAGAACAAAATTAAATCTTTAAAATTAGTCGAAAAATATCTATTGGCTAAGAAACCACTTAAAGTCAATAAATTTGATGGTATTTGGGTAGATTTTGGTGATGTTTGGGGAGTGGTTAAGGTCAGTGTTACTGAACCAGCACTCAAAATCATGTTTGAATCGAAAATTAAGTCGAAGGCACAAGCTGTGCAAAATGAGTTGATTAAGTTTGTACATAGTATCGCTGGTGAGTAGCTAACTTTAAAAAACGTGCTAGGATGTCGCCATGGTTGAATACGAATATATCTTTGGTAAACACGCTGTTTCTGAAGCTTTGAAACAACGTCCAGATGTCGTTAAACAAGTCCTCTTAGACGAAGGCTTTTCTGATGAAAAAATTATGCGCCAGATTGAAGCGGCCAAAATTACACCTAAACTTCTTAATCCTAAAAACCCACCGCGAGGTATTTCTTCTAATGCTGCCCACCAAGGGATTGTAGCTGCAATTTTGCCAGAAAAGATGATGGTTGAGTATAAAGACTTCATTAAAAAATTAACTATTACACCAGATACTGCACTTTTAATTCTGGGGGAAGTCCAAGACCCACATAATGTTGGAGCCGTTATTCGCTCAGCAGCTGCTTTTGGTCTAGCTGGGGTATTAATACCACCGCATAATCAAGCTCCAGTGACAGGCACGGTGATTAAAGTCTCGGCGGGAATGGCCTTTCGAATTCCTTTGGTGGCAATAAGTAATGTAAATAGCGTTGCTCGTGACCTCCAAAAGAAAGGTTTTTGGGTCTACGGCTTAGAAGGAGAAGGAACAGTATCTACTACCAGTGAAACTTTTGATAGGCCATCAGCCTTTATACTAGGAAACGAAGGTTCGGGTCTACGTGAAAAGACTAAGGAATTATGCGATGATTTAATTTCAATACCAATTCACCATCGTTGCGAATCATTAAATGCTGCAGCCGCCACAGCTATTGTTTTGTCAACTTGGAGTGCAAAACACCCAAACTCAGTTTTGTAAGCATAAATAAAAGTATGTTACTATATTGCAAACGTTCACTCGTTAGGTGGTGATTTACGTTATTAATTTTTTGTTTAAATTTACTTATGGATGATAAAAAGCAAGAGTCGACAGCTAATCCTGCGACCGAAACAACCCCTAATAATGCTCCAGTTCAGACAAGCTCAGCACCTGAGTTTGTAGCCGAAGAAGTTTCTGTCCCAGAAACATCAGGAGAAACATTAGATGAAGTCGCAAGTGATTTGGTTGAAGTAAATTATGAACCTGAGATGGACTCAGAACCAGCTGATTCTAAAACTAAATTCAATTTAAAAGCTTACGTTGGTGCGGTAGTAGTAATACTCGTAATAGCAGCAGGACTGATATTTGTTCTAGAAAAGGAGGGGCGAATTTCAACCGGTTTGTTTGCAGGTGTAATAGGTAATATGGAGGCCAAGGCTCCAGCAGCGACTGTAAACGGTACTGTTATTTACAAAAGTGAATACAATAGCAGTGTGCAACAATTAAGTGACATGGCAGCTTCTCAAGGAGCAGATACATCAGATCCAGCTATGGTTGAGCAATTTAAAACTCAGGCTATTGATACTCTTGTAAACGCTGAGCTACTCAGACAAACTGCTGTAGCAGCTGGAATGACTGTCACACCAGAAGAAATAGAAAATAGATTTAATGAAATTGAAGAAGGAATTGGCGGACCAGAAGCCCTTGCGGCCAGAATGGCTGAGTTTGGTGTAACTGAATTAAGTCTCCGTCGCGATATCGAAAACGAGTTTCTAATTCAAGGATTATTTGATCAAGAAGTCTCAATCGAATCCATCGATGTTTCTGAAGGTGAAATAAAAGAATTTTATGAAAATGCTGGTGGGCCTGAGGCTGGACTGCCTCCACTAGTAGAGGTGCGTGATCAGGTAGACCAACAAATTCGTCTCCAAAAACAACAAGAACTTGTAAATATTTATCTTGAAGATCTGAAAAAAGACGCTGACATTGAAATACTTATCTAGCTATTAATTAAAAACGAAAAGAGCTGTGTTTTCACAGCTCTTTTCATTTGTTAAATATTAAGCTGGTATACTGTATTTTATGGATAAAGAATTAGAGGAGGAATTTCAGGCAATTATACGACTGCCTAAGGAGCGTTTACAGCGTCTCCGCTCCTTATCTCTAGCTAAAAGAAGTGTGGTGCTGCAGGAACTATCTTCTCGTGTACAGCAGGTGTTTTTGTCCGAATTAAAAATATCGGAAATCGTTGATATTTTAGACCACTTGGACCCAAGGCAGGCAGGAAGTATTCTGGCCAGGATAAAGGATAAGAAAAGACGTTTCAAGATAATTCAAAAACTAAAAGGAGAAGCTAGGGAAAAAATTGAGTATTTTTTGCGTTTTCACCCCAAAGCCACAACAAATCTAATTAGCTTTAATTATATTATTCTACCAAGCAAGTCTACTATTATTGAAGCCGCAAATGCTATTGATGGACACTATGATGAAACCGGTAAGTTTCCTGAAATTTTGATTCAAGAAAACGGTCAGTTAATAGGTGAGATAACTATGTCGACTTTAGTTCGTGAAAGAAACGCGGCTACCCTGAAGAGATATGTAAAGCCCGTACAAACAGTAAGCTATCAGGCCGAAGTTGTTCAAGTGGTGGATATATTAACATTGTCTCATCGTCAAAAGGTAATTGTTTTGGATAACGACGAAAGTGTTTTAGGTATTATCTATGCTGATGATGTAATGTCACTCTTCGGTAAGTTACCAGCTGAATCTTTGTACGACATGAATGGAATGGACGACACCTCACGTCCTTTTGATCCAGTTTCTAAAAAATTCCGCAGTAGATATAAGTGGTTGATTTTAAATCTAGCCACTGCCTTCTTGGCTGGTTCAATGATTTTTATCTTCAAAGATACTCTAGATAGCCTGGTAATCTTAGCTATGTATATTCCCATTGTGGCTGGTATGGGAGGTAATGCCGCAAGCCAAGTCTTTGCTGTTGTATTGCGAGGTATTACTCTTGGTTCTATTTCTTTAAAAAATGGTTGGCCAGCAATTATCTTAGAAGTCAAAACCGGAATTCTAAACGGGATAGTAATTGGACTCATTGTTGCTCTCATCTCAATCGTTTGGAATCACGACCCAATGCTAGGACTAGTCGTTGGAATGAGTATGATTGGAGCCCATATAGTAGCCGGGTTTTTTGGAGCCTTTGTACCACTTTATTTGAAACATCTCGGAAAAGACCCAGCTTCAACTTCCACTATATTTATCACCACCGCTACTGACGTATTAGGGTTATTTATCTTGCTTGGACTAGGGACTATCTTTTTACTTTAGAGACGCTTTTCTTTTTTGTATGGTGACAATTACCGCGCAAGGTTATTTCTATGTCTGAAATCGTAAAATTTGGCAGAGAAAACTCTTTTATCAACTCTGAGTCATCAACTGTGAAATGAATAACTTTATTACAATCATTGCAGATAGCATGATGATGTGGTTCTTCTTGGATTTCATAGTACGCCTCTTGTTCACTTAGGTGTAATTTTTTTATAATTTTCTCATTTATAAAATACTCAAGTGTGCGATAAATGGTAACCAGGTTTATATGGGGTAGGGCAGTATAAATTTGTGTTGCGGAAACTGCTTCGGTATTTGATTCAAGGAAATTTAGGATTTCTTGACGATGTTTAGTTAATCTCATATCTTTTATTATAAGCATTTGATACATTAATGCAAATGATTTGCATTAATGCTAATAATTTTATATAAATTTAACTTATAATAAGTTTGGTTTCAAAATATAATTATTTAGTATCGAACATCGAAAAAATCCCACAATCATTTTCTGATAAGGATAAATGTCCATGAAAATTTGTACTAAGCGCCTTGAAGTAATAATTTTGCTATAATGACTTTAATCAGTTAATTTTTAAAAATATGTTTTTGTTTCTGTTCACTGTAATCCTGTTGTTCTTTTTGTTACCTACGATGGTCTACGTAGTAAAAGGTAAGACCGCGGTTATTTTAGAAACCTTTGGTAGACCACACCGGGAAGCTGTTTTTCCAGGGTTAAGAATTAAGTGGCCGTACCCTATTACTAGTATTGTAGCTAGAGTAAATTTACAGTTACAGGAGATACACGCAGACGTTTCTGTAAAAACCAGCGATAATGCTTTTATGACTTTACCCGTAAAGGTTCAGTATCGGGCTAGTGACGATGCTTTAGGAGCGGTAAAAGCTCACTATGAACTAGAGGCACCAGAAAAACAGATTACCTCCTATGTTTTAAACAACGTCCGCCAGACAGCTTCCGGGATGGAAATGACAGAACTTTATGCCAATCGTGATTCTGTTGAGCAACAAGTACAGGAAGCGCTTTCAGAACAATTTGCCCGTTTCGGTTATATTATTGAAAATGTATTAGTTGATGAGCCGCAACCAAGTATCGAGGTTAGAGATGCTTTTAATAAAGTCATCGCAAGTAAAAGATTAATGGAAGCAGCACGAAACGAAGCTGAAGCAGCCAGAATTAAGTTGGTGGGAGCGGCTCAAGCTGAAGCCGAAAGTAAAAAACTCCAAGGAGAAGGAATGGCACAAATGAGAACTGCAGTTGCTCGTGGACTCGAAGAAGCTATGGGTACAATGTCCAAGGCAGGAATTAAACCCGAAGAGGCTATCAAATTTCTGACTGATACCAACCGAATTGATGCAATTACCAATGCGGCCGCTCACGGTAACACCATAATAATTGACGCAGGAAATAGTAAAGACATGGCTTCGATGGCAGCAATGCTAGAATCAATAAGAAATAAATAATTAAATTTCATTTATTGAATCTTATCGTATACAACTATAAGTTACTGAATTAGCTCAAATTTTAACCCTACAAATTAACTAGAGATATGCAGAAGAGAAAAAATAGAATTAATCGTTGGCCAACTTACACTCTTGCTGGCGTCTTTTTAGTCTTCTTAATATGCACGGGTTTTTTTGTGTATGAAAATAACCAAAGGATAGCTACTGAGGTAATGGAAAAAAACACGGCGACACTTTCTCAAGTAAAGATTTTAGATTCAGAATCTGAAAATTCGGCTGATTGGCAAACTATTTACCCCAAGGTAGAAAGTATGACAATTGGTAATAAAGAAGTTTTAGCATCTATAGCTAAAACTTGGCCAGAGCGCATACAAGGTCTATCAGACACCCCATATTTACCTAAGGAAGTAGTAAAGTTATTTGTTTTTGATTCAGAAGCCATGCATTCGTTTTGGATGAAAGATATGAATTATGCTATTGATATTATTTGGCTTGATAAGACAGGTAAGGTGGTTTATATTCAGGAAGAAGCTGCCCCTGAAAGCTATCCAGCCGCTTTTGTTTCTGACACTTTAGCTCTCTATGTGGTAGAGACTGTCGCCGGTTTTGTGGCTGAAAATAACATAAAAGTAGGCGATGGTACTATCCTACCCAAAATTTAAATTTGTGTTATAATAAAAGAACATGATGATCGCCTCACTTAACAGTGGGGAGGAAAGTCCGAACACGCCCATGGCAACATGGAGCCAGGTAGCGGGTAACACCCGTCGTATCAGTAATGTTATAGAGGTGCGAGCAGAGACGTCGCAAGCGAAAGCGAGCGAGTTCCTTCGGGAATAGCCGGTAAGGTAACTTATCGGGTGAAACGGCAAAATCCTTACTTGCGTGCAAGGCCGTGCTATCGTGGGCTTTGGCTTTTATTTGAAGCTAAAGCCCACGATAGAGAGCCGCATGAGGTGAATGGTAACATTCATCCTAGGTATATGATCATCCGGGAGAAATCCTGACAGAATTCGGCTTATATGTACACAAAAGCACTTAGCAATAGGTGCTTTTGTGTATGTTATAATTTTTATATATTAGGTAGTTTAGGGAGTTTTTATTATATGGAGCAGAATATTTTTTCGCCGCGAATTAAGCAGGAGAATGCAGATAGTTTAAGTGGCACTATGCGCTCTTTAGCGCAGTGGGTGATGATAGCAGTCTTCGGATTATTACCCTTATTCTTCATACCTAGTCTTTACACCTCGGTCGGTTTTGTTAAGGTCTACTTTGTCTCATTGGGTATTTTTGCTGTGATTGTTCTACTCAGCTTGTCTATTCTAAGAAGCGGTAACTTGAAGTTAGTTATGCCTGCCTCCCTAGCTTTCTTTTGGCTATTTACACTTACGGCCCTCGCTTCAGGATTATTGTCAGGAGACGTAAAAGATGCCTTGTATGGAAACACACTAGAAATACATACAGTAAGTTTCTTTGTTCTGATGGCATTAATTATGACAACCGCCATGTCATTTAGTGGTTCAAAGGGTTCTGTGGCTCGTCTCTTTATTTTTCTCGGTATTGGCGCTGCTTTGTTGCAAATATACCACACCCTTCGTCTATTTTTTGGAGCAGACTTTTTGTCTTTCGGTATTTTTTCTGTACCAACAGTATCTCCATTAGGTAGTTTTAATGATCTAGCTATCTTTTCGGGCTTAGTTATTATTGTGGCTTTGATAATCATTCAACAGATCTCCTACCACTTATTGGGGCGAGTAGTATCTGGTTTTTTGATAGTAAATTCATTGTTAATATTATCAATAATCAATTTTTATATCGTCTGGTTAGTCTTAGGCTTTTTAAGTCTACTGATGTTTTTGTATCTAATTTCTAAAGATACCTGGCTTAAATCAGAAGATGACAGCTTACCCGTTCCTCGCTTTGTTTTAGTTACTGTCGCTACAGTTTGTTTATTTTCAGGGGCCTTCATCATTAGTGGTCAGTATTTAGGTGATGCAATTAGTAGTAAAACTCAAATAAGCTATCTCGAAGTTAGACCATCAGTTAGTGCAACTCTCGATATTAGTCGTTCTGTAGCCGGTCAGAATGTTTTACTAGGGATTGGACCTAATCGATTTGAAGATGCCTGGCGTCAGTACAAGAATCCAGTTATAAATCAGACAATTTTCTGGAACACGAATTTCTCAGCTGGTAGTGGTTATATTCCAACTATCTTTATTACTACTGGAATTGCTGGTGGAGGATTATTCATAATGTTCTTACTCGGTTTTATTTATCTTGGTTATAAGACCCTGTTCACTATTAAATCTGTAGATAGTGGTTGGTATTTAGTGGGTACGATTTCATTCATCACCTCAATATATCTGTGGTTTATGGCATTAGTCTATGTGCCGGGAGTAGTGATACTACTTTTAGCCGCTTTGATGACCGGGATTTCCTTTGCTGTTTACAAAACTGTTTCTCCTGAAAAAGGTCTTATCGTTGATGTGGTAAAAAACCGCCAACATGGTTTTTTATTAATTGCAGCCGTTTTGATGCTCGTTACTTCTGCTACCTTAACGACTATATCTGTCAGTAAACAATTTATAGCTGGTGTTATTTATGCAGATACAATTAAGGATTTTCAAGAAGGGGCTGATTTGATTACAACTGATGCTGGGTTGGCCCGATCACAAGATTTGAACAAGCAAGATATTTTTGTCTCTGAAAGAGCCCAGCTACGTTTACTTCAACTAAACCAACTTTCGACAGCTGATCCTGCCAATGTAGATCAACAAAAGTACATAAAATTATTGGCTGAAGGAATTGGTTTTGCTGAACAGGCAATTTCTTTAGATGACAAAAATCCTGCCAACCAAATATTGCTCAGTAATTTTTACAGTCTCTTAAACCCAATTGAATTTGAAGGCTTAGCTGAAAAAAATACAGCTTTGTTTGATAAAGCTCAAATGTTAGATCCTACCAACCCTTCTTATTCGATTTTGCGAGCTCAGTATATGGCTAGAACGGGGGACCTGGTTGCTACTCGTAAGTATCTTATGGAAGCGGTAAGTAAAAAGAGTGATTACACAGACGCATTGTTTTTAATCTCACAATTAGATATCCAAGAAGGTAAAACAGCTGATGCTATCGCTGTCACAAGGTCTATTATTTCGATAGAACCAACAAATCCAACAAGATATTTCCAATTAGGTGTATTGTTAGCAACGACTAATAATCTCGATGAGGCCGTTAGTGTGCTTGAAACTGCCGTTGGGTTGGACGTAAATTATGCTAACGCACGTTATTTCCTTGCTTTAGCTTACTTGGATAGGGATAGAAAAGATGACGCTTTAGTTCAGCTGAGGATTATTGAGGAAACAAATCGAGATAACCAGATGATTAAAGAACTAATCGGACAAGTAGAGGATGGTTCTTATAAAAAATCTGAGCCTGTTTCTGAAGTTCCGGTTAAGGGCGATAGTGGCGTCAGTCAGCAAGAAGGGGTAACTACTTCAACTGTAGCGCCTAATACAGACCTTCTAACACCGATAAATAATACTGGAGCCAAAAAAATTGATTCAACTCCTGAACCGGAAATTATTATTAGTGAACCAGAAGAAACATCAAACTAATTTTTGTCTTAGACTTATCCTGTCATGGTTAAAAGAGTCTTAAAATTAATGTACAGCGAGATACGTGGCTTACACCAAGCAGCTTACATCTTGGCGATGTTTGCTTTTGGCTCCCAGGTTTTAGCTTTAGTTAGAGACAGACTACTTGCCCATACCTTTGGTGCGGGTAACGAGTTAGATTTATACTATGCTGCTTTTAGGATTCCAGATTTATTATTTGTCCTATTCGCTTCAGTCCTATCAGTGTACGTACTTTTGCCTTTTGTTTCGCAAGCCAGGACGGAAAATGATGACTTAGCTGGAGCCAAGGTACTTAGTCAGATGTTCACTCTTTTTCTGATTCTCTATTTAGTTGTCGCAATCATTTTATTTTTCTTTACACCACGCCTTGTTCCACTATTTTTCCCTGGTTTTTTGGATCAACAAGAAACTTTAATAACTTTAATTAGGATATTATTACTACAACCTTTCTTCTTAGGTATTTCGAGCTTGTTTGGAGTAGTGACACAGCTTTCTCATCGGTTTATTTTATACGCTGTTAGTCCTCTAATTTATAATCTAGGAATTATTCTAGGAATTATTGTACTTTATCCATATTTCGGAATGTCAGGATTGGTGGCTGGGGTCGTTTTAGGGGCTTTGGGACACATGTTAGTACAATTACCTCTGGTCGCAAAAAGTGATTTTGCTTTTAAGTTAGTTAAAAATTTCGATATAAATTTACTTAAGTCAGTTCTTATGGTGGCAATACCAAGAGCTTTAACTCTATCCGTCCACCAGATTGTGTTATTAGTTTTTATCGGGGTTGCCTCAATGATGTCAGTGGGGTCGGTCTCTGTCTTTCAGTTTGCCTTTAATTTACAATCGGTCCCCTTAGTAATTATAGGAATGAGTTACTCAGTCGCAGCCTTTCCAGTTTTGGCTGATTTATTTGCTAAAAAAGATAAAGATGCTTTTAATTCCCACATACTGACGGCTTTAAGACATATTTTATTCTGGTCATTTCCTATTATTGCACTAGTTGTTGTCTTGCGGGCACAAATAGTGAGAGTAGTTTTAGGTAGTGGTGCCTTTGATTGGAATGACACTAGACTAACTGCCGCTGTATTATCTCTATTTATAATTTCTTTAACTGCACAATCGATTCTACTACTTTTGGTTAGAGCCTTTTACGCCGGTGGTAAAACTAAGATTCCTTTGATTGTGTCTTTAGTTGGAGCTGGTATCTCGGCTCTTGTAGCTGTGCTTGGTTTAAACATAATAGAAACTTCACCCAATTTTGTTGAAGCTCTAGAAACTTTTTTCCGTCTAGAATCTGTATCTGGAACGGAGGTGATGGTACTAGCTTTAGCATTCATGTTTGGAGTTTTAATAGAAATGTTCATATTACTGGTAATGACCAAAAGTCAGTTTGGCTTTAGATGGGAAGGTTTTTACAGACAAATTACTGAATCTATACTAGCTGCAGCTGCAGCTGGGCTATCAGCCTACGCCACCTTAAGTTTCATTGTTGACGGTATCAATCAAGAGACCTTTATTGGAATTCTGCTTCAAGGACTAGTAGCTGGGTTAGTAGGGGTGGGTTCTGGAGTTTTCACTTACTATATCTTAGGTTCAAAAGAATTGAGGGAAATTTATCTTTCATACCATTCAAAGATATTCAAAACAGACGTTATTGGACCACAGCCTGACACCCTCTAGTTTTTGCGGTTGGAGTAGGGTAGAGTACTGTTAATTATGTCACTGCAGATTAGAAACTTTAGTATCATTGCCCATATTGATCACGGTAAGTCTACTTTGGCTGACCGGATGCTTGAACATACCAAGACAGTTGAGCAGAGAAAAATGAAAGAGCAAATGCTTGATTCTATGGAGTTAGAACGAGAGCGGGGTATCACAATCAAGATGCAGCCAGTAAGAATGCGTTATTTTTATCATGGGGAGGAGTTTCAATTAAATCTTATTGATACTCCAGGCCATATTGATTTTTCCTATGAGGTCTCAAGAGCCCTCAAAGCTGTTGAAGGAGTACTTCTTTTGATTGATAGTACTCAAGGTATACAAGCCCAGACCCTCACAACTTTACAAATGGCTAAGGAGCAAGGTTTGGCTATTATTCCTGTCTTGACCAAGACAGACATGAGTCATTCACGACCAGAAGAAGTGGGAGAGTCCGTCATGAAGCTACTTAATTGCGAGCGTGAGGATATTTTGTTAGTTTCAGGGAAAACAGGGGACGGGGTGCCTGAGCTTCTGGAAACTATTTGTGAAAAAATAACACCACCAAGACCAACTGAGTTAGAAGCATACCGCGGTCTTATTTTTGACTTCCAGTATTCAAATCATCGTGGCGTAATCGTCTTTATGAGAGTTTTTGATGGCGAGGTTAAAAAAGGCGACCAACTACGGTTTGCTGCCAGTGGTAAGACATTTATTGCTTTGGAAGTAGGTATGGTAACGCCAGCCGAGGTTCCAGTTGATTCACTACACGCTGGAGAGATTGGTTATATTGTGACTGGAATCAAAGAGCCGGGAGTAGCCACAGTGGGAGATACTTTGGTATTAGAAAAAAGACAGGCTCCGGCTCTACCTGGTTATCAAGAGGCAAAGCCAGTTGTTTGGGCCTCAATCTTTCCAGATAGTCAGGATGATTTTACTATCTTGCGTCAGGCTTTAGACAGATTAAAACTATCCGATTCATCACTTTCTTATGAAGAAGAATCATCTGGAGTTTTAGGCCGGGGTTTTCGCTGTGGTTTTTTGGGTATGTTGCACTTGGAAATTGTGACCGAAAGATTGAAGAGAGAATTTGATATTGAAATAATTATTACTTCTCCTTCGATCGCTTATGAAATTACTTTTGCTGATGGTCGAATCGAATCAATATATGCTGCAACTCGTTTTCCCGAGCATGGAGTACAAGCAACTGTAAGGGAGCCTTGGCTTTTAGGTCAGATTATTGTTCCGCCAGAATACGTGGGTAATATTATGAATTTACTTTTTGACCACGAAGGTAGTGTTTTGGAAACAGAAGTATTGAATGATGGGCGTAATCTAGTTACAGTTGAAATGCCACTTCGTGAATTGATGAGAAACTTTTTTGATAAATTAAAGAATGCTAGTAGCGGCTATGCTTCATTGTCGTATGAAATTGCTGAAATGAGACCAGCCAATGTGGTCAGACTAGATGTTTTGGTAGCTGAGGAACTCATCACTGCTTTTTCACGTGTGGTTGGCGACAGGCGGGCGGAATTTGATGCTAGAGCCACTGTCGATAAACTTTATGATAATTTACCAAGACAACAATATGTGACAAAAATTCAAGCTAAAGTTAGAGGAAAAATTATTGCCTCACGTACACTATCTGCCTTAAAGAAGGATGTGACTGGTTATCTTTACGGAGGAGATATTACTAGAAAAATGAAGTTGCGTGATAAACAAAAGAAAGGCAAGAAGAAAGCTCTTGAGTTAGGTAAGGGCCGGGTAAACATTCCCCAAGAAGTCTTCATGAAAATGGTTAAATCTGATTAGTGTCAGATTTAAGACCTTGCCTGCTATCTTTTGAGTTTACGAAAAAGTAGCGACAAGGTGTACTGGCAGCTGTAAGATGAAGAGTGACTAAATGTCACTCTTAAAACCCTTTGAGGAAAATTATAAGCTTGCGAAATAATTTACCCAAAGGGTGTACTGGCCGCTGTAAACAAGTTTTCTTGAACTGCATTCGCATCACAAACAAAAGTAAACTTTTCTTTGAATGCTCATTTGTTCAAGTAGGCGGAAGAGTGACTAAAACAAAGACCACTTGCGGAAGCAAGTGGCTTTTTGTTTTTAAAGGAATACTTGTGTGCCACCAGAATAAGCAAAAATCATACTGAAAATAATCAAAATAGCAATTATTGCCCAAATCCATTTGATAACTCCCTTAGCCTTTTTGGAAAAAAGTATACTCATAGTGCTAGAATAGTAGCACATGTTTGATTTTCAGCAAAAACGCAAAATAAATGCTTTTTTTGAGTCTCGAGCCATTCAGGTGGTATTGCTTATTTTAACTTTTTTTGTGCTCCTAAGCGCCTATAATCGTTATTTAATCGCTCGTGAGATGGCGGACAGAAGATCTGCGGTCGAATCCGAAATTTCTTCCCTTGAACAGAGAAAGGAAAACCTTGAATCAGAAGTAAAATACCTATCAAACGAAAGGGGAATTGAAGCTGAAATGCGAAGGCAGTTTGATATAACCAGGGAAGGGGAACAAGTAATCATTATTTTGGACGGAGAAAATGAACAAAAAAATGAAGAACCCGTAAAAGCAACTTCCACTAAAAGAGCTTGGTACAGATTTTGGTAATTAGTGATATAATAGTAGAAATTAGAAAATAAAGTTATTTTATGGATAAAACAGTTACAATTTATAGCACACCAGTTTGCCACTTCTGCCACGCTGCTAAAGATTTTTTTGCTGCTAACAATATAGAATTTACTGAACACGATGTTGCTTCTGACTTAGAAAAAAGAACTGAGATGATTGAGATGACTAATCAGATGGGGGTACCAGTAATTAGAATCAATGATGATGTAATCATAGGGTTTGATGAAGGAAAATTAAAGGAATTGCTTGAGATTTAATTTTGTAGATTAAAATTTATTTAAACTGAAAACACCAGCTTAGGCTGGTGTTTTCAGCTATCTAAGTCAGTTCGTATATTTTTTATATAAAAAAGCGACGACCAAACAAAGTTGGCCGTCGACTGTACTTTTCCTAAGTCTAGCTGCCGTCTGACTGAGGCTGTCCATGTTTCGCAAGTATCAGAGCATGTTCCGCTTCCAGTTGGGTTGCTTCGGTGTAGCTCACGCTACTGGGTCCGTGTGCAGGGTCGTAGTCAAGATCATACGGATTGACTTTCATCACAAACTCTGCCATCAGACGAGCCTTGTACTCAAGGTTGTCTTCTCCTGTATAGTTGTATTCAAGCCTCAGCTGACGCAAGATGTTAGAGTATTCGTGCAGCATGACTTTAGCCACCTCAGGTTCCAGGCCCGAATAGATTGCTTTCAACTCAATTACCGTAATCATGAGGTTGAGGCGCCGGACAGATTCTTCGTATACGGTGGACATGTCAAAAACTCCTTTAGGTTTGAACAGACATTAAAAACAATCCTGACTGTACAATAATTTTATAAAACTGTAAAGTAAACCATTTTTGCCCCACAGAAGAATTAAATTTTTGTGCCCTTACCCGGAATCGAACCAGGATCCTCTCCTTAGGACGGAGTAGCTCTATCCATTGAGCTATAAGGGCAATATGCTACTTTAGCACGATATAGAATATTCAATCTAGTCTTTGCTATAATTAGAACACATGGAACCAAATAATAATCATGAAGAGATAAAAAATCTTTTAGTGGAAAACCAAAGATTATTAATAGAAAATAATCAACTGCTACGTAAGATGAGAAAAAGTGCCATTATTGGTTTTGTCTTTAGAATAATTTATTTGGTGATATTTATGGGTGTTCCAATATTCGTTTACTTCAATTACATTGAGCCAAATTTAGCTACTATAAAAACTAAACTTGATAATTTTGAACAACTTACTGCTGAATCGGACTTTTTTAAAAAGATTTCAGATTCATTAAATAGTAAAAGTCAGGAATAATTTATAGTTGAAATAACTACTTAAACAAGATAGAATAGTGCCACTTGCTTGGGTAGCTCAGTTGGTAGAGCATTTCCCTGAAGAGGAAGGGGTCGGCGGTTCGAGCCCGCCCCCAAGCACAATAAAAGCCGCACAAGCGGCTTTTTGCGTGCTTAGGGGAAGAAGACACTAGTGTGTCTTCTGT
>JBGSSW010000018.1:0-17315 GCA_041736805.1 Minisyncoccia bacterium
TATTCCACCAAAACTTTTTTTCCGGACCAACTCTCATTCTTCCCCCATCCCTCACCCTGATCATTCGCCCGATTAATTTCCGAAGCAAAAAAATCACGACTGAGGTAAAAATTAATAAATCCAGGACCAGCGATTTCCATGCGATCGACATATTCAATCTTGCCCGACAAATTTTGCAGTATCTGCTCAGCTACCACTCTTGGTGATTGCCCTACTTGCTTAGCCAGGACCATCGCGACATTACAAGCATAATCACCGTGAGTCATGTCGGCGGGATGCTCTACTGTAAAATTAGCCCCTGGTAATCCCAAGGCAACTAAAGCATCTTTGATAGCTACTCTTATGACTTCCTCCATATAACCTTACAATAACTAATTATTCAACAACTGTCACGAGATTTTGTGGTTGACTGAAGTTATTTACAGTAAAGGTCTTTCTTCCTAACACCTGTCCTCTGGTTGTCTCAACACTACAACGCCAAAGTCCGGCTTTTAAATTATTAATGGTTGTAAAGCCTCGATATCCTAACTTATTGTCTCCGGTGATATTGTATGAATAAGTAAAATAATCCTCCCAAATTCCAATAGTATTTTTATATTGCCAACGATGAACGATGTCAGTAGTGAGGCTAGTAGGAGCATATACACGAGCAAAGCAAAAAGCCCCTTGGTCTTTTATTGGTCTAAAATTAAACGAAATAAAAGGAACTTTTTGTTTCCAGGCATCGGTAGTTTTAGTAATCCGATATCCCCCAACTGAGGTTCTTTCTACATGTTGAAAAATACTAAGTTCAGTCAAAGACAAGGGTATGGGAGGAATATAATTAAAGAAATACAAGCCATTAAATAATACATATAGACACCCGATAGTAAAAACAATCAATTTCTTCTCTAGAGCCAAATAATTGGGAATAATTAGGGCTAATACTCTTAGTAAGAGATACATCACCAACAAAGATACTAACCCTGAAGTGACAAAGATTAAGTCTCCCATTTCACCAATTAAAACTGGGACTTCTAAAACTAAATACGAGAAGGTACCAATAAAATATACGATCAGGTTGTAAAATAAACGGTCTGATCGCTTCTTGATTAGTTCATTGGCTAAAATGACTCCTATAATTAAAAGTAAAAAAGGGGCACTTACAATCAAGTCGCCACTTCTTCCATAAAAAATTAACATCCCAGACAGTAAGCCACCAAAAGAATACTGCATCGATATTGGTGTCAACCAATTAAAAAGTCTCACAATTGATACGGGCGCTTTTTCAGCTACTCCGATATAAAAGAAAATGATAGAGACAGTAGCTAAAATAAAGTAGAAAAATAAAACAAAATTATCGAATTTATTATCTATTTGATTAAGAAGCAAATAATCAGTTACAAAACCCAACAAAAAAGCTACCGTCAACCAATGATGTCTGATGAAAGTAAAAAACGAGCTATTTCCTATTTTTGTCATATTGCTAGTTATTAATGTAAAGTGTACTTTACATTAAGCCTCGCTTGGTTTAGAATATTGAATGAAGAAATTAAATTTGTACACACTAACTATCTTAACAAAAACCAATATAATTTACCCAGAATAAAATGAATAAATTAGTTATTTTAAGTATCTTACTTGCAGTCGTAATAGTTGGCATCATTGTAATTAACACCGAGGGAAATAATATGAATGACTCCCTTTCACAACAAAATACCGATACAAACAAACTGACAAATATCAAACCTGAACCAGTGGTCAGCGTATCCACAACAATACCAGTTACAGCTGAATCAGGTTCAGATATCAATGCGGTTGAGGTTTCAATCGAAGCAGATGAAGCAGATGCTCCAGTAGAAGAAAAAATTTCAACCCCATCCTTAGTCACCCCGGAGCCGGTGAAGGCTGAGACTACCGTCTCAATCAAAAAAATGCTAGTGGCGGGCGGCTGCTTCTGGTGTGTAGAGGCGGACTTGGAAAAACTACCCGGGGTTATTGAAGGAATATCAGGCTACGCAGGGGGCAATACTGAAAATCCCACCTATAAAAATTACTCCAAAGCAGGGCATCGAGAAGTGGTCGAAGTTGAATATGACGAAAACAAAGTAACTTTTGCTGAAGTGGCAATTTATGCTATCAAGCACATGGATCCGACTGATGGCGACGGTTCATTCTATGACCGAGGAGAGTCATATGCTCCAGCCCTTTATTATAAAACGGATGCGGAAAAGAAAATCCTTCAAGATATTGTCGCCAAAATTGATCAAGCTGGCCCGTATGAAAAAAAGTTGGCTGTTAAAATTTTACCCACAACGACTTTTTGGCCCGCTGAAGACTACCACCAAAACTACTACAAAGGTACTCTAACCAGCCTTAAATACTCTTACTATCGCAAAGCTTCTGGTCGTGATGCTTTTATAAAAGAAAATTGGGGTGAAAACACTTGACCAACTTTGCCCTAAATATCAACAACTTTATGAAAAAACAGCTCATCATTGTCGTTTCTTTAATCCTACTAATAATAGGTGTGACTTTGATCTTTAATAAAATTCAAAACTCAAACAATACTATGGCTCAAGATAATTTAACAAATAGTAATGAAATAAAAAAAGAAGTTGAGCCTATGGAGGCATCAGAAACAACTGCAGCAATGGACGAAGTACCGTCAGTTAGTGAAGAGCCTACTACTGAAACTAAAAATGAAATGACGACAGATGTCGAAGGCACAAAATTAGTTGATCTTAATGCTGAAGCTAAACCCGCACCAGTATCAGCCAAAGTAATTGTGGATTGGAAAAATTATATTAAGCCAAGTCAAACAGTATTAAAACAAACCCTAGACGCTTTAGCTTATAAAGTCACACAAGAAGAAGGTACTGAACGAGCCGGTACTAGCCCCTTAGATAAATTGTACGATCGCGGAATTTATGTCGATATTCTTTCAGGTGAGCCGCTATATTCTTCCCGCGATAAATATGACTCTGGGACTGGTTGGCCTTCTTTCACTGCTCCGATTAGTGCCGAGGCTGTCACCGAGCATATTGATAAAAAATTATTTTCAACTCGAACCGAAATACGTTCTGCTATTGCCGACAATCACCTTGGTCATGTCTTCAATGACGGACCAAAAGATAGCACCGGGCTTCGTTACTGTATGAACGGCGTGGCTTTACGTTTTATCCCTGAAGCAGAAATGGTAAAAGAGGGATACCGTGATTGGCTGAGTAGTTTATAAAATAAAAAAAGTTCCTGGGGTTTAGCCAGGAACTTGAAAGCACAGGGGTCTGCGCCAGGAGGAGACTGAGAACTGTAACTGACGACATTATACACCAAACAAGATTAATTTGCAAATACAACACAGATTATTTATCAAAGCAAGCTTTTTTAGACCCCAAATTCCCTTAACAACATATTTTGAGCGTCCGCGGGGATTAAGTGCTTCACTAATTAGGCCGACATCGGAGCGTGTGAAAAATGTGTTGTTAAGGGGATTTTTACTTTAGACAAACTTCTCTGGTACCGGGAAAGCTTCACAAAGAGCTTGGACTTCCTGCTGGATAGCAGCCTTTTTAACTGAATCAGCTTTGGCACGCATAGTAGATATCATCAGTTCAGCTAGCTTGGTGGCTTCTCTTTCCATCATTCCTCTTGTGGTCATGGCTGGAGTACCAAAGCGTATACCAGACGGGTCCATGGCGGTACGAGGTTCGTCAGCTATCATGTTCTTATTGAGAGTAATCCCTACTTCATCGAGAACAGTCTCAGCTTCTTGTCCGGTAATATTAAGTGAACTGTAGACATCAGCTAAGAGTAGGTGATTGTCAGTTCCACCACAAAGTAATCTAACACCTTCATCTTTAAAAACTTTCTCCATGGCTTTGGCATTTTTGAGAATCTGAGCCGCGTAGACTTTGAAACTTGGTTGCAGGGCCTCACCAAAAGCCACGCCTTTAGCCGCAATAATATGCATGTGGGGTCCGCCCTGCATGCCTGGGAACACTGCCTTGTTGATTCTCTTAGCAATAGCTTCATCTTCACGTACCAAAATCATGCCGCCTCTGGGTCCCCGCAAAGTCTTGTGGGTAGTAGTAGTCATTACATCAAAACCAAAATCAAAGGGATTTTTTACTACTCCACCAGCGATTAGTCCGGCAATATGGGCGACGTCAGCTACTGTATAGGCCCCCACTTCTTTGGCAATCTCCACAAACTTGGCGTAATCAAGTTCGCGACTATAGGCAGAAAATCCAGCCAGGATTATTTTTGGTTTATGCTCAAGTGCTACTTGTCGCAGAGTTTCATAATCAATCTCGCCGGTATCAACATCCTTCATTTTGTAGCGAACAAAATTGAAAACTTTATTAATCGCGGTGGTAGGATGTCCGTGAGTAAGATGACCGCCGTGAGAAAGATCCATCCCAAGGACAGTATCCCCCGGCTCCATCAGAGCAAAGTACATGGCTACGTTGGCCGCGGCTCCACCCAGGGGTTGCACATTAGCAAAGCCAGCATTGAATAATTTCTTCGCCCGCTCAATGGTAATTGTCTCCATGATGTCAGTAAATTCCTGACCACCGTAGTAGCGTTTGCCTGGATACCCCTCGGAGTATTTGTTGGTAAACACGGAGCCGTTCGCTTCTCGAACCGCTCGTGACACGTAGTTTTCACTAGGAATCAGCTCCACTCCCTTTCGCTCTCGCTCTTCCTCCCCCACCAAAGTGGCATACAGTTCTTCGTCTTGGTCTTTGATGAATTGATACTCGTTCGAATACATAGAAAATAGAATTATAGTAAGTAATATATAAACTGAACGAGCAAACTTAAATCATAGTCTTTTTTATTAGCCATATTTTAGCACTAATCTACCCTAGAGTGCTATTTCCTCTTTTTCTTCTTAGTGTCAAAAGTACCAAAGCCACCAGTAACTGAAAGTTCCGCTTTGATTGTGGCGTGAGGATTGTAGTTTTCTAGCGTTACGTGCTGCGGTCTAAAATCATCAATATCCTTAACCTTCTTGTCTAGCTTGATTGTTGGGAAAGGTTTTGGCTTACGTTTAAGCTGTTCCTTAACTTGATCTAGGTGCTTTTCATAAATATGAACGTCTCCGAAAGTATGGACGAAATCACCGGGTTTATATCCTAAAACTTTTGCCAAAATAATTGTTAGAAGCGCGTAGCTAGCAATATTGAATGGTACTCCAAGGAATATGTCAGCGCTTCTCTGATACAGGTGTAGGCACAGGCGGCCATTAATAATATTTACTTGGTACATGTTGTGGCAAATTGGAAAATAAGAAGTGTCTTTCTTCTCAGCCATGGTGTAGAGATATTCTGGATTCCAAGAATTAACTATCGCATTATGCGCATTTGGATCTTTCTTTATTTCATCAACTACCCAGCGGAGTTGATCAATTGTCTTCTTAGTGCGAGTAGGCCACTTGCGCCACAACTCACCGTATATCCTCGGCAAATTCCCCCACTTACTGGCAAATTTTTCGTCAGAGGCAATCTTATTTATAAACTCTTCCTTACTAAGAATTTTTTTACTCTTAAGAGCATCGTTTTTAATTTTATAAATGCGGTATGGATAGTCATCCCAAATGTGAACATTGTTATCTACCAAATACTTGATGTTTGTCTGACCAGACATAAACCAATACAATTCCTGTAGCACACCATTCCAATAAACCTTCTTGGTTGTCAAAAGTGGAAAACCGTCTGCCAAATCAAAACGCAGTTGTTTACCAAAAAGACTATAGGAAGCGTCGTCCGTGCCTTGGTCTACTTTACGATCACCATTTTCTAAAATCTCTTTAAGAAGGTTTAAATATTGATACTCTGGGTGTTTTTTTGATGTAGACATATTATAAAATTTATTTACTTTTTGGTTCAGCGAAATGGTCTGAATTTTTGGCGTCGAAACGTCCTACTTCCTCGTAAGATTTGCTGGTTGGTGAAGTGAGCTTGGCAATTAGTAGTTGGGCTACCTGCATTCCTGGGCGAAGAATAATGGGAATGTTACTACTATTTACTAGTTCAAAGGTAGGATAAAAATGGTGTCCCGGATTGAAGAGCATGGCAGTATTGTGTACCACTAGTCCAATCCGGGCCAAACTACTTTTACCAGACAAAAGAATAAGATGTTCGTTATCGACACCAATAAATTCACGCTGTTTGCCGAGTACATTTTCGCCGGGATGAAGGACAAATTCTCCATCATCTTCAATAACGACCTTCCGCGTAGCCGGATATATCTTACGGGCTGGGTCGGAAGCCTCTAGCAGGTGTCTATCGACGACTTCAAATTCATTACCCAGTGTCACATCATAACTAGCCAACTGCAGCTGGGATTCATTAAAAGGTTTGATGACTATAGAGCCGTCGTGTACTCCCCTCAAAATATCGACGTCAGATAGAAACATAATATTTTTTATTTATTACTCAATATTAAAAGTCTTATCCGTTCCGTAATAATCCCGCCAATTCTTGTTGTAGTAATCAAACATCCGAGTCAGTTTATCTTGCGACAATTCACTGACTCCCAACTCAGCCATTCTTTCCATTAAAGTAGCTTTGACTTGAGGCAAGCTAGCTTCGTCATTAGTGACTGTCTCAAACTCAGCCAAATAACCATAGCCGGCATTTTTATCCAAGCAAACAACTATATCTTTGTAGGCGTATTCTACTCGGTCACGTGACCATTTAGCTTGATGAGTAAATCCAGCTGCTTCTAGTAGCGCATCTAATTCTTCTAGAGTAATGCCTAATGATTCTTCGAATTCTAGACGAGAGACAGTATTGGCACTAGTTCCACCATCGAGAGCAGCTTTGATGACCAAAAGTACTTCGTTGTCTTTTTGGCGGCTACGTAATGAAAAATCTTTGCCTTTATTTAGAATTTCCTTAAAGGCAATTTCTTGTTCTGGTGTAAAAAATGGCTCTAGTAGTGAGAGTAGCTTTTTCTCATCACCGCCGACAAAGTAGTGATTTAGTTGAGAATTTTTACCGGTCACATGGAGGTTACTATCTAACTCACCCATCTTTACGATTAAAGCATCAGCTGCCTCCTTGTCACCAAGCAAACTCTTAATTTCAATTTCATAATTAGCCATAATATAAACATTATACGTGACATTCACAGACCTTGCCAAAGGACAGTCCAGGTCAGCTGTGGCATAATATAAGCATGATGCATTTTCCCAAATTTCCAGTCGTAATTGTGGCGGCTTTAAGCCGGAAAGACAGAGGTATTGGTCTACAAAATAAACTACTTTGGCATATTCCAGAAGATTTAAAACGTTTTAAAGAACTAACTTTAGGTCACCCTATTATTATGGGTAGAAAAACCTTTGAATCAATCGTCGCTATGCTTGGCAAGCCATTACCAGGGCGCACCAATATTGTGCTAACTAGAAACGGTGACTATTATCACCCTGGTGTAGAAACAGCCCACTCTCTGGAAGCGGCTTTTGCGATTGCTGAACGAGAGGAGCCAAGTGAAATTCATATTGGTGGCGGGGCCGAACTTTACGAGGTGGCAATGCCCTATGTCTCGCAACTACACCTGACGCTGGTAGAAAGTGAAACAGAAGCTGATGCTTTTTTCCCAGAATTTGAAAGTCGTTTTACTTTGACTAAGGAATATCCGACGCTAGAAAGTGATGGTCTTAAATACCAATGGATAGACTACGAACGAAAAGAAAACTAGGGGAGGAATTTTTCGTAGAGAACCCGAAACTTATCATCATGAGATGGACTAAACAATTTATCTTTTGTATTTCCAGCTACGAAATTTATTAGGGGTATATTTCTTACAATCACTACCGGTGTAGATTCATCCACTTCACCAGCCACAACAGTAGCAGCGGCTGTCAGACCATCAACCAAATTTGAGCGTTCTCTTTTAATAGCTCGACCAAATAAATCAAATCGGCCACGATGGTCAATTAAAGGTTCAATCCCCCACCATCCGATAGCTACTCCGGTGGCTCCATATCGAAAGGGTAAAGATTGACTGTCTGAAATTATGACACCGATGTTTTTAAGATTAAAGCGACCAATTAAATAGTCATGAAGAACTTGAGCTGAGGTAAATGGGTGCTCAGGCAACAAGACTAAATAGCCATCTCCATTACTTTCATCAATACCTGACACGCCAAGAAAAGCGTGGTGAATAACAGTAGCTGGCGTGGTCCAGTAGTCTCGAGGGATTACTATTTCAGCCTGTTTTAAGGCCAAAGTACCTTTATCATTTAGATCTTTTTTGACACAGCGACCTTCATGAATAGCGACCACTTTTGAACTAATTATAACCACATCACCTTCTTGCACCATTGACAAATATTCATCTAAAACCTCCAGCAGATCATCTTGCGGGGGCTGGAGAATTCTTGTCTTAATGGGAATAAATTCCATGATTTGGCTAGTGTAGCAGGAAGCTAAAGAGACGCAACAAAAAAGCCGGTGACCTGTAGGTCGCCGGCTTTTTTGTTGCGTCTCTTTCCGTGGATTTATTCCACTTCAATCTCTTACAGAAGCTGTATACCTTTTGGCTCTTTCACTAGCTATCGCTAGCAAAAGAACTCAAAAGCTTCGTTGAAGTGGACTATTCCACTTCAACGCCCATGCTTCGGGCAGTTCCCGCTACTGTCTTCATAGCAGCTTCAATTGAAGCAGCATTGAGGTCAGCCATTTTCTCTTCGGCAATTTCCCGAACCTGAGTTTGAGTAAGTTTACCAACTTTAGAAAGAGCATTCTTACTTGAACCTTTATCTTTTCCTAACTTCTTTAGGATTAGTCGAGACATTGGTGATACTTTTGTAATAAAAGTAAAAGTTCGGTCATCATAAACAGAAAGTTCTACCGGCACAACAAGACCCATTCGGTCACGAGTTTGTTCGTTGAATTGATTCACGAACTCTCCAATATTGATACCAGCCTGTCCAAGTACTGGACCAAGAGGTGGAGCGGGGGTAGCTTTTCCTCCAACCGCCTGCACCTTAATCTTTTTTACTAATTTTTTAGCCATAATATTTTAAATTTATTTTATTTGAGAAGTTTGTTCCATATCCAAACCACTCTGAAGCCCGCGTATCGTACAAGAAAAACTGTTGTTTTGCAAGAGTCAAAGTAAAAACAACACTAGGCAGAACTTCCCGAGAAGGTAGAAAATTAGTAAGTGACGAGGAAGGCAAGAAAAAAGACGCGAGGCGTACTGGCTGTACGTCGAGCGTCTTTTTTCGCAGTCTGACAAAGTCAATTGCAATTTTATACCTTCTTGGTCCAGTGATTTTCCCCAGGGGAGAAAAAATCAGGACATAAGAAATTTATTGTCGCTACGCTCCTTAAACCTTCTTAACTTGGAGGAAGTCTAATTCGACAGGTGTATCCCGTCCAAACATAGACACCAACACTTTGACCTTTCCGCTCTTTTCGTCTACTTCACCCACCTTACCTTCTAAGTCCTTAAACGGCCCATCAGTTATAGAGACTATGTCTCCAGGAGTAAGGTCAAGTTTATGCTTAACTTCATCGGTAGACATTTGTTTCATTAGTGAATTGTACTCTTCTTCAGTAAGTGGTACTGGCTGGGTTCCACTACCAACAAAGCCAGTTACTCTTGGAGTATTTCTAACCACAAACCAAGATTCATCATCCACTATCATGTCAACAAGAACATAGCCAGGATAAATTCTTTCCTCTTCAACTACACGTTTACCACCCTTAACTCTGATTTTTTTCTCAGTTGGAACAACGACGTCAAAAATCTTAGCGTTCATGCCCAATGAATCAATTCGCTGTTTAAGGTTACGAGTCACGGCATTTTCATAGCCTGAATAGGTATGAATAGCATACCAATGTCGCTCACCCGTACTATGTTGCTTAGCCATATGATAGAAAGTTACTAAAAGTTATTAATTAGAAAATCAATCCCTAATCCAAAAATATAATCGAATAGTGACAGGAAGATAGCCACCACTACAGAGATAGCGATAACTAGCGCTGTATACATAAAGGCCTGCCTTTGGGTTGGCCAAGATACTTGTTTCATTTCTGCGACAGTGTCTCTGAAGTAATTACTTAAGTTGCTCATAGTTAATAGTTTACCAAAATAAAAACGCCTTTGCGGCGAATTGCGTATATTATACCCATATTTGAGGTAATGTCAAAGGGCTGCAGGCAAAGCCTGCAGCCCTTTGACCATCATTTTTTTAGCTTATCTAACCTCGTAAGTAATTGTGACTCTACTTGTAGTGGTATTTTCTCCAGCTGGTATTTGTGGGGAATTAAAAGAAGCGGACTCAGCCTTAGTCATATCCCCACCCATTCCGTAGTATGGGATTGGAACATTTTCATCTGCGTAATACCCGACCATCCTGACTAATCTAACACCAAGATCTCTAGCTAGCACTACAGCCTCTGTCTTTGCATCATCAATAGCTTTAGCACGAGCTTGCTCTTTTAAAACATCAGTATCATCAATAGTGAAAGATAAACTGCTGATATTTGTAGCCCCTCTATCTCCAACCGCTGCAATCAAGTCCCCGGCTTTGCTTAAATCACGAACCTTGACTCGAATACTTTGACTCACTTCAAAACCATCCATAATTTGTTCCCCTGGGCAATATCTATTTACATCACAAGGTTTTTGTTCGTAACGGTACTTCGGTGAAAGATTGTAATATTCTGTCTTAATATCTTTTTCTTCAATTCCTTGTTCCTTTAAATAAGCTAAGATGGTATTTATTTTTTCACCTGAATCTTTCTGGGCAGTAGTGGCATCAGTTCCTTCAGCCATAATCGAAAAACTAAATTGTCCAATGTCTGGTACAGCATTTATCTCTCCTTCACCAGTCACAGATATTGTGGTTGGACCGCCGTATAAATACTTCGCTTGTTGCAAAGTTAAGTAAGCGTAAGCTCCTAAGGCTACCACCAATAAAGCCAAGGAGACGGTAGCTAGATTACGATTAAGATTTGAACTGAAAAATGTCTTATCCATATTTTAATTGTTTAAAATTGTTCTAATAATTCTTCTAACTTTACCAGCACTACTTTCTGATTGGCCACAGTTAGTAAAAAACTCTTTTTTATCTTGTTCGGTTAGAGTAATTGAATCTGGCTGTTTAGCCATTAAATAATACATCATCGACTCTTCTCCCTCAACATGACCAAGACCTAAGGAGTGTCCAAATTCATGGACAATTACTTTTTTTAATTCAGTTACATTGCTAAATTTATAGATATTTATCCGATCACGCTGGAAATCACCCTGCGTATATAAATCCCTATTACCATAAAATTCATTGTACTTAACAACATCTACATTATACTCCTCTATTAGCTTATTTCCTTTCTGACCCAGTTCATTAGCCTTTTCAATTTTACTATTTAATTCTTTCTCTAAAACCTCAAGTTCGTCGCGTAGTTTAGTTAATTTTTTTTGTTCAGCTTGCAGTTCGGAAAACGTTCTACTATCAGCTCCACCCTGCCTGTTTAAGGTTTCTACTTCCTGATTATATTTTTCTAACTTATTCTCGTATTCACTTCTTTTAATTTCGTAAGCTTTTTGAGCCGCCTGATAATCATCTGCCATTTCCTTAGCTTCTTCTATGACTTGACGACTTCTGGTTTCTTTTAAATCTAATTCAATACGCCACTCTTCTTCGGTACTGGCTAATTGTTGTCGTTCATCATAGATTAAATTGATCGTAAAGTCAGATTTTTCATTATATTCAAACAAATTTCTGCCGACTGATGTTTCCCAGATAAGCTCAACTTCACTAATTGCTTTTATGACCTCTTCCTTACTTATAGAAAATCTTTCGTCCACCTCTCCTACTTTGTAGTTTATTGGCACAGGACAAATCGAGGCAGTTTCGACATACCAGTAACTAGTTCCGAAGACTACGGTAAAGATAAGGACAAAAATTAACGCTGGTCGCATAGTATCAAAATGATAACAGATTTAAATCAAAACAAATAAAGACAGAAGGCGGGGACTGCGTAGTCGCGATACGTAGTCCCTGCTCTCTGTCCTATTTATACTCCTTTCTATACATAATACACTGACTTCAAAAAAGAAAACTGAGCTTTCAACACCCCCATAATTTAGACAAGTTTAAAGCGGATTCCATAGGAATCCGCTTTTTGTGCTTCAAGAACTTTCCTCCATCACTTTATTTCATCATGTTTGTTCCAAGCTTGGGATACTTCAGCTTAGCTGCCTGAATACGCTCACACTTCGAACGACAAGTGCCGACATTACCCCAACGGCCGTAGTACCCCTCGGGTTTCGAGTGGCAAATCATGCAGACTGGCTGAATGATGCTTACATCCTTTTCGCTTTCCGGTTCTTTGTTCATTTTGCGACGACCGGATTCAATCGAGACTACTGCTGCCAAGTTTCTGCTCAAATCACTTCTCCTCACGTTAAAGAACCTTAAATAATATACGACTTGAAGGTAGACTTGTCAAAATTTAAAACCGCGTCCCTGTGGGGGAAGCGGCTTGTTTGAAAAATTGCTGATGATCTAGCGTCTCAGGCGTAAACCCCTACGAATGTCTTCTGGCGAACAATCACTTTTTTGTACACGCGGGAAGTCCGATAAGTGGCTATCGTCTTCATCTTCACGAATTTCAATCACCTCCTTTGTGGACAAAATTTGTCCACGCGTTTTGTCACCTTCTCCTATTACCGCTGGTTTTTGACCTAGTGGTAGGCCTGCCAATTGTCCATTCCAATCGCTCATGTCAATCTCCATTGTACTGTTTTCCCCTCTCGTCCCCATGACTTGAGGTAATTATTATCCTAAACCTATCAAAATAAGTATGCAAGCCCTAACCTGTGCTTTATTTTAATAGGAGAAAAAGCTAAGCCACCTTTGTATAGGTGGCCTTAAAAACTGCTATTGATTTCGTCTTTCACGGCTTAAGTGAAGTAAGACGGTTAATTACGATCTTCTCGAAGGTTGCAGTTTTTGCAGTTTCTGGTAGCTGGCTCGCCTGGTTTTGCGTCACGCCAGCCGTCACCAGTCCATACCGACCACTTAGTCCAAGAGGTGTGCAAACAGATTCTAAGGTTGGATAAAAATCCCTGAAAGAAAGACATGACTTTCTCCTTGTGCAATTTCCCTCTTTCACCCCCATAGTGAAAGTTACCTGTAATGATACAATAAAAAACTGGTGTGTCAATGGTTACTTACCTCTGCTGTCTAAAAAATAAAACCCTCTCGCGAGGGTTTTATTTTTTACTTCTGGTCCTCAGTTCTGGCGGCCAATTTCTTGCGTACCATTTGTTGGGCAGCATTCATACTATGTTGGTAATAGAGAGATTTAATTCCCTGCTTCCAAGCATTTATGTAGAGTTGATTGATATCCTTAACTGGAGTTGAAGGAGCGACCATGATATTAAGTGACTGTCCTTGGTCAATAAAAACCTGTCTGTCGGCGGCCTGTTTAATTACTGTCGCCTGATCTATCTCGGCAAAAGTGCGGAAAACTTCCTTTTCCTCAACCGTCAAGAAATCTAGATGCTGGACTGAACCATCAGCGTCCCTGATGCTTTCCCAAACAACTTTAGTGTCTTTACCTTTTTCTTCGAGTAAAGCCTGTAGGGTTAAGTTCTTGATAGTAACTTTCATCTTGGCCACATCTTTCATATAGCAGTTTGACCAGATTGGTTCAATTCCCTGCGAAACTTGTCCCAAGATAAAAGCTGATGAGGTGGTAGGAGCAATAGCAAGTAAGGTAGTGTTGCGACGACCATACCCTTTCAGTACTTCTGGTTCACCCAATTCTTTAGCCAATTCTTTAGATGAGGCGTCAGCTTTGCCTTTAATTAATTTAAATACTTCTTCGTTCAACGACATAGCTTCAGCTGATTCAAACGAAAGTTTCTTGGATTGCAAAAGTGAATGCCAACCCAAAACTCCAAGCCCTAAAGCTCGATTAGTCTTGGCAAAATTATAAGCTCGTTCCATAAAGCTAAACCCTAGTCGTTTTTCAGGATCTTCACTATCCCGCATGGCTTCAAGCTTTTGGATGAAATCGCCCATCACAGCATCCAGAAAAGCTATCATCGTCTCTACCAAATCAGTCTCCTTCCAAGCATCATAATGAAGCAGGTTTACCGAAGATAAACAACAAACAAAAGACCAGTCCTCACGTGAAGGCAGCATAATCTCGCTACACATATTACTGGCGTAGATAGTTAGCTTCTTGTCCTTATAGACATCAACGGTATTTTTATTGGCCGCATCCTTAAACATTATGTATGGGTACCCCATCTCACCACGTCTTTGGATAACTCTAGCCCAAATCGCTCTCTTTACTTCATCTCCGCTAATCATTTCTTCCATCCACTCATCAGTGACAGTGACAGCGTGAGTGAGTTTTTGGATTGGGTTTCCTTCAGTACCAATATCTAAGAATTCCATGATATCTGGGTGCTCAAGTGGTAGGTAGGGAGAAAAATGTCCACGACGAACCGAACCTTGACTCACCACATCAACCAATGTCTCAAAGAGCTGCATGAAGTGTACTGCCCCAGAAGAATTTCCATTATCAGAAATAGTCGAACCTCTTTCTCGTAAATCGCCAAAGAAGCCAGAACAACCTCCTCCAAACTTACTCATCATTCCTACTTCAGCATTAGTATAAAGAATACTGCTCATGCTATCAGCCACATATGAACCAAAGCAACTAATTGGCAGGCCTTTTTTAACACCAAAATTAGACCAGACCGGAGAAGCAAGTGAAATCCAACCCTTACTCATATATTCATAGAATTTGTCAGCAAAACCGGGTCGGTTCAAAAACTTTTCCGCCGCTTCTGCAATAACACGAATTCTCTCTTCCGGGGTTTGTCCAGGGGCTAAATAACCTCTATCTAGAAATCCTCGACTATTTTCATTCAACCAGTACCACGGTTCCATATAAGTAATTTGTAGTTAAAAAATTAAAATAAATCATCACTCGTCACACTTGAACTTCTTTTATTATAGTTGATTGACCGCTTGTGGAAGAAATCAACATGTTTAGTAGCAATTACTTCATTATCAAACCAATCTGTTTCTTCAAGTAAAGCCTCACTGACAGAAAAGATGCGGGGTAGTCCAATTGAAGCCAATGAATTGTTGAAGCGATTTTTAACAAACTCTTTGACATTAGTTGAGGGCAAGAAACTCAATTCCCCTGCTTCATAAATCCAATCAATAATTTCACTCTCAGCTTCAAAAGCTTCTTCGCAAGCTTTAATAATCATTTCCTTACAAGCATCATCAAACCATTCTGGATGTTCTTTCTTTATGATATTGATTATATCAATACCAAACATACCATGAATCTGTTCCTCCTTTGAAGTGGCTTCAACCGCATTACTAATTCCTTTAAAAAGGTTTCGTTGCTTGTTGAAGGACATTATAATCAAAAACTGAGAAAAAAGAGAGACGTGTTCTATGAATAGTGAAAAAAGTAGTACTGAGTGAACGTATTGTCGATTTTCATCTGTTCGGGCGAGAGCAACTGTCTTTTCCAGATACTTGATTCGCTTTGCAATGACTGGAATCTCAGTAATTTTTTCAAACTCTGAATTTAATCCCAATATCTCGAGCAGATGTGAATAAGCATCCATATGGCGTACCTCACTTTCAGCAAAGGTAAAACCTACCGCTCCAATTTCTGGCTTTGGCATTTTTTTATAAATATCTCCCCAAAAAGTTTTTACTGCTACTTCAATTTGGGCAATAGCGAGCATGGCATTCTTGATAGTGTTTCGTTCAGCGGCTGTGACGTTGACATGAAAATCATTGATGTCACTTGTGTAGTTAAATTCTGTGTGAATCCAATAGGAATGACGGATGGAGCTAACGTACTCGTAAAGCTCCGGGTACTCGTAGGGCTTAAGGTTTACTCTCTTCTTGAAAATATCTCTTTCACGCAACTTTTTTCGAGCGTTGCGGTAGATGATGTAAGCTTTAGCTGTCTCAAAATAATCAAGCTCCATTAAAGCTTGCTCGACTAAGTCTTGCACCTCCTCCACCGCAGGATATCCGTCGGTACACTTCTTTGCTACAGGATCGTCTTCAGGAGCAGTAGCGGCTTGCACACACATAGCAATAGTTTTTTGATGAACCAGTTCAGCTACTTTTTTAGCATCATCAATACTTCCCTCCCGAGTTTCGGCAAGAGCTTTCCAAATAGCGTTTTGGATTTTTTCCATATCAAACGCTTGAACTGATCCGTCTCGCTTGCGAATGTTTTTAATTTCCATGCTACCCGTTAATTTATAAAGTTATTAAAGACGATCATCTGCTAATCTCTCACAAACGTAATTGGTGGTGGTGCAACTTTTTGTAAAGTGTTGCGCAATTAAGTTTAAGAAAGATAGATTAGCTACAGACAACACCATGATGTATACATGGCCAAAAATGGCGTGTCATAGTTACCTCCGACACACGGTGGAGAGACTCGTGCGTACGTAAATAGTAGCATTATTTATAAATGGCTTTACTTAATAAAAACAGCCTAAACAAACACTATCTTGATGTTACTCATAACTTTTCAATATGTGGATAACTAAAATTCTTGCTAGTTAGAACAAGAATTTGGTGATTTGAATAGTGTTCTGTCCCAAAAATGTTCTTTGGATGTTAATTTTTTGACTAAAAACGACTGGTTCACAAGGGTCGAGCGGTTTTTACTTCTACTTTCTTAGACTGTCCCTAATTTCTCGTAAAAGTAAAATGTCTTCCGCTGTTGGGGCTGGTTCTTTTGGCTTCTCTTCCTCATTCTTTTGTACTTTAGTCAGAGCTTTGATAGCAATAAAAACTGCCAAGGCAATAATAATGAAGTCAAAAATACTTTGTAGAAATACTCCGTAGGTGACAACTGATTCTCCAGCAGTGAAACTTAGCCCAGAAAAGTCGACTCCCCCCAACAGTACACCTATAAGTGGAGTAGCGATATTTGTGACTAAGGAAGTGACAATTTTACCAAAAGCCGCTCCGATAACCACCGCTACAGCCAAATCTACAACGTTCCCCTTCATGGCAAAAGCCTTAAACTCAGCAACAAAATTTTTCATGTTCTTTATCTTAAAATTTAACTCCAGTAATCTTCTAGAAAATAAGGTGCGCTAAATAAAAACCAATACCAGCCCCCAACATGAAGGTAAAGAATAAGGTGACCATTAGCGGTTCTGTATCCATAATATGAATATAAAAAGTGTAACACTGATGTAGGTGCGACTCAAACCAACACTCGACATTTTACATAAAAATAGGTATAACTGTGTCCATAGAGGTGGTGGTTTTACTTGGTATATACCAAGTA
>JBGSSW010000017.1:0-5144 GCA_041736805.1 Minisyncoccia bacterium
GCGCGTGGTGGTGCGGATTGCGCCTCGGGGCGCTCGCTCCACTCGCGTCCAAAACCAAAAACCTTCCAATTTTTCGCGTCCCTCCCCCGACCCCTTTCCGCTTTTTGAAAAAGGAAAGGTTTTTTGGTTTTGGTTCGGCGTAATCATTGAAAGGAACTGCAATTTTTGCTACCATTGTTTTGTGAGCAGAGAAATCTTCAACTCACATTTCTATACTATCAAAAGTAGCATATTATGGCAACTATATCTCAGAACATAAAGAAAGTACGAACAAAACAAGGCCTGACGCAAGATGACTTGTCAAAGAAAGCCGATATTAAATATTCTACCCTCACAAAGATTGAGGGGGGTGTCGTTACTAAGCCAAGCGTTCAAACTATTCAAAAAATTGCTAAGGCACTGGATGTGACGATTGAAGAATTATTAAAATAATAACTTAGATAATTTATGCTTAATTTAAAAAATGTTACGCTCCTTGGTCTCGATTGCGTTGATCTTGATCGACTTAAAATTGCGCGAGATATTTGTGTTAAAGATATTGAATTTGGTGCAGTTAAACTACTAACCTCAATAGAGTCGGATGATAAAGATGTAGTCAAAATTGACCACGTAGGTTCTATTGGTGCATATTCAGAATTCATGCTTAAAAAAGTGAATGAATATGTAGACACAGAATTCGTTTTAATATTTCAATATGATGGTTTTATTTTAAGCGCAAAAAACTGGAAAGATGAATTTCTAAATTATGATTATATTGGTACTCCATGGATTGGCTACTACAAAGAAAAACCTGAGCATATTGTTGGTAATGGAGGATTTACTTTAAGAAGTAAAAGATTATTAGAAATTTTAGCCAATGATGAACACATTAAAGTAGGTCCACCAGAAGATGCCGTAATAAGTCGTGACTATCGCGATTACCTAGAAGGTAAGGGTATAAAATATGCGCCGGTAGAAATTGCTGGATTGTTTGCTATTCCAGATATTATGAAAGAAGAATTTGAAAGTGACCCAGGCATAACTAATGAACAGTATCGAGATTATCTTTCAAAGAAAGGAGTCGTGCTGGATTCCAAAGAAAAGGAGTTGGAATATCAGATACCAAAAGCAGTTATAAATGGTGATTTAAAGTGGACTAATGAGTTTGGTTTTCATTACTTATTCAAAGGACATATTGAAGCATGGTTGGAGCAAAATCCAGAATATAAGGGGCTTATTAAAATTAAAGAATAAAGTATGAGACTACTCCTTACTGCAAATGGTGTCAGTAATTCTGAGCTTGAACAGGCATTTTTGGAATTAACTGATAATCGATCAGGTCTCAAGGTTGCCTATATCCGAACTGCTGGTGATTCTATTGAATGGATTCCGGAAACGGAAGGGAGTAAGAAATATATTGCAAAATTGAAAGGAGTATCTCCTGAAGAACAAATGAAAACGGAAAACTGGTTGAGTGAGTACAAAGCAAAGTGGGAAGAAAAAGGACACACTGTGGTTTTTGTGGACTTAAAAGAGGATCAGGAAAAAATACGAGAGGTACTTGAAAATGTTGATGTGATTGATGTAGGCGGCGGCGATGTAAACTGGCTACTTGATTGGGCAAAGAAATCTAAACTAGACACCTACTTGAAGGACATACTTTCTAAAGGTGTGGTGTACACAGGGTCAAGCGCTGGCAGTATGTTGGTTAATCCAGATATTGGGTTTACTTGGTGGGAACCGATAGAAAAGTGGGGAGAGACAGATCATATTGGATTGGGAATAATTGATTTTATGTTTCAACCCCTCCACGGAGGAAATTATGTGTCCAAGGCAAAAGAATTTACTGAAAGGAAAAAGTACTTGCAATCTCTAGTTAACTATCCATGGAAAATTTATTTAGTAATGGATGGACAAGCGATAAAAGTGAGTGGAGATAAGGTTGAGCATATTGGGACAGGGATAAAAGAATCAATCTAAATAACGAGCGGTATTCTGTCAGTAGATAAAATCCATCTTTTGTTGCCCATTCTTCAAATAACTCTATGAATCACGAAACATATATACCTGAAACAAAAGTTTCTAAATGTGTGTCGGTCAATTGAAAGATTAAGAGCTTTAGCAAAATTAGACGAGAAAGATTTATTTCAAAGAGAAGTTTTTAGATACTCAGAGATTATTTGGGAAAAGGACGACGAAGTAAAAACTTTAATAAATAATTTATAAGATGAGGGTGTTATAAATGTAGTGAAAAGTAGGATAGGGTAATCTACACAAGTTCCATTTCAAAGCTCGGAATATAAGTAGTGTCATTTATTCTCTGAAAAATAGTTCTAACATCCTCTATGACGTCGCCCAGACATGAGAGGCCCCGAAAGGGGCTTTTCTTATGTCTGGACGGCTAAGTGAGTGACCTTCGTCACTCACGTTCGGGAATCGAAGAGATGGAGTTTATCGCACGAGCGGAGCGAAGTATAATACGACATCTGTACCGTTCTCGTAGAGAAAGATTACCACGGTAGTTGCCAATTTCAGGTGATTACACTTTATGATACTATTATTATATTATTTAATATTATTTCCATAACATATGAATGAAGATATAAACTCAAACCCTGCGGAAAATGATAGCAGTATGAAGTCAGCCGAAACTCCACTTACACCAGAAGAGTTAGCAACACTTGAAAAGCAGTATGCCGTTGGAACCCCAGTTAATGAACAAAGTCCTGATAAATCAGAGGGGACAGTTACTGAATTACAACCAGACCCCGAAGATGGTCAGAGGCGAGTTATGATTGGTGCTCAATCATATAAGTTGATGTCCACGGATTCTGGAAAATTAGTCGAGATGGTTCCTTATTCGTTAGACGAATCTGGAAATATTGAATATGGCGAACCTGTTAAAGACGAGGCTCTTTTTGCGAAAGTTGACCCAGAAATTGCAGAAAGATATGAGAGAAAATTAAATACTTTTACTTCGGATAATTACGACTCATTAGACAAAGAAGGTCGAGAGCAATTAATTAATAATTTTTTCTCAGGGACTGAGCAGGAAATTCAAGGTCGCATTATGGGACTAAAAAGTGATGACTCTTCCTCAGTTTTTGGTAGAAGCGTGTTTGCTAAGGTAGGCTACCAAAAGGGTCAATTCCAGGTTGGACAGGGTTGGAATTAAAACTTCAATACATCGCGGAGAATTGCACTAAAATGTAGCTTGGAACGTTGGAATATAGATGCTCGTATCACCCCTCTCCTCAAACGCAGTTCTAACATACTCTACGACGTCGTTCAATTTTTAGAGGTATAATTTGCAGCGAATTATAGGTACTATTTTGGGTGCCTACTGTCCCTAGTGGAACCTGATATAATTTGCACATGAATGCTATTCCAAAAATTATCTTAATCGGCGGCCCTCAGGCAACGGGAAAAACCACCCTAGCAAAAAAGCTTTCTTCCCGACTCGATATTCCCTGGATATCAACCGATCAAATACGAACAATTTGCGCTATTAAATCCAGTAGCGGCAAAAAAGGCTTAACGGCAGAAATTGAAAACAACAGGGAGATTTGGAAAGGTGTCGAAAGGTTTATACGCAGTCCATTCCCATGGGAGAATATAATTGTTGAAGGAGTTGCTATTCTCCCACAATTTGTCACTTCATTAGATATAAATGCAAACCCGATATTTATTGTTGATACAGACGAGGCAAGAATTTCCGACGTTATTTATCAGAGGAGTCTATTGCCATGGATTAAAACAAAGACCAATGAGCAACAACTAGAAAAAGTTGCCTACATACTTGAGTTCAACAAATTCATAAAGAACGAAGCGTTAAAGTACAATTTTCCCGTTGTAGAAATTTCAAAATCCGATATTGATCTTGAAAAAGTCCTGGGGGCACTTAAGCTATAGTTATATTTTATGAATACATCACTCGATACATTGTTAAAGACCCTTGGCATAGAACCTCTTTCATCTCTAGAGCTTAAGCATGATCGTGTGTATCTGGTTAAGACTGAAAAGACATCATTAGTTGTAAAATTTACTCCGTTACAGTGGGCAGTAGATGAAGTATTTTTCTTTCAAACTTTGGAAACTCATTCCATACCACACCCAAAACTTTTACACTTTGGACGAGTTAATAGCGAAGTCGGTTATGTAATAACTGAATATATGCCGAATGCGATAGATACACTTAATGATGATTTACGTGCAGACCATAAATTTTGGCAAAAACTATCTTCTGGACTACAAAAAATCAACTCTATCCCAGTAGCTGGATTTGGTTTTAATAGAAGCGACACTTTTGGGGTGCAAAATTTTTCCTCGCCATCATTTCTAAATTTTATATCAACTGTATTCCTTGAGTTAGCGGAAAAGCTAAAGAATAGTCCCTATGAGGAACTTGTGTTGAAGCTAAAAAGTAAACAAGACAACTTGAGAGAGTACAACCAAGCCTATCTAACTCACGGAGATTTTGGTGGTAATAATTTTCTTTGGTACCCAGATACCCAAAACATATACTTTTTTGACGCAGGCTACTTACGAGGTATGCCCAAAACATGGGACATTGCTTACTTCGGCTGGAGGATTCATCCAGACAGAGTGACCACAAAAGACATAGAGACATTTTCCCAGTATTACTTTAAGGATCAGCCAGACGAGTATACTAAGTTTGAGATAGCTTTTTTCAAAGCTTTGATTGGACTTATGAAAGTAAGCGATGGCTTCGTTAAAAACAATGTTGATGAAAAACACGTGGCAGCAACTAAACAAAATCTCCTTGAGATCTAATCAAACAATATAATCTTTAATCACCAAGCGAACATCCTCCAGCACCGAGCAGGCTACGCAAGCGGATGCGAGCGTGCCTATGTGAGGTGGTGGCGGGTTTGTGAGCATTGGATGATATTCACCACCCTGCTCGAACGCGCGGAGCGCCTCGGGTCGGCGTGGAGGCGGAAAAAGCGAAGTTGAAAGCTCTCAAGTAGATGGAGCTTGAAACGAAGCTTTTGGAAGACGAAACGCCGAACCAAAACCAAAAAACCTTTCCTTTTTCAAAAAGCGGAAAGGGGTCGGGGGAGGGACGCGAAAAATTGGAAGGTTTTTGGTTTTGGACGCGAGTGGAGCGAGCGCCCCGAGGCGCAATCCGCACCACCACGCGC
>JBGSSW010000019.1:0-30631 GCA_041736805.1 Minisyncoccia bacterium
TATGTATGAGACCTGATATATTAATGCAACTCATTTGCAAATATGATACTTAGCATTCTAGGCAAAGGTGGCAGTGGCAAATCATCAGTAGCGACACAATTGGCGCTGTTTTTGCATTGGCAAGGCCATATGGTCTTAGCAATTGATGCTGATCATAATATGGATCTTTCATATAATCTTTCTGAGGGAAATACCCCTGAACTCAAATATCTTAGTCAAAGTCTGCAATGTTTTCAAAAAGCTGTCGGACTACAAGATGAGGAAAAATACACCGAAGCATTTCTTCGAGATGCCCACACATACTTTACCTGCTCGCCACTTTCAAAAGAAATTGATGAATACTCAGTGTTACTAAAAAACAATATTCGTCTCATGACGGCTGGGCCGCAAACAGAAAATGTGCTGTACGGTACACACTGCAGTCATAGCTTGACGACACCGCTAAAGATTTTGTTACCGCTCTTGCAGATGAAGGAAAATGAAGTAGTAGTCGTCGACGAAAAAGCTGGAGCCGATGGTGTATCTACAGGTATAGTGACCGGGATTGATGTTGGAGTGATTGTCTGTGAGCCAGCCCTTCATAGTGTTAAAACCGCAAAGCAAATTGCTGAGTTGATGAATTTTTATGAAACACCATATGTGTTTGTGGGCAATAAAATCACTTCAATTGAAGACAAAGATTTTATTGTGTCCGAACTTGGACAAGAACCAGCGACGTTTTTGCTGGCTAGCACTAGCATGAAAAGAAATCCGTCAGCGCTCGTCACTGAATGGAAGGATGAAATCAAAGTCCTGTTTAAAAAAGCGGAAGAACTAAACCAAAATGATCGCCTAGAGCGAACAATCAAAAAGTTCAAACGCAATCACGACTTTGCAACCAAGTAGTCGTCAGTGTGCCAGGGGCTATTTCATACGAAGTGTCCCCTGCAACACTGATGACAGTGCCAAGCTCGTTCTTTTCTTTCAACCAATGAGGTGAAAATATGTGCGAAGTCTGCGACTTCTACGACAAGCTGGCTCAAGCCAAAAAAACTGACCCAGCGCTCACAACCGATGGCCGTCGGACAATCCATGGCTATTACCACGAAGATGATGCTGCCATTTTGGCACAGCACTATCCGCGTGTCGGGCAAGAGACCATTCAAGACATCGCTCTTCTCATCAACCATCCGCGACTTCTTGAAGTCGCTGGTATTGTCGAGCTTGTCGAACGGTACCTCGAAGGTTCGTTCTCCAAGCTTCGTAATGTGGCCTTTAAGGTCGTCAGTAATCCGCTGTCTATCCTGTACTGGGCACCAAACGGCGACGAAACCGTTCATCGGGTCAAGACACGCGAGTCTGAACTGCTCCATAGCGCCATGGAAAAGATGGCACTCCGGCGTGGCAGTCTCGATTTGATCAACCGTCTTCTTGGTCTACAACACGGTGTCTCTATCACCTACGGTTGCAGTTGCTGCGGTATTGCAGTTGCCACCAAAGATGTTGAAGCACTTTATGCTTCCGATTACTATCGTCAACGTGAAGGCTTCGGCCGGCTTTTTGATTCAGATGTGCTGACCACATCTGGCGCATTGTTTGGCGGAGTCTCGGTGGCTGATGTTCCGCAAAAGGTACTTGACGCTTCGGCTGACTTCGGTCAAGCAGAGGTGACAAGCTACTTGCGTTTCGCCGCCGCCTCTCACGAGGTCGTTGCTAAGAATGCGGTGATTCCTGACCTTGCCGGTGCGTTTGTTGAGGTAAAAGAATTCCTCACTGGCCGAGCTCATGTTCACGCCTGAAATGGCCTGAAACAACTGGACCGATGTCGCCTTGTGCGGTGTCGGTCCATTTTTTGCGTTATACTAAGTATTATGCCAAAAAGGCACAGTGTCAAAAGAGATCAAATAATGGCAGTCTTGAAAGAAACTAAGACGGCTCTTTCAGCTGGGTCAATTCATGCACTCTTGCCAGAAATTGATAAGGTTACCATCTACCGGAACTTAGATTTGTTTGTATCAGAAGGAGTTGTGAAGACACTTAATTTTGGTGGCAATGAAACTCTCTATGAATACCAATATCACCCGCACCACCATGCCTTTTGTACTGATTGTGACCGAGTGATACATTTCACAGCTAAGGATGAGAAGATAAAGAAACTACTTGGACTTTCAGATTTTAAAGTAACAGAACTTGAAGTGACCGTTAAAGGGATTTGTAATCATAAGAAATAGATATGTGTGGCGTTTGCGGACTTCCGAGTACTCATGTAAATACAATTCAAACAGTTAGTTTGATACCGCTTTTCCTTTTAATATTTTCTACTTTTCTCTGGGCTTGGTGGATGGTTACGCGATTAAGGGTAGAAAACTATTTTCTGGACACTTACACTAAAGTAAAAGAAAAATTACTTAAAAGATAAAACACTCATCATAATAGATGAGTGTTTTATCTTAAAAGTTCGGTATCCCATGTACCCTAGGGCAAACGGGTACGAGATAAACTTAATTCTTTTGGCTAGAAATAAGGATACTCGGGTCACTCCGATACTTAGTTGTCTTGGCGGAGAAGAGAGGATTCGAACCTCCGAGGGCTTTAACACCCTACCTCCTTAGCAAGGAGGCACAATCGACCACTCTGACACTTCTCCGTATGATTTTGGTTTGTTTAACACTTCACCGGTGAGACTAAGATACCATATTTTTCTTTTGTCGGGAAAATTGATTTTAGTGAGCTAAAGCTAGGCAAATTAATTCACAATCACTAGGTAACTTTTCCATCAGGACGCTCTTGGCAGCAAACATGGTGGCACCAGTAGTAATCACATCATCCACTAAAACTATCCTTTGTGGGTAAATCATTTCTTTATAATCATCACTGTAAGTAAAAACCCTTTCAACGTTCTTAAAACGATCAATTCTACTTAAAGAAGTTTGTGTTTTAGTGTCTCTGTCTCTTGTTAAAATATTTTGTATCGTGACGTTGTCAGCTTTGATTTTTTCTAATATACGGGTCACCTGGTTGTAACCACGGCTTTTGTATCTGGAGCTTGAAAGTGGAATAGGAACAAAAATAGTCGGTATTGGCGGCTGAGTATTTAACCAATGTTCAATCAAGGTAGATAGCAGGGAAGCCGCCTTATCGTAATCATTAAATTTATTGGCCGTTATCGCTGCCTTAATGATGGGGTTGGAATAATCAGAAAGAGTAATACAGTTTGCGAATCTATGAGGCGAAAAATATTTAATAAAGTCTTTTTGATTTTCAGCTCTCAATTTTTTAATACTTTCAGGTTGAGGAAAAATTCCGTCAAATATTTTTGAAAAGATATCCAGCATATTATCTAGTATACGACATTAACGTGTTAGAATATCTTTATAAAATAAAGATATGAATTTCGGCAATATTTTTTCTGGTTTAGCTAAAAAAAGTACTGGTGCAAATCGAGTGGTCGGTATTGATATTGGATCATCATCTATAAAAGTCGTTGAAGTAGAAGAAAGAGGAAGTGTCTTAACCTTAACAACTTATGGAGAACTTCAACTTGGTCCATATGCTGATAAAGAGATTGGACAATCAGTTATTTTAGATTCAAAAAAGGAACAACAAGCCTTGGTTGATGTTATTCGTGAGTCAGCCGTTAAAGCTAGTAGTGCTGTTTTGGCAATGCCTTTAGCCTCTAGTTTTGTTACTACAATAAATTTTAATGCTGATCCTAAGGAAGACCTAACATCTAGGGTTAGAGTAGAGGCTAGAAAATATATCCCTGTTCCAATTAGTGAAGTTACTTTAGATTGGGCCGAAATTGATTCAATGAAATCAAAAAAAGAAGAAAATCATCGCGAGGTTTTAGTCGCGGCCATACAAAACGAGGCTTTAAATAGAATTAGGGTTTTGATGCAGTTTGCAAATTTAAAAGAACCACCAACTGAAATTGAATGTTTTAGTACCATCAGAGGAGTTTTTAAAGAAAGTGAAAAAGATATCGCCATCATTGATATTGGGGCGGTTTCAACAAAGTTATACATCGCAAGAAATGGTTTATTACAAAGAATGCATAGAGTGCGAGCGGGCGGAACTATCGCAAGCAAAAGAATTGCAAGTACATTAGAGGTTGGTTTTGAAGAGGCAGAGATATTAAAACGTACCATAAACAAGGATGATGAAAGGTACAATGATGTGAAAAGAGCCCACCATAGTTGTTATGATCGTTCTTGGCAGGAGTTTAGACAAGTAATAAATGAATACGAGGATTCTCTATCAACCGAAATCGATATCATATATCTAACAGGGGGAGGTTCGCTATTCGGCTCGACAAAGTCTGCTATGGAAGACGCTTTACAGAAAAAGGTGGTTTATGTAAACACTTTCAACAAGGTTGCTTATCCAGCGTTTATGGAAGACATGATTACAGAGCTAGCTCCAACTTTCCATGTTGCACTCGGGGCTGCCTTGCGCGTGTTTGAGTAATTCTCCGATAAGAATTTTTTCTTCCACAGCTAACATTCGTTTTGTAAAGATAAACGACGTATAATTAAGTATATGCCAGGTTCTTCAAATACCTCTTTCATTCCCAAAAGGAATCCGACTCAAAAAAGTAGACAAGATGTAAAAAAGAAAGTTTTTCTTGGTAGTTTCATAGTAAGAATTTTATTCTTCGCTGCACTGATTGCGGCAGCAATTGTTTTTGTGTATGAGATGAAGTTAAAAAAAGATCTCAACACCGAAATAAGGGGCTTAAATGAAGCGGTAGCTTCGTTTAATGAAGCCGACATGGAGAGAGTGGTTAAGATGGACTTAAGGTTAAAACAAGCTTACGAAAGGAGACAATACAGTGCCTCTATTGTTACGGTTTTGGGAGCAATCGAAAAAAGCATCACAGTCAATAATAAAATAAATGAACTTAAACTCGACAGGGTCGATGATTCAACGATTGAAATAGAAGCCGAAATGGAAACGGGTACATATGATTCGGTCCTTTTCCAGAGGACAGTTTTAGAAAAGGGCAATATTTTACATATTGATGGTATTGATGAACTCACTCTGCATAATGTTCCTCCAGATAATCTTTTTTTTACAGGAACAGATTCAAAGATTAAAGATACCAAGACTAAACCAGGTGTAAAATTTATTGCTAAGTTGGCTGTCGATGTAGCCGACGTTCCGCATAAAGTTGTTCCGGTCGGAGGAGTAGAAATTTTATTTGAAGAACCAATTGTTAACCAAGAATCAGTAGCAGATAATAATCAAGAAGGCTTATGATTTTTAACTCATTTTTCACTCAAATCGTAATGGCTGCCTTAGCTGTAGGGATTATATTTGTTTATGTCCAACCTACTTTTACTAGTATTGGTTTAATACAAGAATCAATAACTCAATATCAAGAAGAAACTTCAAAAGTATCTGAGGTAAATGCTAGACTATCTTCTTTAGTTTCAAAGATAAACAGCATATCTGCTTCCGATATGAAAGCACTTTTGACATACATACCAGACGAAGTTGATGAAGTCGCTGTATCACGCGAACTGCTTATTATGTCAGAGGAGGCAGGTGCTTACCTAGAATCAATTAAATATGAAGAGACTGTACCGATTCCTGCTATGGTAAACGAAAGTAGCGTCGAAGTGGTTAGGCATTCTTTCAGTCTTAGTTTAATTGGTACTTATGTACAAACTAAGACCTTCTTGACATTTTTAGAGCAAAATAACTATCCTTTAGAAATTAGTAAAATGTCTATTATTTCAAGCGAGACTGGAATAATAACGTCGGATATTGAAATTATAACTTATTCGCATAATTAAAATTCTATGAGCCCGACAATGAAAAATATCGCTATCGCTCTAGTTGTAATAACCATAGCCTACGGTGGGTATTATTTTTATGCGCAGAATGGTAAATCGATCGACTCCAGTGATTTTTTGCTAAGTGAAGACGTCTTAGCTAGCACTCAGGTTTTTATAGAAAGAAGAGCCGTTCTTGACACAGTTAAAGTTGACATTGAAATTTTTTCTGACCCAGTTTTTCGCTCTTATAAAAGTTTCAGTACACAAGTTTTAGATGAAGATATTGGTCGGTCAAATCCATTTGGTAAAACGACTGCAAACGGCGGATCTTAATTGGTATGAATCCACTTGAGATATTATTAGATCGTGGAGATATAACGGAATCCTTTGCTGCTCAGGCTGAGGAGATGATGAAAGAGAAGGGCCAGTCTCTAGAGGCGACTTTAATTGAGCTTGGTTTATCGGCAGAAATGGTACGCAGTCTTTTTGCTGAATATTTTAATGTCCCACCCTTCATTATTCCGGAAGGCTTTAATATCTCCGAAGAGATTCTCAATTATATCCCAGAAGAATCTGCTATCCACTATCGTATCTCGCCATTGCTGATTGAAGATCAGGTGCTGGTGGTGGGAGCTAATGATCCAGATAGCCTACCGGTCAGGGAGGTGATGAACTTTATCAGTACTAAATATGACATCACCTATAAGTTTGTCTTCATGCTCGACTCTGACCTTACTAAGGTACAGGAGTTTTATTCAAACTTAAAAGGTGAGGTTACTGATGCTTTAGTTACACTAGAAAGCGAACTAGACGCCGAGATTGCTGCCGGAGTTGAGGAGGGCTCAGCTGAAAACAAGAAGGCGATGGAACATATTGAGGAGGATGCGCCAGTTACAAAAATCGTGGCTACTATTCTTCGCTATGCCGTTGATGGGAATGCTTCTGATATTCATGTTGAACCGACTGAGACAAAGGTGGTCGTTAGATTTCGGGTTGACGGTGAATTAGCTAACTCGCTTGAACTCCCTAAAAATGTCCATATGGCAGTTGTTGCTAGAGTAAAAATTCTTTCTTCGATGCGTTTGGACGAAAGAAGGAAGCCTCAAGACGGTCGTTTTTCTGCTACTTTTGATGGAAGAAAGATTGATTTCCGTGTCTCCTTACTACCTACTAGTCATGGTGAAAAGGTTGTAATGCGTATTTTGGATAATGAAAGAGGGGTCCGAACCCTAGAAGATGTAGGAATTACACCTCATCTTTTGGAAACCATAAGAAAAATAATCAAAGAACCTTATGGGATTATTCTTATTTCTGGTCCGACTGGTTCAGGAAAGTCCACCACTTTATATTCAATGCTTTCTGAGGTAGATCGTTTAACCAAGAATGTTTTATCTTTGGAAGATCCAGTTGAATACAATATTGCTGGCGTTAGTCAGTCACAAGTTAGACCAGAGATTGGTTATACTTTTGCCAATGGTTTAAGAGCTGCTTTGCGTCAGGACCCTGACATTATTATGGTTGGAGAAATTCGCGATAAGGAGACTGCTCAATTGGCGATTCAAGCTGCTCTTACCGGACACTTAGTATTATCTACAATTCACACCAATAATTCTATCGGTGTTATTCCCCGGTTAATTGACATGGGAGTTGATCCTTATTTGATTGCTCCAACTTTGAAACTTGCTATTGCCCAGCGTCTAGCGCGAAGAGTTTTTAAAGACACTGGAAAAGAAGAACATATAAGTAAAGCAACTGAAGTTATGATTCAGGAAAGTCTAAAGAACTTACCAGAAAAATACCATAAAAGAATTCCTGATAGCAAAACAATTGTTCATCCCCAGCCTTCACCTAGTTGCGCTACTGGTCTACGTGGTCGAGTTGCGGTTATGGAAGCGTTGGAAATAACTGAAGAAATTCAGGATTTAATTTTGCATAATGCCTCTGAAGATCAGATTTTTCAAACCGCTCGTAAAAATGGTTTCATGACCATGAAAGAAGACGCTATCATAAAAGCCTTAGAACATAAAATTCCTTATGAAGAAATGAATACTTTTGGAACTAAAGTTGGATTAGAGGAAATGGAAGAAATTCATGAGACTGTCGATAACCAAGTTAAAGATTCCCCAGAGAAGGCTATAATGGAACTTAATGAAGATATTGCTAGTTGATGACGACGGATTTCTCCGTGATATGTATACAACCAAGTTCATTGAACATGGTTATACTGTAGACGTGGCTGATGGAAGTGCTTCATCTTTAACAAAGTTACAACAAGGATTGTGTTATGACTTAGCTATTTTAGATATGGTTATGCCTGGTACTTCTGGTGTAGAATTGCTAAAGATAATTAATGAACAATTTCCTAATCAAATCAAATTCTGTATTTTCTTATCAAATCAAGGTCAGGAGGAAGATATTAGAGAAGCCACTGAAGCCGGAGCTATTGGTTATATTATCAAGGCGAAGTCTATTCCAAGTGAGGTAGTAAGTGAGGTTGATGAGGTTATGAAAAGACATAAAGTCAAATAATTATGACAGTAGATTACAAAAAAGAGCTGCAGACACTTATAGATTTACTTTTGGCAGAAAAAGCTTCTGACATGCATTTTTCTGTGGGCTCACACCCTTTAATTAGAGTCTCAGGAATACTTTTGCCACTAGTAAAAAAACCAATCTTAACTATTGCTGATGTATCTGGTTTTGCAAAAGTACTGATGAGGACTGATCAATTTGATAAATTAGCCAAACACCAAGAAGTAGATTTTTCTTTTGAGAATACTCAGTCGGTCCGTTTTCGCGGTAATGCATTTTTTCAACGAGGAAGAATGGCTTTAGCCCTGCGTCTAATTCCTAATGTAATCCGCACTTTTGAAGGTTTAAACTTGCCGCCAATTTTGGAAAGTTTCACCGAAAGACCGCAGGGATTTTTTCTGTGCGTTGGTCCAGTCGGACAAGGTAAGTCTACTACTCTCGCAGCGATGATAAACCATATTAATCGCAATCGTTCAGAACACATAGTTACTATTGAAGACCCGATTGAATATATCTACAAAGAAGAAAAATCCTTAATCGATCAACGTGAAGTTGGAATAGATACTGAAAGTTTTGAAAGTGCTTTAAATGCAGCTTTCCGACAAGATGTAGATGTGATATTAGTTGGAGAAATGAGAAACCATCAGACTATTTCTACTGCTGTAACGGCAGCTGAAACTGGACACTTAGTTTATTCTACTCTACACACCAACGACGCGGCTCAGACTATCAACCGTATTGTAGATAGTTTTCCTGGTGACCAACAAGATCAAATTAGAGTTCAGCTAGCAAGTTCTTTAATTGCTATTTTTTCACAAAGATTGATTCCTCATATTACCGGTGGAATGGTTCCTGCCTATGAATTACTTATAAACAACACAGCTGTCTCAAACCTAATTCGTGAAAATAGAACCCATGAGATCCCATCGATTATTGAGATTGGCCTTGATCAAGGAATGATAGATATGAATCGTTCATTAGCGCGACTAATCCAAAATGGAGAAATAACCGTTGAAAATGCTTTCACTTATTCGACTAACCCGAAAGGATTAGAAAGACTAATTTAATTATATGCTTTTCAAATACGTCGCGGTTGATAATACCAACATTCAAAGAGAAGGGACAGTTGAAGCTATCACAATTGACGCGGCTATTTCAGCGGTACAAAAGAGAGGCTATACTATTATGTCGATTGACCCCGCCGATGAAAAGGGTGGTCTAGCTGGCGTACTTAATTTTGAGTTTACTTTGTTCAGTTCGGTTTCCACCAAAGATATAGTTATTCTCTCTAGACAGGTTTCTACTTTATTCCAGGCCCATGTTTCACCGCTACGTATCTTTAGACTACTTTCAGCTGAGGTTGAAAACAAAAAACTTCAGCAAGCCATGAACAAGGTAGTCGAAGATTTACAAGCCGGTAGTTCAATTTCTAGAGCCTTGGCTTATCACCCTGATATTTTTTCTTCTTTTTATGTCAACTTAGTTCGTGCTGGAGAAGAGTCTGGTTCTCTAGAGAAGTCTTTCTCTTACTTGGCCGATTATCTTGACCGTAATTACGAAATTGTTTCCAAGGCCAAAAATGCCCTAGTTTATCCAGCTTTTGTTATAGCAATTTTTATTGGAGTGATGATTTTGATGCTTACTTTGGTTATCCCAAATATTGCCAAAATCTTGATTGGAGCAGGGCAAGAATTACCAATTTATACCAGGATTGTAATTGGACTCTCTGACTTTCTGGTTAATTATTTCGTCTTTATTTTATTTGCCATTGCCGGAGGAGGAGTGGCCTTTTGGCGCTTCAGACAGACTGAGGTGGGCAAGCGAACCATTGATGAGTTTATCATTTCGGTACCATATATAGGTGACCTGCAACGCAAACTTTTACTAACCCGTATCTGCGATAATCTTTCTACTATGTTGGGCAGTGGTATCTCAATGGTACAAGCCTTGGAGGTGACGTCTGAAGTCGTAGATAATTTAGTTTATCAAGAAATAATCCAATCAGCGCTGACTGAAGTAAAGGGAGGACGTTCATTTGCTGATGCTATTTCGGAATATCCAGAAATTCCTGGAGTTTTAACTCAAATGGTGAAAGTTGGTGAGGAGACAGGTAGTCTGTCTGAAATCCTTAATACTCTAGCCAATTTCTATCGCCGTGAAGTAAACAATGCCGTTGATACCTTGATTGGTTTGATAGAACCAGCCATGATTCTACTTCTTGGTCTCGGCGTCGGTACTCTCCTAGCCTCTGTCTTGATGCCTATCTACAATCTCTCCAGCGCTTTCTAGGTTGTCCACAGACTTATCAGAATACCCACAAATACCGCCGTATAATATAGTGAGCTACGTGTACAACGTAGAAATCGTTTATAGGATATTCAGGTACACAGCTGATATCTGAATAATCTTGAACACATTAATTAATCAAAGTTTAAAAATATTATGAAAAAAACAATGTTCGCCCGTGGTTTTACTCTCATTGAACTTCTCGTTGTAATCGCAATTATCGGTATTTTGGCCGCGGTGGTACTTGCTTCACTAAATGATGCTCGTGATGGAGGACAGGACGCATCTATCAAGCAATCAATTGGTAATGCTCGTTCACAGGCTGAGCTTATCTACAACCAAAATGGTTATTCATACGCATCAGTCTGTACAGCTGGTAACAGTGTTGATAGACTGATGGTCGCTGCGGCCGCTAATCGTGCAGAAACAACCACCAAGACCGCTGTGATGGCAATTGGTACAGCATCTGCTGCTACTGCCGTAACTTGCCATAGTAATGATGCTGGCTACGCTGTAATTGCACCACTAAACGTTGAAAGAACAGCAGGTACTGTAGATGGTTGGTGCGTTGATAGTACTGGTTATGCAGGATTTACACTTATTGGAGCACTCGCTGCCAACGAAGTGGCTTGTCAATAATTTGATTGTTCTGAGTACAAAAACCGCCTTCGGGCGGTTTTTGTTTATATTTATATCTAATTATCTTCTTTAATAAGGTATAATTTATTTATGAATCCACGCCAAGGTTTCACTATTGTTGAACTCTTAATTGTGATAGCCATCATCGGCATATTGGCTTCAGTCGTCATACGCTCTCTTAATGATGCTCGTGTATCAGGTATAGACGCCAAGATAATTAGCGAAATGTCTGTGCTCTCAAAAAGAGCCTCGGCCGATGAATCAATAAACCTTACCTATGATTCTACTTGTGGCTCAAATGGGGTGACTCAATCTACTCAAATTCAAACGCTAATAACTTCGATTGAAGATTTTTCACTCGCTCCGGTAGTTTGTAATAGCGATACTTATGCTTATGCTGTGTCTGTACCATTGTCGACAGACTATTGGTGTGTAGACAGTAGTGGGGTTTCCCGTTCGATTCCGACTCAGCTGCAAACTTCTCCACCAGATTTGGTTTGTCCATAACTTAAAAGCCCGATTACCTAAATGCTATACTGCTTAGAATGTCTTTTTTAATTCAATTTTTACCGTTTGGCTATATTGTCGCTTTTACTTTTACCTTAGGGATAATTATTGGTAGTTTCTTGAATGTCTATTTATATCGACTACATACAGGAAAGTCACTGTCTGGAAGTTCACATTGCCTTTCCTGTGGTACTCACCTAAAGCCATATGAACTAGTACCACTTTTTTCTTACCTGGCCTTGCGGGGGCGGTGTCAAACCTGTCACTCTTTTATCCCAACTCGGTATTTATTAGTGGAACTTTTAACTGGGTTGCTCTTTGTCGCAGTTGCGTTGTTTATTGCCAATATAGTTTCAATCCTCTTTGCTTTAATAGTCGTATCAATTTTAGTGGTGATTGCCGTTTACGACTTGTACCACATGATTATTCCCGATGAATTAGTATTGGCTTTGGTGGTGATCATTCTTACCAATCAACTTTATCTCCATATCACTGGCCTACCAATGATTGTCTTCTTCTATAATATCGCAGCCGCTCTATTGGCATCGTTATTTTTAGCCACCCTTTGGCGAGTTTCTCGAGGGACCTGGATTGGTTTTGGCGACGTTAAGCTGGTTGTTCCTTTGGCTCTTTCAGTAGGTTATGCCGGGGCTTTTTCCATGGTAGTAATGTCTTTTTGGATTGGGGCTGTAGTTGGTCTGCTAATTTTGTTTTATCAAAAAATGCGTAAAAGAGGAAAACCACACTTACGTTTTTTGTCTAATGAGCTTACAATAAAGAGTGCTGTACCATTTGCCCCTTTTCTAATTTTAGGATACCTGTCGGTTTTATTTTTTGGTATAGATGTTGTTTCACTACTGAGCTATGCTCCATAAAACTAATTTAACCAAAAAAAATAAAAAAAATCTCCAATTAGGTTTTGGTTTGATTGAATTAATGGTCAGTGTCGGTATTATTGTTTTAGTCATGAGCGTTATTTTAATTCGCAATCAAAGCTATAACGGAGCAGTTTTATTGCGTTCGCAAGCTTATGACATCGCTCTTACTCTGCGCGAAATTCAGCTATCAGCGGTTAGTGTTATCTTGCAAGGCAATGCTTTTCGTAACGTATTGGGAGTTCATTTTGATAAAGTAAATACGCCAGGGTCCTACCTAAACTTTAAGGATTTAAATAGTGATAATTTTTACAATGGTGGTGATACTCAAATTGGCAAAAGATTAAATCTGGATAAGAAATTCTCAATCTCCGAAATTAGACTAGGTAATGTGGCTGAAAATGATGTTTCCATTGTCTTTGAAAGACCAAATTTTGACGCTCGCTTTTTTACCGCTGCCAACACCGAGTCTACAGCTGATACGGTAGAAATTGATATTAGAGTTAATGGTTCAACTGGCAGTGGTCCTGGCGAGGTTCGTACCGTCGAAGTTTCAAAAACTGGTCAAATCACCGTTAAACCCACACCATGATTAGATATAAAAAAAATTGCCTAGGGTTTACTCTGATTGAGATGATAGTTTCACTCGGCGTTTTTTCAGTGGTGGTTACTACAGCCGTGGGGGCCTTTTTGGTCTTAATTGCTACTAATCAACAACTGCAGTCTGAACAAAGTGTGATGACAAATCTCGCTTTTGCTTTGGACACCATGACCCGTGAAATTCGTACTGGGTACAATTATTATTGTGCTGGCCGACCAAATTATAACTCTGGAGGGGCGGAGGCAATTTTTGATATTAGCGATAGTCAAGAAGCAGTCGGTGCTGGTACCAACTCCTGCCCAAACGGAATGAGAAATAATGATAATCTACACGGAGTCTCTTTTTATGAGGGTGGTAATAGTATTACTGGGGTTGGGCAAAGAAGAATCTTGTATTTTTATGACAAGGTGGATAAAAAAATCATGCGTCGAGTAGGAGATGAGGTAGCGCAACCGATTGTTTCCTCTGGAATAGATATAGTAGACGCTAATTTCTTTGTCACCGGTAGCGAAACCCAGCTTAGTAATCCAACTGAGTACCGACAACCTACCGTGACTATCTATATCGACGCCATTGAAGCTAATGGTAATTCAGCCACAGATAAACATTATCGTCTGCAGACAACCGTAACCCAACGTACTCTCGATTTATGATTTTTTTCCATAAAAACCAAGTCGGATTTTCACTGGTGGAGACACTGGTGGCGGTTTCTATTCTTTTAATTGTGATTACTGGACCAATGTCTATTTCAATGCGAACCGCTAAAAGTGCCTCATTTGCTTCGGAACAAGTCCAGGCTTTTTTCTTGGCCCAAGAAGGACTCGAGTTAGTTGAAATGGCCCGTGATGAGTATTTACTCAGGGGTTTTTTGAATATTGCAAACCCAAATTATTTAGCCAATCCTTGGGCAGTATTTTCAAATCCAACTGGTACTTTTGTAAATTGTTTCAATCCCTCCAATGGATGTGGTTTAGAAATGACTAATGCAAATGGTGATCTAGCCACACCCAAACTTTGCGCGGTTGCCGGTGACTGCTTATTAAAATACAACAGCAGTGGAGTACGCTCAAAATATAGCTATACTGCTTCAGGCACTACCATAGATACTCTATTTACCCGAACGATTTTCTTTTCAACTAGTGGTGTAGATGGGATAAAAGTTCGTTCAGTGGTAACTTGGCGAACCGGGTCTTTAGTAGAGAAGCAGACCACCGAAGTTGAAACATATCTTTACAATGTCTATAACTAATTACAACAAAAACAACTCTGGCTTTGCCTTACTAATGGCGATTATTATCGTGGGTGTGGTAGTTTCTATTGGATTGTCAGTTCTTGACTTAACAATTAAGCAGTTAAGACTAACTACAAACTCAAAAGATTCAGAGTCAGCTTTTCATGCCGCCAATGCTGGTATGGAATGCGCTCGTCACTGGCGAGATAAAGAATCTAATAATTTTGAAACACAACAAAATGTGAATATCAGTTGTTTTGGTGTAAATAATACTGTTACACCGCAAACAGTTACGGTAAATCCAAACGGAGTAGGCGAAGCTTTTATGTATAATTCAGTTATATCTTGGGTTACTACCAACGGACTTGATCGTTGCTCAGAATCACAAATATTAATTATGGTATCAAATTTCAATGCTACTACTACAATTGATAATATGAGAGCTACTCCCGGCCCTGGAATTATAGGTTATCCCGGAGTTAGTCCCAAGAAAGAATGTGAGCCGGGAGGACGTTGTACTGTTATTTCTTCACGTGGTTATAGTAGTAGTTGTAGTAACATAACTGATGCTGGTACCGTTCAGCGTGAAGTTTTGCTAGAATTGTAGGAATGAAAAAAGAGCCTAAAGATTCAGAATATCTAGATAAACTAAGAAAGTTAGTCGCCTTCCATCAAAATAAATATCACACCGAGGATAATCCTGAAATCTCAGATCAGGCTTATGACGCCCTGTTGCGAGAATTAGTTGATCTTGAACAAAAAATTGAAGGAAAGGTTAGTGTGATTAGTTCTGCCGTTGGTTCTTCGCCGAGTGTCGCATTTGCTAAAGTAAAACATCGTGTACCACAGTGGTCTTTTGATAATGTTTTTGACTACCTTGAACTTCAGGCCTGGGAACAAAAATTAAAGCGCCAACTAGCCAGGGAAGGTTTTGTTGATATTGCTCTTAATTATGTAGCCGAACATAAAATAGATGGACTTAAGTTAGTGATGGAATACAGAGATGGTATTTTGTTTAGAGCCTTGACTCGTGGTGATGGAGAAATTGGGGAGGATGTAACCCATAGCGCTAAAACTATTAAGAGTTTGCCTCAAAAATTGCAGAGCAAGGTTAATCTTATTTGTGTTGGGGAGGTATGGATGGGAAAAACAGAATTTGAAAAACTAAACGAAATCCAAAAACAAAACGGAGACGAGGCTTTTGCTAATCCCCGTAATGCCGCCGCCGGTTCTTTGCGTCAACTTGATCCTGAGGTAACAAAAATGAGAAACCTGTCCCTGTTTGTCTATGATATTGATGTATTTGAGGCACAGCAAGCTTTGCTTGCTGTGCCAACTTCTCAGTTTGAGGAACTTAATTTATTAAAAAAGCTTGGTTTACCCATAAACCCACATTCTCAAAAGTGTCGCTCGCTTGGTGAGTTAGAGAACTATTATCAGAAATGGAAAAATAAGTATGAAGAATTGCCTTATGGTGTCGATGGGGTGGTTATAAAAACTGATGACATAAAAGTTCAAAAAGCAGCAGGTTATACTGCCAAATCGCCTAGATTTGGAATCGCTTATAAATTTCCAGCCGTTGAGACTACTACAGTAATCGAAGCTATTGATTTGCAGGTAGGTAGAACTGGAGTCGTCACTCCGGTGGCTCACTTACGGGCGGTGGTGGTTGACGGATCAACCGTCACTCGCGCTACTCTCCATAATGAAGATCAAATAAAAAGACTCGACATTCGAGTTGGAGACACTATTGTTTTACGTAAAGCTGGAGATGTTATTCCGGAAGTCGTTTCAGTTATAAAAGAATTGCGCCCTACCAAAAGTAAGGCTTACATATTCCCTGAAACAGTAGCAGCTTGCGGAGGAGACGGTAAAATTGAAAGAATTCCCGGTACTGCTGCGTACCGTTGCGTACACTTAGATTCAGAATTTCTTAATCGACAGAAGATGTATTATTTCGTTTCCAAAAATGCCCTAAATATGGATGGGATTGGACCTAAAATAATTGATGCTTTACTTGATAAAGAGTTAATCAGTGACGTAGCTGATTTATTTACTCTAAAGAGTGAAGAGTTGTTAGTTTTACCAGGGTTTAAGCAAAAAGCGGCTGACAATGTAATTGAGGCAATTGAAAAAGCTCGCAAGGTCTCTTTAACAAGACTAATTGTCGGACTTTCCATAGATAATGTTGGGGAAGAAACCGCTCGTCTGCTAGCCGGGAACTTAAGTAAGATTAATGATTTAAGACAAGTGAAGCTTGAAGACTTGGTGAATATTGCTGGGGTGGGGGAGGTTGTAGCAGACAATATTAGGACTTGGCAAAATGACAAAAAAGCTCAAGCTTTGCTAGATAAACTTTTACTTCAATTGGATATAAATAATGATGTGGTAAAAAGTGAAGGGATATTATCTGGACAGACTTTTGTTTTTACCGGTACTATGAAAGCTCTAACTAGAAGCCAAGCTGGAGAAGTTGTTAGAAAAGCAGGCGCTACAGTAACAAATACAGTTTCTAAGAAGACTAGTTATGTCGTAGTTGGAGAGGAAGCAGGAAGTAAAGCTAAGGAGGCTGTTCGCATAGGAGTGAAGATTTTAAATGAAGAACAATTTTTAAACCTAATAGCGTGATTAAAAGGGAAATGATATGATGCAAATCTATGACTAAAGAAGAGGTCCTACATCTAGCCAAACTAGCTAGAATTGAATTATCAGACGTAGAAGTTGAAACTTTCACTAAAGAGATGTCGGCTATTTTGACTTATGTTAGTCAAGTAAAAGATATTGTAAGTGAAGGAGAAAACATTACTCCTACTGTCGGACTAAGACATAATATTTTTCGAAAGGATGAGGTTACTAATAAACCAGATGAATTCACTAAGGACATTTTAGCAGAAATGCCTGAGACTAAAGGACGGTATATGGTAGTTAAAAAAATCTTAAACACAGACTCTTAATATATGATGACTATTTCCGAATTAAGAAAAAAATTTGTTTCTGGCGAACTAACACCACTACAGCTATTTGATGATGTTTTAGAAACAATAGCAGAAAAAGATAAAAACATTCAGGCTTTCCTGGAAGTTTACAAGGAAGCTAGAGAGGAGGCTAAGGTGGCCACTGAACGTTTTGCCATTGAGGGAGATAAGGCTCCGGCTTTACTCGGTATTCCATTAGCCATAAAAAATAATATTCTAATTAAAGGTAAAAAGGCCACTGCGGCGTCAAAAATTTTAGAAAGTTACACAGCTACTTATGACGCCACTATCATCGCTCGACTGCGTGAAGCGGGAGCCATTTTTGTTGGGGCGACCAATATGGATGAGTTTGCGATGGGAGGATCAACCGAAAACTCAGCTTTCGGACCAACTAAAAATCCTTATGATTTAAATAGAGTTCCTGGGGGCTCTTCGGGAGGCTCGGCGGCTTCGGTGGCGGCTGGTATGGTGCCTGCGGCAATTGGGACTGACACAGGAGGCTCGATTCGTCAGCCCGCCAGCTTTTGTGGCTTGGTAGGTTTTAAACCCACCTACGGGGCAGTTTCACGCTTTGGTTTGGTCGCAATGGGTTCATCACTAGACCAGGCTGGACCACTTACCAATACTGTAGCTGACGCTGAATTAATTAATTCTATTATATCTGGAAATGATTCCAATGACGCCACCACTATTGAAAGTGACACTTATCCTAAACTACCAAATAATGAAAAGTACACATTTGGAATCCCAAAAAAGTTTTTAGCTGACGGGATTGATAAAGACGTTTTGGAGGCTTTCAATACCCATATTGAATCATTAAAAAAACTTGGACATTCAGTAATCGACATAGACTTACCTCTGTTTGAAAAAGGATTGGCTGCTTATTATATTGTGATGCCGGCAGAAGTTTCTTCAAATTTAGCTCGCTTTGACGGTATGCGATATGGGTTATCAGTGGATGGAGAAAATCTATTAGACGTTTATCAAAAAACCCGAGCAACTGGTCTTGGAAAAGAAGCAAAAAGAAGAATTTTGTTAGGTACCTATGTTTTATCTTCAGGTTATTATGATGCCTATTATGGTAAAGCAGAGTTAGCTCGCGGAATGATGCGAGAAGAGTTGACAGAAATATTTAAGACCGTTGATTTTATTTTGACCCCAACCGCCCCAACCCCTGCTTTCAAAATAGGCGAACAAGAAGATCCTTTAGCCATGTATAGACAAGATATCTTCACCGTACCGGTAAATTTGACTGGAGTACCAGCTATTTCTTTGCCGATGGGAACTGTCGATAGGGAAGGTGTATCTCTTCCGGTTGGGGTACAATATATAGCACCACATGGTGGTGACGCTCGTCTTTTTGATATCGGTAAAAAAGTCTACGACGAACGTCTTTAGTTAGTCTATATGAGACCCAGTGTAACTCCAGCTCCCGAGACAGATCCTGGTTCATTGATAATACCCAGCGCTAACACCGATGGGGGAAGTTTTATTGTTAGCGGTTTATTTGATAATGTCAGCTTTGGCGGGAATTTTGCTTTTGATAAAATTTTGCATGTTTTGGATATTATTTGGTCTACTTATGCTTTGATAGCTTATTTCTTTTCAATTCTGATGTTGGTACTTTATGTTTATGCTTCAACAGGTAAAAAGAAACTTGAGGATTTAGATGCCGAGTCTAGATTTAGACGAGAGCAGATATATGAGGAACACTTTAAAGGTGGACCGAAAAATAGTCGAATTCAAGATATGTTTGAACATGTTTCTTCGGATAGTCCCAATGACTGGAAACTAGCTATTATTGAAGCGGATATTATTTTAGATGAAATACTTAAAGAGTCTGGTTATGCTGGGGTTTCATTGGGAGAAAGATTAAGAAGTATTTCACCCACACAACTTCAGTCTTTAGATGATGCTTGGGAAGCTCATAAAGTTCGTAATCAAATTGCGCACGAGGGTTCTGATTTTATTTTAACTCACAAATTAGCCCAAGACACAATCAAGCAATACCGTCGAGTGTTTCATGAGTTGGGGGTGAATTGAAACAAAGAAAACGTCTCCTTTTAGGAGACGTTTTTCTTTGTTTGTTGCGGGGCCCGGAATGAGTCACGAGTTACTAACTATAATTATTCGCTTTGCTCTAATTCTAGTAAATACTCGCGACCCCAGCTCGCTTGCCTATGGCATCGCTCCGCTCGTTCGATTCCGACGAAAGCAAAGTAGTTTGCTTTCTGACCTCCGCAACCAAAATAAGAAACAGCACCCCAGAAGAGGTGCTGTTTCTTATTTGTTGCGGGGCCCGGAATCGAACCGGGGTCTGGAGGTTATGAGCCTCCCGAGGTACCTCTCCTCTACCCCGCTATGGGGAAGCAGGTAAAAGTATACACTTTTTCTTGTTTATGTCTATGTAATGTAAGAGAAAATTCTTTTAGGAGTTTTAATAAAACAATCGAAACACCTCCATAATTTTTTTCATTATTAGATTGATTTATTTTGAGTTGATTCGGCAAGAGGGTACAATTAAAAAATATGAGCAAAAATCATTCTGGTCGACCGCTAAATGTAAATCACCATATCGGTAAATTGCCACAAACACATCGTGTGGCTTCACGAATGGAAGGTCCCCCGAGAAATTCACAACGTAAAGCCGGAAAAGCTAAGTAATTCTTATCTAGTCTTACTATTTAAAATTTGAGTTTGGGGCAATAATCTAGTATATTGCAGGGACTATGCAATGCGTTATTTTAGCTGCAGGTAAAGGAACACGACTTCGTCCCCTTACTGAAACTACACCAAAACCACTAGTAAAAGTAGCTGGAAAGACTTTGTTGGATCATATTGTTTCATCGCTACCAAGTGCAGTTAAAGAGTTGATAATAGTTGTTGGCTATAGAGGAGACATGATTCGTGAATATTGCGGCGATGAATTTTACGGAAAGCCTGTAACTTATGTAGAGCAAGTTGATATCAATGGACCAGCTAAAGCTCTTTGGTTGGCAAAGGATTTAATCAAAGGACGATTTTTATTTATGTTTGCTGATGATATTCATGGTCGGGACGATTTGGCTCGTTCAGTTTCATATACCAGATCAATTTTGGCTACCACTAGTGATGTACCAGAAAGGTTTGGAGTCATTGTGAGAAATCCTGACGGTACAATTGCAGATATGGTAGAGAAGCCATCTTCTCCGGCTTCCAATTTGGTTGCAACTGGTCCTATGGTTCTTGATAAAAATATTTTCAACTTTCCGCCAGAGGCTCCAATTAATAATGAATATTTTATGCCTGAAATAATCATGAGATATAAAGAGAAGTATCCAATCGCAGTAGTAGAAGAAAATCTTTGGCTAGCTATTGGCTACCCTGAAGATGTGGTTAAAGCGGAGGCGGTATTGGCTAAACTTCATTGATAAAACGACAAAAATGTAGTATCTTTTTGCCACTGTCGACGTAGCTCAGTTGGTTAGAGCGTAGCACTCATAAAGCTAAGGTCGGAGGATCGTTCCCTCCCGTCGACACAAAGCAAGATATTGCCCTTTTTTATTAAAGTGTATATACTCTTGCCAACTGCAGATGCAGAACATCTGCGGTGGTAGCTCAACTGGTTAGAGCACCCGCCTGTCACGCGGGAGGTTGCGGGTTCGAGTCCCGTCTACCGCGCAGTTAGTGAAATCACCCCTACTTTTGTAGGGGTGATTTTACGTTACGAGCGAGTAGTTTGAGATGTGTGGTACACATCTCAAAAGGGACTCGAAAAGGTTGCCAGCTATTTTGAAAAAATAGCGACAACCTGTACTGAACATGTAATGTTCGAGTCCCGTCTACCGCGCAGTTAAGTAAATATTAAAACTCTCCAAAATTTGGAGAGTTTTAATATTTAGAAAGCAACTTGAGTTGCTTTCGTACTTAACTGCGAACCGGAATGATGTTTCTGCTATTTCTAATGCAGAAACGAATGAGGTCGGGGAGAAAGTTCTTAACGAACGTAGTGAGTTTAGAAACTTGACCCCAGTTAAAAAATAACGAGGTAATTCTTAATCAATTAAGAAAGTTTTTGTTTTTCTTAAACTAGCCAAGGGACTCGAAAAGGTTGCTGACTATTTCTGCCTAAAGTCGCAAAATAAATGATATAATGTTAAGAATTCATACATATGCGTAAAAAATTTATTTTAAGTGGACTTATCGGACTGGCTATTTTAGTGATGCTTTTAATTAGGTTATTAAGTAATGAAACTAGTAATCCTGTAAACAGTGAAGAATTGCGCGGTGTGACTGGTGAGCCGCAAGATATTACTATCGACTTTTATGATGCTTGGTTGGATGCACGTAAGTCCACTTCGTCTAATCCATATACGCTTGGTTTAGTAAATACTCAAGCTCTAAGTGCTGCTCTAGTTAATAAATTAAACCAAACAGAAAAGACTTTTAATGAAAATGGTTTCGATCCCGTTCTTTGTCAAACAGAGGTACCAGAAGCTTTTAGGTCAAAAATTATTTTTGAAAATGATCAAGAGGTACAAATTATGATTTTACCAAAAGGTAAAGGGGTAGGTGTTCAGTCAGTAGTTAGCCTAAAGTCACATAATGAATTTTGGGAAATAAGCGATATCGCTTGTTCTTCAGGAGAACAAGCACCAGATCAAGGTGAGTTTAGCTTCGAGCGAGAAGGTTTTTTACTAAAGCAAAGTATTAAACCACCACTTGATAATAATTATTGGCATCTAATCTTTGAGCAAGATAATGTGCTTGGCCACACAGTACCACTTTTTATTGACGGAGGTATTTGTCAGATTAATGGTGGCTTAGAGGAAAATTGTAGCGATAAAGTGTTGGGTGAGACAATGAAGGTAATCGTAAAAGGGGATATGACGGAAGCTGGTGTTAATGTTAAAAAAATAGAATTAGTAAAATAATTCTGAAAATAAGAAATCTGATGGTTTGTATCTTTTAAAATCAATTTTAATATTCTGCCCTAGTCTACAAAATATGAAATGCTTAAATGAACCCACCACAGACACCGAGAAATTATTTAAATAAAGTGCTAAGGTTGTTTTAATGACTACTTACCAAAAAAATAGTAACGCACTGCGTCTAGTTGGTATCTTAACAGTATTTGCTGTGGTGGTTGGAGGGCTGATTTTTATGACTCACTCTGCAAATGATAATGACGTAGTTGAAATATCTACTTGTATTCCTATTCAGGGGGTAGTAAGTAACAAAACTGTTGTTCTTAGGGTCGATGATATTCAAGCATATTCATGGTCTTCTACAACAAAACTTATGGTTATTGATGCGGGGAATCTAGGTATCCCCCTCACTCTGGGGGTAATACCAGCAGGTCTTCAGGACGACAAAGAACTTATCAATTTTCTTAAATCACAGGAATGTAGAGTGGAGTTTGCTCTTCACGGCTTCACTCATTATAGTGGTGAAGATGGATCAGTTCCTGAATTTGGCACCTTAAACAAGGATCAGGCCTTAATTAGTATTTCTTCGGGACTTGATATTTTACGTACAGTTACCGTGGATCCAATTGTCACTTGGATACCCCCACTCAATGTTCATTCAAAAGGGACTATTGCGGCGCTTCAAGAACTTGGTTTCAAGTATCTTTCAACTGAAGGGGTTGGAGTTTTTGATTATGATGCGGCTACGTTTCGCTATGATAAGAAAGCACTCGTGTCTCCTGATAAAGTCGTAGAGACTTGCCTCACAACCTTTGAGAAGAGTTCTTACTGTATTATTATGCTCCACCCACAGGATTTTGCTGATGGTCTCGAACATAGTCAAGAAAAATATGAACGGTACTATCTAGGTCTTCTTAAAGCTCTTAAAAGCGAAGGGTTTACCTTCGCTCGATTTAGACAACTTCCTTCTGAAACTCAATAAGTTAAATCTCTTTAATTTTTCTACAGTTGCTAGAGTACTCATAAAAATTATTAAAGATAAAAGGTACGATGGTAAGTCGTACCTTCTTGAAGGAGGTGGTATTTTCGCATGATCTTCACTTAGCACAATCACCTATAGTTTCGGTGGCGAAACCAAGCCTCACAGCTTCTGCTGCACCGAGAATTACTCCTTTTGCCATCATCTCACGCATCTTTTCTTTTGGTAAGCCGGTAACTTTGGCGTAAATATTGGCCATTGAATTGTTGTACGCAGCAGTTTGGGTTAGGTTCTCAAGTAGTAACTTTTCACCCATTTTTTGGCTGTAAACACCGGTTGACTCATGAATAAGTATTTGACTATTACAAGATACCCGCCTTTTTTTGCCGGCCAGAAAAATCAAGGAAGCTGCTGAGGAAGATTCGCCGTAGGTTTCAGTGGTTAGATTTTGACTTTTGTCATTTGCTACCAAGAAGTCATGAATTGCAATACCGATTCCCGTTAGCCCACCTGTACTGATCACCTGTAACGTCACAGGGGACTGACTGTAGATGAGGCATCTGTGAGTAAAGCCTTTTACTTGCTTCATTGTCCCGGCGTCTATGTCACCTAGAACCAAATTGTCTTCTTCACAAATTCTGTCTAGGGCGGCTTTAGTCGACTGAGGTGAAAAAAATAGTGTCAAAAAAATTGCTAGGATAACCGCACTACGCAAAGCGGCAGATGCTTTGACAAAGAACATGATCAACTCCTTTTCAGGTTGATTGTCCCGACATGGGATAATAAAAAAATATAACAAAAATTTTATTGAGTCAACTAGGGTTTATTTATAAATCAATATCTGGTATTCTCATGGGCGTGTTACCGATTAAGATTTGTTAACATTAGAGAAAACTAGGTAATTTAATTTTCATACTTCGACTTGCCAATGTAAGAGAAATCTTTCATTGACTGCACTCGAATCAAATATGTAAACAAGTTTCCATATTAATTCTCGCTTGCCAATGTAGCTCAGCTGGTAGAGCAACGCCATGGTAAGGCGTAGGTCTCCGGTTCGATTCCGGACATTGGCTCAAATTAAAAAATCCCCCACTGGGGATTTTTTAATAGCCAATGTAGAAAGCAAACTGCTTTGCTTTCGTCCGAATCGAACAACCGGAACGATGTGAGTTTACGAACAAGTTAGGTCGGGGAGGAAGTTCTTAACGAACGAAGTGAGTTTAGAAACTTGACCCTCGATTCCGGACATTGGCTCAAATTAAAAAATCCCCCACTGGGGATTTTTTAATAGCCAATGTAGAAAGCAAACTGCTTTGCTTTCGTCCGAACAGCACCACAGGAGTATTTCCATTTTGGTACGCTTTTTGGTCGTTAAAAATTGGGTCAACAGTCATAGATGTATGGCTTTGCTGCAGTCGAGACCGGGGCGATAAATGCTGGGAGCAGTTTTATGCGAAAGATGTACAGCTTCTGTGAGAAGTAAGTTCTTGGTAAACTTGTTTTTATAAAAAAATAACAGGCGTCAGTTGACGCCTGTGGGGCAGTGGCCGTATTTGATCATCGACCTCTCCGTTGTTTTGCTTGGTACTCCGACGGATGTCGACTGGCGGAACTTTTTTTTGAGGGCTTTGACCTTCTTTGTGGCAGACCAATACTGAAGGTCTTTCCACTTTCAATCAGGCTAAGTCCGTGACGCAGAACTTGCCTCTGAGTCCACAGGTTTTCAGGACCTGGTTGTTCCTCACCGTCAACAACAATTCGGTACTTGTTGCCCTTGCGTGGGCTGTAAGTGACTCGCTTCATGGCAACACTCCTTTCAATAGTGGCCTTTTTACTTATACGCTTAATTCTACTTCAAGTCAAAGTTTACCTTTTTACAACCTAATTTATTAGTTTAAAACATCTTTATTTAATTTGCTATAATGTCAGCACATGGAAAATTCCCCGCTATCTAGAATTAGGGAAATCGAAACAGCCATGTTGCAAAATGATTTTTGGACTGATTCAGGCAAGGCTCAGGCAATGATAAAGGAACTACAGACTCTAAAAGACGCTTCAGAAGGAAAAGGTAAGTATGATAGAAATAATGCAGTTATGACTATTGTGGCCGGGGCTGGTGGTGATGATGCTGAAGATTTTGCTCGAATGTTGGTAGAAATGTACCAGAGATATTGCGAAAATCGAGGCTGGTCTTTTTTTATAATGGATAGTAATAGTAACGACTTAAATGGCTATCGAAATATCAATATAGAGATTGCTGGTAAAGAAGCTTACGGTACATTACGTTGTGAATCAGGGGTGCATAGACTGGTACGAATTTCACCATTTAACAGTAATGGAAAAAGACAAACCTCTTTTGTTTTAGTAGAGGTGTCTCCGCGAATAGATGACCTAAGTAAGATTGAACTTAATGACGACGATATTGAAGTCAGTTTTGCTCGCTCAGGCGGAGCTGGCGGTCAAAATGTAAACAAGCGAGAAACCGCTGTTCGTATTATTCACAAACCAACTAACATTAGCGTGAATGTTTCTTCTGAGCGTTCTCAACAACAAAATAGAGAAGTCGCATTGTCATTACTGGCGGGAAAAATTTATGCTTTTTATGAAGCTCAACGCGAACGTGAATTAAGAGGTCTTTCGGTAGAGAAGACCTTGAAAATTGAATGGGGAAGCCAAATTCGTTCCTATGTTCTTCACCCTTATCAATTAGTAAAAGATCATAGAACTAATCTAGAAATACGAGATATTAACCGCGTTTTAAATGGAGATATTGAACCGTTTATAGAAGCTTTAAAGTCGGAGAAGTAACATGTTATACTAATCACATGATTTATTTTGATAACGTATCTAAACTATATAATGACGGTCGTTCGGCTGCGTTACAGGAGATTACTTTTCAAGTCGCCCCTAAAGAATTTGTTTCCATCGTCGGCCATTCTGGTGCCGGTAAGACTACCTTACTAAAGATGATAATTGCTGAAGATAGACCTAGTCATGGACAAGTTTTTTTTGAGTCTTTAGATATTCACAAAATACCGCGCACCAAACTCCCTCATTACCGACGTAAGATAGGGACCGTTTTTCAAGATTTCAAACTCCTCACCAACAAGACCGCTTATGAAAATATTGCTTTTGCTATGGAAGCAAATGGAAGGACAGATGAAGAAATTCATGAAAATGTTCCCCAAGCGCTTGCCTTAGTTGATTTGGATGATAAGGCTTGGAATTTTCCGCATGAATTATCTGGCGGAGAGAAACAGCGAGTGGCCATTGCTAGAGCTATAGTGAATCAGCCAGATATCATTGTGGCTGATGAACCAACTGGAAATCTTGACCCGATTGCCACTTATGAAGTGGTTCAGATATTGCGTAAGATTAATGATTTAGGAACAACTGTTATAATGACTACTCACAACAAAGGTGTGATAGATGAACTTGGTCGTCGTGTAATTACGATGGATGAAGGCAGAATTGTTCGTGACGATGAAAGTGGTAAGTACGTACTATAATTTTTTTTGTAAGTTTTTATGTTGACTGGAATTAGGAGAATTGTTAGAGCAGGGTTTGTTGGTTTTTGGCGCAATGCTTATGTGTCTTTAGCTTCAATTTTTGTTATTACGGTGGCCTTGTTTGTGATCGGTTCAACCATGTTTATTGACCAGTTGCTGACAACTTCGTTGAGAACTTTACAAGAAAAAGTTGATATTAATGTCTATTTTGTCCCTTCCGCCTCTCAAGATGAAATTGATTCGATTAGGAGCGCGGTAACAGCCTTACCTGACGTCGCAAATGTCACTTATACTTCACGGGAAGAGGCTTTAGAAAAGTATCGGCAGCGGAACCAAAATGACGAAATAGCGATGCAGGCCTTAGCAGAACTTGATGACAATCCTTTAGGAGCAAATTTAGCAGTATCAGCTAAGGAAACTTCACAATATGAAAACATCGCCCGTTTTCTTGAAGAAAAAAGGGAATTAGCTTCACAGAAAAGCCCGATTATAGATGAAATTAATTACGCTAGAAACAAAGAGTCAATTGATACTCTAACCAAAATAATTGGAGCAGTTGAACAGGCTAGCTTGGTAACAATGCTGGTTTTGATTGTGGCTGCAATTATGATTACCTTTAATACTATTAGACTAGCTATTTACACAGCCAGGGAAGAGATTTCAATTATGCGCTTAGTAGGAGCTAGTAATATGTTTATTCGAGGACCATTTATGCTCCAAGGGATTATGTATGGAGTAGTGTCGGGTGTTTTATCTTTACTTATCTTTTATCCAATCATGGTGTGGCTAGGACCACTCACAGAATCATTTTTTGAATTTAATCTTTTTACTTATTTTGTCACTAACTTCAGTTACATCTTTGGTGTCTTAATCGGAATTGGCGTGGTCCTAGGACTTATTTCTAGTATTTTGGCGGTGGCACGTTACTTGAGAGTCTAGTCTGGTCATGACTAATATATCCAAAAATAAATCTAAAAAAACAGCAACAAAGTATATTTTTATCGTCGGTGGAGTGATGAGTGGAGTAGGTAAAGGCATAACCTCTTCTTCAATTTCTTTATTACTAAAGTCACAAGGCCTTTATGTTACGGCGATTAAAATCGACCCGTACATAAATGTTGATGCCGGCACTATGAATCCAACTGAACATGGAGAGGTGTTTGTTCTTAGAGAAGGTTTAGAAACAGATCAAGATATGGGTAACTATGAACGTTTCCTTAATCAAGATTTACCCAACATCAACTACATGACAACTGGTAGTGTTTATTTATCTGTAATCAGGAAGGAAAGAAATTTAGATTACCAAGGAAAAAATGTTGAAGTCGTACCAGATATACCTCTAGAAGTAATTGGAAGGATAAAGGCTTCTGCGTTGGCGGCAAAGGCAGATGTGGTCTTGATTGAAGTAGGGGGTACGGTTGGTGAATATCAAAATATTCTCTTCCTAGAAGCGATTAGAATGATGAAGTCGGAAAAACCAGAAGATGTAATAACTGTAATGGTCAGTTATCTTCCTGTTCCAGGTAGTATTGGTGAAATGAAAACCAAGCCGACACAGACAGCGGTTAGAGCCTTAAACGCCGTTGGGGTATTTGCAGATGTAATAATCGCACGTAGTTCGAGTGTTGTGGATGAAAAGAGGAAAGAAAAAATAGCCCGTTTTTGTAATTTAAAAAGTGACTATGTTATCTCGGCTCCTGATGTAGATAATATTTATGATATTCCCTTAAATTTTGAAAAAGAAAAACTTTCTCAAAAATTGTGCCGATTACTACAACTACCCGATAACAAGAAAGCAAATTTAACCGCTTGGACAAAGTTTACTAATTCAAGGACTAAGGCTAAGGAAGAGGTAAAGATTGCGGTGGTGGGGAAGTATTTTAACTCTGGCGATTTTATTCTTTCTGATGTCTATCTATCAGTTCTTGAGGCAATAAAATATTCTGCCTACGCATTACTCCTAAAGCCAAAAATTGTTTATCTTTCAGCTGGCTATTTTGAAGATAAAAATAAACTTAAGGAATTAAAGGAATTCGACGGGATTTTGGTACCAGGAGGCTTCGGCAAAACTGGAATTGTTGGGAAACTAAATGTTATTGAATATGCCCGTAAGCAGAAAATTCCTTATTTTGGAATCTGTTATGGCATGCAGCTAGCGGTCTTGGAGTACGCAAAGAACGTCATGAAACTGGAAGATGTTAGTACAGCTGAAATCAATCCCAAGGCAAAAAATATCGTTATTGATGTTATGTTGGATCAAGTAGAAAAGATAAACAAGAAAGAAATGGGTGGAACAATGAGGTTGGGTGAATACAAAGCAGATATTCAAAAAGGTACCCTTGCCTATAAAGCTTATAAACAATCACAGATTAGTGAACGACACAGACATCGCTATGAAGTAAGTTCCAAATATATTGAAGATTTGAAAAATGCTGGAATAATTTTCTCTGGCATGTCTTCGGATAAGAGATTGATGGAAATTATGGAATTACCAACTAGTCAGCATCCCTTTTTTGTTGGAACCCAATTTCATCCGGAGTTCCACGCTCGTCCCTTGCGGCCACACCCACTTTTCACTGCCTTTATTAAGGCTTCTGCGGCTAAGTCCACAAAGTAAGAAGTAAGTATTGTTAAAAACGTTTATTTAGCTGAAAAAAAATAGATAATATGCTATGGTATACGACGCATATCTAGATATGCGATTTTGGAGAAACGTTATTTTGCCCGATCGTCTAATGGATAGGGTAAAACAATATGGGATATTGTTTTACGGGTTTTGGTCAAAACCATATCTACCAGATGACGGTTGAACAGAGAAGAATAGAATATTGCCCGATCGTCTAATGGTAGGACACATGGTTTTGGTCCATGTTATCGAGGTTCGAGTCCTTGTCGGGCAGCAAAAGAAAACCGTCGCCACAGAGTGACGACGGTGAATGATTCAGTGGCCTTGAAGACCCTTATCATAGAGTTTGGCTCACATGGGCTTTGGTGCAATCTACCCACTGGACTTAAGTTTTGCACACCGACTATACTTTGTCGGAAGTCAATGTCAGTTACATTACTATTAAAATCACAAGTGTCAAGTGCAAAGAATAGTTCTAACATCGTCCCACACAGCCAGCAAAAGATTGACATATCACACAATGTGTGATATTGTAAGAGTAGAAGGAGGGCGTCATCATGCGCTATTTGAAACTGGTTGGACTTTGGATTCTTTGCCTTGCCTTGCCAATCCTGGTTGCATGGTTTGCTGCAGAGGCTGGCTCGGACGCATTGCCGAAGATCATGCTCTCTGTAGTCGCAGGCTACACCATTCTCTGGGTGATTGGCTGTCTTATGAAGCTCGTCATGAACACCAGTCTGGACCAGATTGGTGGATGGAGTTTCGGCATCAACTTGATTGCCTTGCTGATTGGTGGGGCTGACTTCTACTTCGGCATCGGCACGTCTGTCGGAATTCTCGCCGGTTGGTACATGCTCGACCGGTCGAAGGCTATCTGGAAATCCCAGAGCAGTACGTAGTGAAAACTACGTACATCAAGAGGCGCGGACATCTGTTCGCGCCTTTTCTAATAGATAAAAGTTCTAGTATCGTCCCAGACGGCCAGCAACAATTTTGAGGCCTTATTTTATAAGGCTCTTCTAGGTATGGGAATTACAATCCGAACATTTGGTATACTAAGGTTTATGAAAACAAAGTTTATTCTCCATGGTGGATTTACAAGTACGGACAATGAATTAAATCGTACCTTTTACGAGGAGATCGCACGTGACGTACCAGACAGGGGGACTATACTGCTCTGTTACTTTGCTTCTAAAGATGAAGAT
>JBGSSW010000006.1:0-4213 GCA_041736805.1 Minisyncoccia bacterium
GTTCTCTTACCTGAACATGTCTGTACACCGCTGTACAATTCTGAGTGTTGTCTGGTCTCTAAAAAATACATTAATTAGAACCAGACATGTTTTGTTGGTTTGCTGGGGACGAAAAGACCCGCCAAATGGCAATTGTCTTTACCCAACAAACCGTTTTACCTACAGCACGAAATCACCTAAGCAATTTCGTGCTATTACCACACGTGCGTCGAACACGTGTGGATTTCTCTGGAGCCGACCTTATCAAATCGGCTCCTAGAATATGCAATTGTACGGACTCTATCCATACAACTTCCATTAGGTATCTATTTGGCAGATGCCAGATAGATACCATTCGCTCGGTCATCCAAAAGTCCAAAGGACTTTTGTCAGTCTCGTGCGTCTTACGAAATGAAAGTAAACTTTCATTTCGTAATCGCCCTCGCCTGCCAAATGCTTACGCATTTGTGCGACTCTTGCTCATGGAATCTGTCAAATATCGCGTACCCCCTTGAGTTTAAAAGAAAAAGCCGCGACTGGTCGCGGCACAAAATTTCGCAAAGCGAAGTTGTGTGCTACGACGTGGCTTTTACTTTTAAATTCATAAATACGTGAGGGCTATTGTATACAATCAAAAAATAAAGTCAAGCATTCTCTGTGACAAAATAACCTTTACTTGGCTATTTTATTGAAATAACGTTTCTTGGGACAAGTTAGTTATCTATGGGGCTTTTTGCTTTTTACCTTTAGGCATAGTAATTAAGCAAAAGCCGGCACTACGTGCCGGCTTTTGCTGCTCAAATAAATCAATTATAGCCCCCTATCCTTTAAATGAACCAGTGTGTAGTTCATCCCTGATTCCAATGCGGTCGACCAAAATCTGGTGTTTGTAGTCAAATACATCTCGAGCTAGTTTGTCATTCATCCCCACCCGATAAAGTAAGTCGTCAGAGTTCATCATCGCAAAGCGAATTTCAATTCCAATCTCAGCTTCTAGCGAACGGATAGCAGTTTCAATCTTGGCCGGCGAAATTTTCTTCATAGTGATTAGCACATCTAGCTGTTGTTCAAACTCACGCACAAAAACTCCAGCCACCGCCAAAAAATCAATTGTCCCGGCTTTGCGTAAATGAGTCAGTAAATTCTTTCCATCAATCGGTGCTGTCTCAAACAAAAAAGTCTGCAGGGCTTGTAATTCAGGAAATTTTTTATTAAGACCATAGCCAACTGCTTTTGATTTTTTTTCTTTACCAGGTAAAACAATATACATAGTTCGTTTAGAAATCACTCCCGCTTTTTCGAGTGCAGTAATTTCGGTACGGGCTGTACGCCTGACTAGGCGTGCCCGTTTACACATATCATCAAAGGTAAATTCTTTTGATGGATTGAATAAAAAGAAGCGAAGGAGTTTTACTCTTGCGGTGCTTCCAAACAAGATAGAAAGTGGTTCTGCCATACTGAAGTGACGTGATTATAGCATGGCTTTAATTTAGACAAATCTGGACAAACTGGAAACCGGTGTCGTGGCCAAATTACTTGTAATTTTGGCTAAAATGTGCTATAATAATGGTATATAGATCTTTAAAACAAGGAGTCACTTCGGATGAAGCTCAACGAAACGAAGTCTAGTTGCTACTTTTGTAGGCAAAAACCCTATAAGCCGCACCTACCTGATTGTGTAGTAAACAGTGACGAGAGTTGTCGAGAGTACAAAGCTGGACTCAAAGCAGCTCTCAATAAGTTCCCTGTCAAATCAAACCATCCCTACTACACCAAGGGTTGGTGTAGAGGAACCTTTGAACTTTCAACCATGATGAAGTGAGGGTTAAAATGGAAAACAGTACTGTCCATCGCATTCTGGCCGTTGATGACGACGCCGTTCATCGGATTCTCAACTGCCAAGCTGTGCAGTCGCTAGGCTACCGTTGCGTTACAGCAGAAGACGGTGAGTTCGCACTCATTTTGCTCAAGGAAGTGAAGTTTGCGGCCGTCATTTCCGACATCAGCATGCCCTACTTGGATGGCTTCGGCCTGCTTCGAGCCATGAGCAAACTTGGGTACTTGACCCACACACCAGTCATCATGGTCACGAGTGAATCAGGACCGGGAGACAAGCAAAGAGCTCTTGACCTGGGTGCCTCTGCCTATCTACCGAAACCAGTCGTGCGGGCGGACCTCAAAGACGCCCTCGGCAAGGTCTTAGGCTGGGCGAACAACTGAAGACAGACTGAATGTGACGAAGGGGCATTGCGTAGCAATGCCTCTTTTCTTATATTTAAATTCCGTCTTGCCTTTTAATAATTTAAGTGTTTAATAAACACTAGATAAGTAACATTGACAGACAGCAACCAAGGAGAGGTTTTATGTCTAATAGAAAAACTCGGCGCTGGCCGTATCACGGTAATAATATTTTCTACCGTCCATCTATCTTCTCATTCTATCAACAGGGTTTGAAAGACGCTCTGAACGGTAAACCAAAAGCCTCCAACCATCAAGTCTACTCGGCTGGTTGGGAAAGAGTGATCAGCGATTCCTTAAAAAATAAAAAAGGGGCCATGCCATTTGATTTAGATAATGCGGCCAAAATAGGAATTCCCGATAGTTTTTTTGAATAACTCAACCACTGTTATTGAAAGTGAATCATGGAAAAAGAACGCCTCCTTATCGTCGATAGTGATATCGCATGCCAATCCTTGCTGGCACAAGCGCTACAAAACTCTGGCTTTGAAGTACAGTTAGCAGACTCAGGTGAAAATGCGCTACTAATCCTCAGTCGGATGACCAGGCATTTCACTGCCGTAATAATTGGCGGTAAGATGTCACCAATGGATGGCATTGAACTGACCGAGAAAATCAAAAAAAATCCAAGTCATGTTCGACTACCTGTATTCATGTTCACTAGCGAAAATGAACAATTCTGGCTACAAGCTAGAACGGTAGGAGTAAGTCATGTCTTCATCAAGCCTGACATGACTTTGCTAACGAGAGTTTTAGTTTCTCTCTTCAAAAACTAATTGTTTCCTACTAGCCCGCGAATAAATTCGCGGGCTAGTTTTATCTATAAAACTAAAATACAAAATATTTTGTATAAAATTGACAAAGTACAATAAGATGTTATCGTTTCCGGAGACTAATTTTGGTCTGTCTGTAGCTAAATCAGGAGAAGATTGTGTCGCTAAAAAAGAAGTTCTCTGTGTTTTTTTTGGCCATCGTCGGCTTGATGATTGTCGGGTTTTTCGCCGGGGCTCACAGTCTGTCCTTCAAAACGGAGACCAGTTGTGTTCTGGGCTACCAAGTGGACCTCTCTGGAAAGCCGTCGTCTACGACAAAGCCCACCATCAGGTGGAGCAAGGACTGGGCAGGAAATCTCATTCCCTGCTCAGCTGAGACTTCTCGAACCACACCTGAGGCAAAAGGAGTTCTCCTCTAGTCCAACAAGTCCTACCGGCCCCGCGAATTCATTCGCGGGGCTAGTTTTTTAAATAAACAAAACCCCGCGGCCGAAGGCCGCGGGGTTTTGTCTTCAACTAAGAAGTTTATTTCAAAGTGATTTTTGTGACTAGATTTACTTAGTGTTACTTGAGGGTAATTTTGGCACCTGCCTCTTCTAATTTCGCTTTCAATGCCTCGGCATCTTCTTTCTTCATTCCTTCTTTCACTACAGATGGTGCAGCGTCTACTAGATCCTTAGCTTCTTTAAGACCAAGACCCAGTACTTCCTTTACCACCTTAATAACCGCAATCTTTTGGGCACCAGCTTCAGTTAGTTCAACTGTAAATTCTGATTGCTCCTCAGCTGCACCAGCTACCGCAGCTGGACCAGCGACCGCTACTGCTTGGGCTGAAACACCAAAGTGAGCTTCAAGGACCTTTACTAGAGCGTGTAATTCTAGCACAGTCATCTTCTCTACTTGGTCGATTAAAGTTTTGAATTCTTTTGGCACCTCTGCCTTCTTCTCTGGTGCTACTTCAGCTTTTGTTTCAGTTGCTACTTCAGCAGCTACTGTAGTTTCTTCTTCTGACATAATAATTTTTATTTATATAATTTCGATAATTTCCAAAAATGTTTGGTGGGCTAGGCTTTTTTATGAGCGATGGCGTCAAGTGATATGACCAAACCTTGAATCGGAGAATTAATAACATTAACGAACATTCCTCGTAGAGTTTGTAGAGGAGGGATTGAAGCAATTTCAATCATCTCGTTTTGACTCTTGAAGACACCTTGGAAAACTCC
>JBGSSW010000001.1:0-32700 GCA_041736805.1 Minisyncoccia bacterium
GATGGCGTCAAGTGATATGACCAAACCTTGAATCGGAGAATTAATAACATTAACGAACATTCCTCGTAGAGTTTGTAGAGGAGGGATTGAAGCAATTTCAATCATCTCGTTTTGACTCTTGAAGACACCTTGGAAAACTCCGCCAACAATAGAAATATTGTCTTTGAACTTTAGTGCGAATTCTTTAATGTTTTGCGCTGGAGCTATAGCATCTGCACTATAAGCAACGGCGATTTCTCCATCTAGAACTGGCATCTCTCCTTCGTAGGCTCCAAACGCTTTTTTCATGAGCGTCTTTTTTGCCACAAAGTAACCGACTCCCTTCTCGCGTAAATCCTTACGCATTGCAGTAGTATCGGCAACCGTTAGACCTTTGTAGTGTACAAAGACTATCGATTCTGAGTTGTCGCGAACTGTCTCAAGCTTAGCAAGAATATCTTGCTTTTTTGCTTTTGTAATTGCCATGAATCAACTTAGATAATAATGAATAAGAACACAGGCCACGGATAGCACAGAGTGTGTTATCTATAGGCTTCGACCCCAATACAATAGATTGGACCTCGGCTGGCTGATATCTGGTATCAATTACCGCACCTTCGTGCGACCAACTGTCATGAGCCTGGTCCGGAGACTATAACAGATAGTGGAGGTGGCGTAAAGAGGGCTGGAAAGCTTCGCTTTCCAGCCCTCTAGTTAAATACTTAGTCAGGGTAACCGGAATCGAACCGATATCTTACCCACCCCATGGGCATATACTGCCACTGTACTATACCCCGAATACAAAACAGTATACTAAATCACTCGGGTAAAATAAAAGACGCCGAAGCTTCGCTTCGCCGTCTTTTATTTTCAAATTTTATTCCTCGCTGTCTTTCTTTAATTTATCAGCCTTATATCCTAATGTAGTTGAAGCTAGCTGCAAAAATGCAGCTACGGCTGAGAGTGCTAGTATCAAGACTGGAAATACGGCATAAGGTGTGAGGAGATAAAAAAAGATAAGTGAGGCGGCGGCCCAAGTACTGACACACCAAGGACAAGATAGTAAGTCTGCCAAAGTACGCCGAGGGCCAAATTTTGGTTTTTCTAATTCAAAACTCTTCCCTACTTTTACCAAGTCCCAAAACTGTTCCCGGAAGAATTTGGTAATAGTGTCGTAGACAAATAATCTAGTTATGCGCCAAGTAGCCAACGTCAGCAGAAGAAAATCAATGATAGTCAAATCAGCATATGGAATCCGGCTTTCAGTCTCCAAAATAATTGCTCCCATCGACACCAAAAAGAGGAAGAAAAGTAAGAAGACAAAATTCCAAAAATACTGGTCGGTAATTTTTATCATAGACGAATTCAAAATATATTATACACCCAATCCCACAATGAGGATAAAGAAAAGCACTCCAGCCACCACAGCCACAAAGCTCATCAAGAACTTATAAAAAGTCTTATTAAACATAAGAAAGTGAATTTATTATAGCATTCACCCTAAGCTGGGTTTTTACTCACCCTGAATTTCCCCAAAGTGTAACCTCGGATAAACAAAACGACTTACTTTTTATAGACAAATTTTTGTACCAGGGCGAAGATAAGGGTAGCGACAACAAGGATAACTCCGAAAAAACCTGCGAAGTCTGTTCGACTAGGCCAAGTATATGAGGAACCGACACTACCACTTATAACAAAAAAACCCATAATCGGTAAATACCAGTAAAAGTACTTCAGCCATTTCTTATATATTTCACTATTTACAAATAACAAAATGGAAAAAACTAATAAAATAGATAGTGCTATATAACTTACCGGCTCAATAAAAATAGAATTGTATGTTCTTTTGAATTCCAAAAAATTACCACTCCAACTTATTTCCGTTAAAATAAAGATACATAATGAGAGCACCACAACAATTAGTCTTTTTTTCATTTTACTTTTTTAAGAGAAGTTTTATCTAGTTCATAACCTCTATAAATTTGAATCAACGAACCTAATATGAAAACCACATAAAGTATAGACATCTCTATCAAATCAATCTGGTCACTAATACTAAACCACCCACCTCCGTTCATAGACTTCAAATTGATCTGAAAAGAGATTAGGAAAATAATTGGGATAGCGATTCGGGCAAAACTCCACCAACATATAAAACATTTTTTTGGTAGAAATACTAAGCTAATGATAAAAAGTAAACTAATAAGAGTCACAATCAAAAGACCTAATAAAATATCGTCTATCTTTACAATACAGTATGTGCTACAGAAAAACTTGCTTAAATTATAATAGTCAATTACCAATAGACTCATTACTATTAGCAACAAGAATATGAGTACGTTTCTCATGGTTTGAGTTTATCTTTTGTAGACGTATTTTTGTACTAGGGTGAAGATAAGGGTTGTAATTACAAGAATGACACCGAAATTATTAACTAAGTCAGCTTTACTAAGCCATGTATAAGAAGAACCGTCATCGCCAGTTAATATTAATAGTACAGACAATGGAGCGTACCAGATAATAAACTTTTTAAACCACTTACTAAAAACATGGTCACTGAAGAATAGTAGGATTAAAAATGTTAAGTTTAAGTAAAATAATGCATAAATAATTATTTTCGTATTAATCATCCATAAATAACTATAGACTCCACTCATATTAACTACAAAACCATAATATATAGACAACATTATTAATGACAACGTAACTGAAATAGTGAAGCACAATTTTTTTCTACTATTAAACATATTTAATTTATTAGATGATTAATTATATCTTCCAACTTAATGACTTGTTCGTTCGAAATTAATTTCTTGTCTCCATAAAAACTGATAGTTTTTATGGAGTTTTGCATAGTAATTGATTCTAGCTTAACTCTTCCTTTCTTTCCCCACTGCTCTGCCAATTTTACCTGTAGTAATAATAGCTTTTTATAAATTCTAGGTAAACTAAGTAATTCTATTTCTGACTTCAATAATTCATACGAATAATCATTTGCTACTAGCACCTCGTCTCCATCTAAAGTCTTTTCTAAATCAATACTCGCATCTCCATCTAAATCTGTATAAATGTTGGTAAAACCTGTACTACTAGCTTTAAAAGTAGCAACCATCTGTGGTGAAGTGCTAGCTCCTAAGTATGTATGTAAATTACTCTGGATATCTTCCTCATCTAATCTATCAATCGTCAAAGAATAGACCCCGTCGTCTGTTCCTTTTATCGTCACTTCATATTCAATATCGGAAGGAACAGTTAGATAAGAACTTCCACCCAATTCAAAATATTGTGAACCTAATATTTCCTCTAGAACTTGGTTACCAAAAATACCTACCCTTTTACCATCTACGTCTTGAAGTGATATTTGTACTGGTGAATGCGCACCTATAATGGTGTACTTTCTGGTTGTATCAATAAAATTTCCTGGTATTTCTAGAGTCTCATTTAAATACGGGAACCGAATAATTGAATCGATGAAATCTTGTACGGTTGGACTTTCTGTTAAGGTCGAATGGTTTTCTGGTAAATCAAATAAATCGCTAGCCTCTCTAATTAAATCCACCGCCCCTGTCACCTTATCTCCTCCGTAAGACTCAGCAGAGAGTGTAGCTACTGTCTCGTCACCTTCTTTGGTAAAAATCGGATATGGTTTGGCGTAGCTACCAAAAGCACAAATCAAATTGATGCAGGGGTAATTTCTATATTCAAGGCTCTTTATGGTCGTAACTCCAGTACCAACAATCTCATATACTTCTATATCTGTAGGAGCCAACCAATTATCGAAATATTCCCTACCATCAACCATATCTGACATTAGTTGTGAGTTAAGTGTACTAGGAGTATGAACTGGCACATTGTCACTTCTTAAGTCTTGTGTGTCCAGGGCAAAATTTGATAATTTTACTAACGAATCTATATCTCCATATTCACTAATACCATTCGTATCTAAAGACTCTACACTTGTTACAAGCGGCGAGTCACTTAAATCAAAATATTTCTGCGACGGAAGTAATGAGTATACTCCGGGCATGTTTTCTATTACATCTCTAACTGTCGTATCATCAATCACTAAGCCTCCCATTTTCTGCTGCTGTAGGCCGTGCAACAAAACTCCAATTGCTTTAGCTGAACCGAGCTGTGGCACTCCAACAAAAACAACCTTATCAACCAAGTCATCATCTCCTAGTCTTTCTAATTCAGTAATCAAAGCTTTAGCTAAAAGTCCCCCATTTGAGTGACCGATGATTGTCACCTTGCCTGTGAAAGAACCCTCGTCCAAATCTTCTACTTCATTAATTAAACTTTTTATTTCATTTTCATACCTGGTGCCACTTACGACAATATCCTGAACTCCATATCTCCAGTCATAAGCAAAAGCTAACGAGTTAGCTATCGTGCCTTCTTCTTTCAAATCATCCAACATTCCTAAGAAACCTTTGTATATATTTCCGCCCAGTGCCGGGAAAAGTATCTCGTCGATTACATCCCTGGTGTAGATGTCATTTACACTAAAGCCGTCGCTGGTCATCTCTAATTGTGCGACATCATTATTAATATTTGGCTCCCACACCTGATCTTCAGTTCCTAGGACACCATCTTTATATAAACGACTAGCTTGAATCCCCGGTAAAAACAAGACACTAGAGGCTCCGGTTGGTTCGGGGAGGGGTTCGGTGAGGGTGAAAGTAACAGCATAGGTGTAGCGGCCTGGAGATTGTGCATATGTTGTGGGTAGAATTGCTTCTCTCAAACGCTCCATCAAAGAACGCTTAGAAAGAATTAATTCATAATCTACAATTAACATAGTGTAGGTACCCACTCCAATGACCGCACCATAGTCGATAAAAACATAGTCTTCGCCCTCGTGTTTATATAAAAGGTTGGTATAGGTAGAAAGATAAGATTCTCCTTCAATAGCAATGTCTTCTACTATTAATTCTGCAACTACAACAGAACCACCGTCTGCCACGTCAGTCCCAGTTATTTTAAGAGTGTACGGTGAAGCTGGGTCGGTGGTAAGTTTAAAAGGATCGACACAATCTTGTATCGGCACAGTCACAATGTTGGACTGATTAAAAATATTATCTGGACCAATAATATTGCCACAAGAAGTTTGAGCGAATGCGGATGAGCCAGAAAGTATCCAGACGAGTAATGTGAGTAAGATAAACAGTCGTAACTGCCATCTAATCAAACTAAACATTAATTTTAATATACCATGTATTAATTTGGTTCAATTTATTTTGTTAACAGCACCAAAAAGTCTCAGCTTACTAGCTGAGACTTTTTGGTGCTGTTAAGATTTTAGGTTTATTTTAACTTTAATTCTGGGGTGGTGTAGTCTTTGATTTTTTCAGCGTGTAGTAAATTAATTGTCTCTGTTCCCTCCCCGATTAGGTTAAAAGGCAATGAATCGACCTGGACAGATACTCCATCGAAGACCTTGTCGGAAATCATTTTACTTGGCACCATTCCAATTACTACTAGAGTGAACTTTTCCTTTTTCCCTTCAGCAACATAATACTTTCCGTTTCTAATTTCAGCCTTACTTAGGACAGCTGCGTGACTAAGGAAATTGTCTGACATTCTTTCAGCATTTTTTTTGAAAGAATAACTGATGAAAGGTGAACTGGCGTCAGATGTTAAATCTCTAAAAGCTACTGTTGGCATTCTAAAATCGCGATTCACAAAACCAAATTCATAAGTGATGGTATAAAGAAAAGTATTGTGGTTCAACCAGACAGCTTTTTGATCTAATACATCAAAAGCTAAAGATAACTTTGGAACTGATAACAAGACAACCACGAGCAGTAAGATAAATTTAATTTTAAAGTTAGACATAAGGTTATTTTATACTACAAACTTGAGGTTACAAAATTATTTCCCAGAACATTTCTATGTGGATAGTAAACCCGAGGTACAACCTCGGGTTTGGCGATATAAACTATAAGCAAAGGCCAGGCCTAAGCAAAAAATAAATAAAATACAAAAAACCTCCCCGAAGGGAGGTTTTTTGTATACATACTTATTTTACTAAGTAAGTACTAACCCGAAAGTTCTAATTAACTTGCAGTTACGCTAGCATCAGCCTTTTCGAAGTCTGGAGCACCAAGAGGTGAAGTTGAACCAGTTGGAGTACCAGTTGAACTACCGTAATTCAAAGTGTCTAGAGTAGCGTTGATGAATCCACCAACTGTGTTAGTTACAATGTATGAGATTGAAACTGACTTAGTCTGACCCTTTGAAATCTTGTAAGTATTTGAAGTCGAATCCTTAGTTACGCCTGAGACGGTAACTTGAGATGGACTAACAGTTACTGTACCTGATGCAGCAGTGATGCTTCGAGCAAATGCTGTTGAACCTGTTGCACTGATATAGAAGTTATCGCCATAAGCTGTTACATCCATTGTGTATGTAATAGTTAATTGCTTTCCTTCGTTAGCAGTTGAAGTCGTAATAGCATCAATGTCAGCAGTAAGACCATTTACTAGGATAGTATGAGTCTCACCAACTGTTAGAGTGTCATTAAGAGCAGCAAAGTCAGCATCTTCAGCATCAACTTCTACACTAACGACTGTGAAGTCTTGTGGTGAAGAAGAAGCAGCCAAAGTATCTCCATCGTTGAATTCTACTTCAACTCGGAAAGTTGCAATATCATCTTCGTCAATTGCGAATTCGATATCATCGAATACTGTTGTTGAAGCAGTAACTGACTGAGTTGATAGAAGTGTACTTCCAGAGTAAAGCTTAGCTCGGTATAGAGTCTGAGCAACTGTGTTACCAGTTGTATCGAATACAACAGTGACATCGTTAACTGTAACGTCTGAATCCTCAGCTTCTACTTCGAACTCTACGGCTGTTACACCTGATGTTCGTGAAGTTTCACTAAGAACGATAGTTTCGTTCTCTGGTGAATCATCAGATACAGTTAGATTCATGTCGCCATTACCGAAAGTATCATCAAATGATACAACAGCACTCATAGCTACACCATCTGTCTCTGAGATACCAGCAGCATCGACGAATCGGATACTACTTGTAGTAGCCATAGAAACATTTACTGTCTCTCCAGCACGATTACCTGCCATTGAATCTAGAACAACAAGCTCTAGAGTAAATTCAGCTACATCGTCCTCTCGAACAACTTGCTTTAGGCCAGTGAAACGAGCTCGGTAATTACTACCAACTTCTGAGAAGTCAGATGAACGTGAAAGTGAAGCTACTTCTTCGCCATCAACCAATAGATTTACTTCATCGAAGTACAACCATGGTCGAGCGTTGAACATAAAGTCAACTCGGTCAATTGAAACGTCTGAATCCTTGGCAGTTATTTCAACGGCTAGAACCTCTTCTGAATCACCAAGGTCGATAGTTACGTTTGAATCTAGAAGAGTATCTAGGTCAATATAACCTTCTCCACCTTCTAGATCTGCCATTTCTTCATCATCCATGTCTTCATCGTCCTCTCCATCAACTGGAGGAACAACTACTGGAGCTGAAGTACAAAGTGAATTTGCCTTAGCACGTGTAGATGGTCCGTAGTATCCGGTTGGATTTACTAGACCAGCTGGTGTAAGGATGTCAGCTCGGTACATAACTTGCATCTTTGAAACAGCTGCTGCTGTTGCTGGTCCGTAGAACTCAGTCTCAGCGCCAACTGAACCTGCGCCTGAAGCTGATACTCGTGTATCTGCGTTAGCGTTTAGGAACTGTTGTAGTTTCATAACGTCTGCTCCTTGTGCTCCAACGTTTAGGTCACGTGTCCATGTGTATGGGCAGATGCCTGAAGCAACTGAATTTCCACCTTGTCCAACTTGTGATTGGAGTCCAGCGATTTGAGCAAGTAGGTCATTGATCATTTTTTGCAAGTCTTCTGATGATTGAGCCTTCGCTGAAGGAGCAAACATTGAGAAGATCATTGCGAAAGCAACAAAAGCAACTGCTGCCTTTGATGCAAAATCTTTTGCAATAGTCATAATTTTTATAAGTTTTTTGCGTATTGTTATTACGCGTGCCTACTTTCGTAAGCGGATTAATTTGATAACTGCTGATAATATGAATTAATTCATATTCATAAAGTGATTTATCAAGTCACCTTACAAAATATCACTAACTCTACATCTTACGACATAGAGATTAGCTGTAACGAAGGACTGAGTTTCGGTCGTAAATCTAACCTGGTAGGAAGAAGTAATTCGGGAGTGAAACCTACTTAAATAGCACATTTCTTTGTTGTGCTACATAAAATCTTATTCACCATACAAAAGGTATGGCTCACAACATTTTACTTGCACGCCTAGAATTGCATCGATTTGCGTAAATTTCTTGGGTCAATACATATATATGAAGAGAATAAGTGACTTTCACTTATCTACTTATTTATCAAAGAACGTTCATACTCCTTCGTGCTTTCCTAGATTGGTAGATGCAATTAGTCGTGGTCTACACGACTGTTAGCAAACACCTTAGAAAAAAGCGCACGAGCGCATGTCCAAATATTATACCAAGATTTATATCTAGGCATAGCTATCTTTTGGGTTAGAGTGTGGATGATCGAAGACTGGGAGCAAGTGCTCTCAATTCAAATATACAAATCTACTCCTCAAAATAACTACTGCGTAAAGATACTTTAAAGTACCAGATACGTCAATAAAATATGGTTTCTTTTGTCTGCAGTTGATGACGAACTAAAGTGACTACTCTTACTCCTAAAATAGGGCTACCATACACTTTCTTGTGTCAGTCAAGTAACAGAATTTGGCTTGATACTACGTCCTCCAGCCCATAATAACTACGGGAAAATTATCAGTTTGTAACAAAGTTCTGACAAAGGTCATGTCTTATAGAAGTCTATAAGACATGTATATTACTTCCCCACTACCGAGTATTTAGACCAACGTCTTTCTCCATCTCTTATGACTTGTCCTTTTTCTATAAGACTATTAAGTTCACGCTGGATTGTCTTTTCGCTTACGTCAGTGATGACCTCAGCAATGTCTTTAATGGTAGCTGCCGGTTTGGCCTCAAGGACTGTCTTTATGCGCGCAGCTCTGTCCACTAGTTGGCTATAGACCATATGGGCATCTGAGCTGATGTCTCCTCTAGGAATGGTCGAGCGACTAGGGCGAGAAGCGGCTCCGTAGCTGGACTTAGACTTTGGTCGATTAACCAAACCGAGCTCTTCACTCTCTCTCATAGTAAGAGGAATAGCGCCTACGAAGTGATTGCGGAGATACCTTTGAACCAAATCCACTTCACTGAGAAGCAAAGCAAGTACTTCGTCATTTAATACCCTCGCGGCGTTAGCAATACGAAGTGTCCCTTCTAGAGCTACAAGTGATTGCTGGAAAGGGAAAATTTTTTCTTTGGCCTCGTACTCATAGAGTGAAAGTGTGGCCAGTGATGTCTCATGAACTTTCATGGCTTTTTCGCTCATTGTCTTTAAGTGAAATTCCGTCTGTTCGTTTCTCTCAATATAAGACATTATATAAAATACAACCGAGACTGTTCTCTCTGTCTTTTTGAAAACATTACTGTAGTACTCGTTATTGGAAGCTAGTCTTTTTACTGCGAAGATGTTGTCTTTGTCCATGATGTCTATTAATTGTCTTATAATGAGTTTTGTCTCTTGTCACTCTTCTGTCTTTAATAGTTAATGTCTCCTAGTATTATAAGGACATTTTGACTTATTTACAAGGTCCCTTTGTGTCTTTTTAACATTGTAGTCTGGTGAAGATCATCTTCTTGTGTGGCTTTTTGAGAGCCTCCGCAACGACAATGCCTAGGAGTGAGGACTGGCGAAGAAGAAGCCACACAAGAAGATGATTCCTACAACTAGGTTCTGTTTACTTTTTCAAACTAAGGCTTATATTTCCACAGTTTTACTAATGACTTCATGTTATTATGTCCATATCAAATAGTTTCAGTTTCTGTATTTATGGCCCGAAAAAAACACGTCCTTATAAAAGAAAAGCCCCCTATCTTTCATGACCTTTCTCCACAAGCTAGGCAAGCTATTGCCGCAGTAGCGGTCGGGGTAGTGGGGATATTCTTCTTACTCTCACTCCTAGGCTTGGCTGGTATTGCTGGTACATACACCGAAACAGGCCTTTCTTGGATGTTTGGGACCGGAGAATGGTTGGCTCCGATTGCCGCCGCTTTTTATGTTTTTGTCATCATGAACCCCTCTGAGAATGAGCAGGTAAGTATGTCAAAAATTATTGGTATTTCACTTTTCTTCTTCTCTCTCTTGGCCACCCTCGAACTATATAATGAAGGCTTGGGCGGAATGGCGGGATTGGCGCTAGTCTATCCAATCTCTTTTTTGGTTGGCGACATGGTGACCGGAGTACTACTTTTTGGTTTTGTTTTAATCGGAGTATTTCTTATCTTTAATACAGGACTATCTTTGTCCTGGTTTAGACGCAACAAAGATGACCTCTTAGAGGAGGATATAGACTTGGAAGAAATTGAAGCTGAGGTAGCAAAAATAGAAGAAGAGACAGGGTTGCATAAAGACGGTGACGATGCTGCTGAAAAGGAACCGAAGAAAGGTTTCAGGGCTATGGTCAATAAAGTAGCTGAGGTAGCACAGCCCGAAAAAAACCTCGGGGACATTGTAGTCAAAAATTTCAGTGGTCTCTATATTCCTCCTTCCCTCTCGCTCCTGAGTAAAGACAAAGGCAAGGCTATGGCTGGGGATGTAAAAGCTAACTCAATGATGATTAAGCGAACCCTAAATGAATTCGGAATAAACGTAGAAATGGATGCAGTAGAAAGTGGCCCGGCTATTACTCGTTACTCTCTCAAGCCCGCCCAAGGAGTACGCATCTCTAGAATTGTCGCTTTGCAACAAGAACTGCAGCTAGCCCTAAAGGCCAGCACTATTCGTATCGAAGCACCGATTCCCGGCAAGTCCCTGGTCGGGATTGAAGTTCCAAACGCGATTCGTTCAACCGTCGGTCTAGCTTCACTACTGAAGAATCCTGAATACACTGATTCCCCTCGACCCCTACTAATAGCTTTAGGAAAAGACGTCGCTGGTGGGGTTCACTTCACCAACATTGCTCGTATGCCCCACGCCTTGATTGCTGGTACCACAGGGTCTGGAAAATCAGTCATGATTCATAATGTGATTGTCTCCCTGCTGTTCCGTAATTCACCTGAACAGCTGCGCTTTATCTTGGTAGACCCCAAACGAGTTGAACTCACTCTTTATAATGGCATTCCTCACCTACTTACCCCAGTTATCACCGAACCGAAAAAGGCTCTAAAATCCCTGACTTGGGCAGTAAAAGAAATGGCCCGTCGCTACGACATTTTACAAGCTGAGGGGATTCAAGGAATCGACCTCTACCACAGCAACGTCTACCATCCAGCTAAAAAAACTTGGGAGGAGGGCGGTTCTCTTGAAGAGGAAAAAGATAACTTACCTGAACCGCTACCTTATATTGTTATTATCCTTGATGAAATTAACGACTTGATGCAAGCCTATCCTCGTGAACTAGAAGCCTTGATTGTACGCCTCGCCCAAATGAGTCGAGCGGTGGGTATTCACCTTATTTTGGCGACCCAAAGACCATCGGTTAATGTTATTACTGGTACTATCAAAGCCAATGTGCCGACTCGTATTGCTCTAAACGTCGCTTCCCAGATAGACTCACGCACTATTATTGACCAGATGGGGGCGGAGAAACTTCTCGGTCAAGGAGACATGCTTTATCTCTCTTCTGATAGTCCTCGTCTGACTCGTATTCAATCGGCTTATATTTCCGGTGAAGAAATCAAAGCGGTGGTAAATTACCTCAAAGCTCAAGACGCTCACTCTCTAAATACCATGATTGATTTAGAAGAATCAAAGGATGGTGAGAGTTCGGCCTCATTTATGTCATCACTGGACGGGCACGACGACGATGCTGATGACGAATTATTTGAAGATGCCAAGTATGCAGTAATGGAAGCCGGCAAAGCCTCGACTTCATATTTGCAGAGAAAATTAAGGATTGGCTATTCAAGGGCTGCCCGCTTGATGGACTTACTAGAAGAACAAGGGATTATTGGCCAAGCTGACGGTTCTAGACCGAGAGAAATCTTAGTTGGTAAAGGAACTGACAGTACAGAAAATGACGAAGAGTCTTCAAAAAACAAAGAGGTTTAGCCCATGCTCTCCCTACCTAACTCACATTTTGAACTAAGAAATATTCTAAAACTAGTTGGTGGATTGATTCTTTTGGCGATTATTGTCTTTTATGTACTTTTTCAAGCTCGTTTTCTAATTACAGGACCACAAATTATCCTAGATTACGAGCCTCCAACTTATTTAAATGAGCGGGTAGTGACCCTAGAAGGACAAGCTTTTAATATCACCCACCTTTGGCTAAATGACAGACAAATCTTTACTGACGAACATGGTCATTTCAAGGAAGCACTCGTCCTCGAAAACGGGTATACTATAAGTACCCTACGGGCACGAGATAGATATGACAGAGAGACGAGAGTTGTGCGTTCATTCGTCTATACTCCTTCGTCGATTATCAAAAATTAAAATTACTTATGGTAAAGAAAAAAGTAGCAAAAGCACCAAAAACAATGGGTGAGGCCAACACTGAAAAAGGGGGCGGGGTCGAGAGTATTGCGGAAACCTTGCGCGCAATTAAAACTAAGTTTGGTGACGACTCAATCATGACTCTCTCTGAGAGTAAGAAAGTTGATATAGATGTTATTCCATCTGGCTCAATTGGGCTAGATGATGCGCTTGGAATTGGCGGCTTCCCACGGGGACGTATTATTGAAATTTTTGGACCAGAGTCTTCCGGTAAAACTACCCTCTCCCTACATGCGGTGGCTGAAGCTCAAAAACTTGGTGGTATTTGCGCCTTTATTGATGCGGAACACGCCATGGACCCTGAGTACTCTAGGAGTATTGGAGTAAAGCTGGAAGAATTACTTATTTCCCAACCTGACAATGGTGAACAAGCTCTCGAAATTGTTGAGTCCTTAGTTCGTTCAGGGAAAATTGATGTGATTGTGATTGACTCGGTAGCAGCCCTTACCCCGAGAGATGAAATTGAAGGAGAAATGGGCGCACATCATGTCGGCAAGCAAGCTCGTCTCATGAGTCAAGCCTTGCGTAAACTGACTGGTATTGTGGCCAAGAGTAAGACGGTAGTAATATTTATCAACCAAATCCGTATGCAAGTCGGAGTGATGTTCGGTAACCCTGAAACGACACCAGGTGGTAAGGCCCTAAAGTTCTATACTTCTGTTCGTCTCGACATCCGTCGTATTGCTCAAATCAAGAAGGGTGAAGAGGTGGTGGGTGGAAGACATCGAGTAAAGGTAGTGAAGAACAAAGTTGCCTCTCCTTTCCGCACCACTGAATTTGATTTAATCTACGGAGAAGGTATCTCTCGCGATGGTGAATTACTCGCTCTAGGAGAAAAATATTCCTACGTTAAAAAATCTGGGGCTTCATATTCTTATCTACCGCCAGGTGGAGATGAAAGTGCCGAAGTAAAACTTGGTCGTGGCTATGACGCAGCCCGGACCTTCCTGCGCGAAAATCCCAAAGTCCAGAAAGAGTTGCTCGGGCATATTCGCAAGTCACTCAAGGACGAAGGTAAGAAGTCTTAAGTGTTGTGGGTAGTTAAATGAATATAAAAGGGGCGAAAGCTTTGCTTTCGCCCCTTTTATATCCCCTACCATTTCTTTAGGCCGACTGAGTCAAATTTGAATCAAAAGTAATCTTTCGTAGTAGAGATTTTAAATAAAGTAATGAAACAATGATTAAGGTCAGAGAAATTAGCTTTAAAAACTCCCCGCTGGCGGCTGTCCTAGTTAGAGTAGACCAAATATACTCCGGAACAGATCCCAAGCGAACTTCTAGTAAATTATGCAAGATCGATGAAACTGAGACCAACTTAAAGAAAAGGGCTAGACTGGCACCCAAAACCAACCCCACCAAAGCGGCTGAATTGGTGGTCATAGTAATCAAATAGCTATACCAAACTCGCACCATAATGCGGCGTCTGATAGCTCTAAGGTTTTTTTCAATGTGTTCCATATTACTTTAATTATAACTCAATCAATTTAAGCAAAGTTACAAAAGCATTTCTGCTTCATCGCCTTTACTTTCCCTTCTAAACGCTTCTTTAGCTCGATGAATCCTAGTCTTAATAGTACCAATATTTTCATCGGTAGCTTTGGCAATATCTTCATGTGACCAATGTTCGAGATAATGTAGACGTAAAACGTAGGCAAAGTGTCCTGGTAATCGAGCTAAAATTCTTTCAATCCCATCTCTCTTCTCTTCAAAGGCACTGTGGTTGGATTCTTCACCAATGAACTGTTCGTACTCGGGATCAAAAACCATAAACCGCTGACCCTCTTTGATTAGTTTCTGATAGCGGGTGAAAGCCGTATTCATCAAGATGCGGTAGGCCCAAGAAGAAAACTTGGCTCCCGTTTGCGGAGCGAAGCTGTCAGCATGAAAATAAATCTTAGTAAAAGTATCTAAAACTACTTCTTCGGCGTCCCGCGAATCACGCACAATATTTTTAGCTTTCCTTAGGAAAGCTACTTCGTATCTTTCTACCAAAATTGAAAATTGCCAGGGTTTTAGGATTGATTCTCTAAGTAAAACCTCATCTGGGATGATAGCTTCATCATTTTGGGTATTTGTTAGTTGCGACATATATGATAGTATCTTCTGGCTTAATCAGTGTAACATTTACACTCCTTTCGTAAATACAACACTTTATTTATCAAATAAGTTCGAATTTAAAAAATAGCATGGCCGTCCTATCATATAGTGAAATAACCCCCAAGAAAGTCATCATTTTCAGTGATGAGCCTTACCTGGTGCTTTCTTATCACGTCTTCCGCAAACAACAACGTAAGCCGGTTAATATCACTAAACTTAAAAATCTCAAGTCTGGTCGGGTCATCGAAAATACTTTCCACGTCAACGAAACAGCCGAAGAGGCTGACCTGGAGAATCGAAACATCACCTTTATCTATCGTAAAGGAAGTGAGTACTGGTTCCATACTACTGGTAAGCCAAGTGAAAGATTCGCCTTATCAGAAGACTTGGTCGGGGTAGCGGGAAAATTTGTGAAGGAGCGTTCTGAACTAAAAGCGCTAGTTTACGAAGAAGAAGTAATTGGTATCACTGTTCCTATCAAAATAGAACTAAAAATCACTGATACTGTTGACGCTAGTAAAGGTAATACCTCGGGCAACGCCCTCAAGGAGGCGATCGTGGAGACAGGAGCCAAAGTGATGGTACCGATGTTTATCAATCAAGGTGATGTTATCGCTATCAATACTGAGTCGGGAGACTATTCGGAACGAATAGAGAAGGCGTAATAAAACGTTAATAAACTTAAAAACGGCCTTCGCTACACTTTGTGTAGCGAAGGCCGTTTTGTGCCCTTAGGCATCACTTGGGTTGGTAAACAAATAATGAACACCCTGCACCAGACCCAGAAACCAAATGAATAAGGCCAGCCAAAGCCACGGTTCAGTTGGCAAAGCCACCATGAATCCAATCAAGACGGCTCCAACAAGCAAGTAAAAAATCAAAGAAAGAGGGTTCTTAAACATGCCCAAATCCTTTCACTTTGAAAGTTGACGACAGGACAAGCTTCTTTATAGCACTGATTATTAAAATGATAAAGGGCCGCGACACAGGTGGTGTCTGCGGCCCTTCTTCGTCACCGGAAAAACCGGTGTTCGGAAACAGAGATTTCCTCGTCGACCCTGGTAAAGTATTCATCTTGTTCGGGGGTCCCGAAGATGAGTCCATGACGGAAAAAATACACGACGCCGACAATCAAAACGACTCCGACAAAAATGTTTCCCTGTGTACTCAACAACCACGTGATGATTTCCATGTTTCTCTCCAGTGTAAATGAACCAACCTTTATTATAGCATATTTTTGGGTAAAAAGCAATAGCGGTGGGGACAAAGTCCCCACCGCTATTGCTTTTTAGGTTTAATTTAAGCCTCTTTCTCTATCATCCTAGTGCTGGATGTATGGCATCAGGGCCATAAATCGTGAGCGCTTGATAGCTCGTGCGAAGTCTCGTTGCGCTTTAGCAGAAAAACCAGAGCGACGTCGACTAAACATACGAGCATGGGGATTGACGTAAGCGCCTAGACTAGTGATGTCCTTGTAGTCTATGTGTTCGAGAGCGGCTTTCTTGTGTAGGTTGTGTTTTTCCATATTATTTTTTTGGCTGTTAATGTTTCAAATTTTAAATTTACAAGCTTAGTATTCTCTTTAGTTGATTACAAAATTGCTTTAGTTGCGAGGAAGACAAGGGATTTTTGATGAGGCGTACGGATAGTACGGTGAATCAAAAATTCCGTAGTCTGACAGAGCAAATGAAGTGATTTTGTAATCAACTTCTAAAATGGGATGTCCTCGGGATTAATTTCTTCCTCTGGGTAATCAGGTAGTACCGAAGCGTTTTTATCATTACTGCCAGAATTGGCTGAGTCGGCTTTTCCACTTGGGGTCGCACTTCCACTTCCACTTCCCTTTGGCCCAAACTGAACTCGGTCTGCTATCACTTCAGTACGATATTGCTTTACGCCATCTTTTTCCCAACTTCTAGTCTGCATTCTGCCTTCAACATAAGTAGCACTTCCTTTAGTGAGATACTTGGCGCAATTCTCGGCCTGCTTACCAAAGACAACCACGTTGTGATAATCAGCAATTTCTTGTCGCTTACCATCTCGGTCGTTATAAACTCGGTTAGTGGCTAGTGAAAAGGAGCAAACTTGCATACCGCTTGGTAAGGCCTTCATTTCAGGATCCCTTGTTAGGTTTCCATAAATCATTGCTTTGTTGAGGTACATATTTTTTTGGTTAGTGATTAGTATCCACTATTATACTTTTTCTTCGACTTCTTCGCCATCAGCGACTTCCACGATATCTACTTCTTCATCTACTGGCTCTAGAGCTACTTCTGCTTCAGCTTCAACCTCGGCCATTTCTTCGTCAGAAATAGTACGGACTTGACGTCCAGCTATAGAATCGTGGAAACGGAAAGGATTTTCCTCCTCCACCTTCGTAAGCTTTACTAACAGATAGCGAAGAACTTCTTTTGTCCCCTCAAGAGTCTCGGTGAGCTCTGTTAGGCTTCCAGCGTTGAGGCGAAAACGCACCCAACCAAAGTAAGCACTGTTGAAACGACGATTCTTGCCTTCAAGATATTTTACAATCTCGTAAGCTAAATCAAAACGCTTGGCCACTTCTTCATCGAAGACCTCACCTCCAGCCTTAGTAATGTGTGACTTTAAAACTTCAACTACATTTGGTACTTCCCCTTCAGCAACCGTTGGAAGGATATGGAAAGCAAACTCATAACTGGTGAAATTTCTTTCATCAGCTGAATTTACCTCGGCTGCTGGCATATTTGTTTCTGACATTTTGTCTCAGGAACTTAATTAGTAACTGGGGTACCTTAACACAAAAAAAGGGCTTATTCAAGGGGTGTAAGCATGGTAGAATAGGCAAATGGAAAATAAATCAAAGCTAGGGCAGGTAATGACAGTAGCGGCTGTGATACTAGTTTTAACCTTGTCTGTTTATCTATTTTTACAAAATCGGGTACTAACATCTAAAGTAAATATGTTACTTGAAGAGAGAAATTTCTTCCTACTTGAAAACGCTTCCAGTACCAAAGCCGCCCAATTTGAACGTGAGGTGGCCAGCTCAACTATTTATGAACTTTCAAGCCGGCTTGCCCTAACTAACGAAGAATTAGAGGATCTGGAGAGTGACTTCCGTCGCGAAAAAAATAAGAATGATGAATTTGAAGATCAAATCAAAGCTATTTCGGGGACAGTTGGCGTGCTTGATAAACTATCTAAGACTGATAAAGAACTCCTTCAAAAATACTCAAGGACTTACTTCCTAAACGAAAATTTTGTCCCTCTGAAACTAACGAAAATTAATAACAAGTACGTCTTAGTCGGAAAAAAAGAACAATATTTTCATGGCGATGCGGCAGAATTCTTGACTGACATGATAGACGAAGCAAACAATGATGGTATAGATTTAAAAATTGTCTCGGCTTACCGTTCGTTTGATGAGCAAAAAGAAATTAAAGGTAGTTACACAGTAATTTACGGAAGTGGTTCTAATGCTTTCTCGGCTGACCAGGGTTATTCTGAACACCAACTAGGTACTACCGTGGACCTTTCTGACCCAGTAACCAACGGAGCTTACTTAAGCTTTGCCAACACCAAAGAATATGCCTGGTTGATTGATAATGCCTATCGCTTTGGTTTTATTCTCTCTTACCCAGAAAGAAATACCTTCTATGTTTTTGAACCTTGGCACTGGCGCTTTGTGGGAACCGACCTGGCCCGAGACTTACACAAGCAAAAGGCTGAGTTTTATGAGTGGGACCAAAGAAAGATTGATGGGTACTTAGTCTCAATATTTGACTAAAATAAATTTCTGTAAGATACTGCAACCTGACTAACTACTCCCCAAGGAGGGAAAGTGGAACTTAACTTTTTCAACGTTCTTTTTGTCTTTGTCATGGCTGTCATGGCCTTCTCATCTGGCTGGCTTTGCACTACTAGATCGAGCGTAACCAAAGACAACCTCGGTTCTTGTCTTTTCATCGCCACCGCACTGTTTGGCTCGATTTTCCTGAGCACCCCTCTGAGTGACGGACTGCCCCCAGGGATGAAATGGCTCGTAGGCATCTTTGTGTTTGTCTGCTATATGATTGGTATCTTCTGTCCCAAACCCGTGGCAAAAACAACCGCTCCGGACGATGACCATGACCACACTGTGTCTGGATACGACGGACTAAACATCGTCTAACAACAAACAAAGAAACTTGGGAGTCTTACGAGAAGGTCGTTACTGCATTCGGCAGGAATGACCTTTTTTCTTTGTCTTAATCGAGCTGATACAACTTGTGAGCGTTTTCTATCAATTGGGCTCGAACAACCTCTGTCTCTACTCCTCTAATATCGGCGATTTTTTTATATACTTCCTGAACCATCCAAGGCTCACAGCGACGTCCGCGGTATGGCAAAGGGGCGACGTAAGGGGCATCGGTCTCAGCATGCATCAACTCAAGCGGAATCGCTTTGACCACTTCTTCATAATCTTTAGCAAAAGTAATTACCCCAGTAAAGGAAATAGTGCCACCTAAAGAGAAGAATTTTTCGGCTTCCTCGAGGGTGCCGGCATAAAAGTGAACGTTAAAAGGGACCTTGGCGTATTGTTTCAAAACCTCGTAGACATCAGCATAAACACTGCGGCCAGTCGGACTCTCCTCTCCTGGCTTGGGTCCACGAGTATGAATCATCAGTGGTAGATTTAACTCGTTGGCCAGTTCGATTTGCCCAATGAAAGCTTCTTCTTGTACAGCGTAACTATCAGCTTCAGTGTGATAATAATCAAAACCACATTCACCGATGCCGACCACCTTGCCACTCCTAGCTAATTGGCGATAAAAATCCTTATCGAAAACTTCACCCTTAGAAATAAAGGGTTGTCCTCCCGGACCGGTTTCTTTTTCGTCGTGTCGACCTGGTACGGTCTGAATCGGATGTAAACCAATAATAGCGTAGAGGTGCTTATGGAGAGTAGAAAGTTTTACAGCCTTGGCACTAGTCGACTGCTTGGTGCCGACATTGATGACCGACACCTTTTCCTCATCACACTTATGGATGACATCATTTAAATCATCATTAAAAGCCGCCAAATTTAGGTGGGCATGGGTGTCGATGTAGTAATGTTTCATAATCAAACAACTATACCACAATCGGTACTTCCAATCGATTGGAAGTTTTAGTAGACTAAGTTAATGGTCCATCTCAATCGCAATCAATTATCGAAAGGTCAGCTGGAGCAACTTTTTACTCAATTGAGTGTAATCTTGGGTAAATCTTCTGCTACTAGTGCCAATCTATTTCTTTCAGAACTACTTGGCTATGAGGAGCGAGTAATGGTAGCGAAACGACTAGCTTGTTTAATTCTTATCCTGAAAGGAATGTCTCCTTACAGAACTTCAATTATATTGAAAATTAGCCCAAGCACAGCCGACACAATATCAAATAATCTAGAGTCAAAAAAATATGAAGGTATTATCAAATTACTAAGCCAAAATAAGAAAAACTATCGTTCAATATTGGACACAATAGATTCTATTCTTCACCTAAATGGTATCCTTCCTCACTACACAGGAGTAGAACGATACAAACGCCTAAAATAAAACTTCCAATCGATTGGAAGTTTTAACTTAAGCAGAGTCCTGCTTAATAATATATAAGTGGTTAAAGAATAAAATTTTCTAAATCAATCTCATTAAAATTATAAAATCTTTTTTGTGTTAAGTCATAGTGACCCTTATAAGGGTTTGTGTCAGTATTAATTTTTAAAATGTCCTTTTGATAAAAGTATATTTCTGACAACAATGGCTTACCAGGATAACAAAGTAATAACCACTCCTCCCTTCCATTAATGTACTCGTTTTGTAAACGTAACTGACGATTAAGTAGTAGGTACGAAAACACATGCTCCTCAATCAAAAAATTTAATTGCTGTGACGTAAGCTCTCGCTCCATCACCCTTGAATCTTCGGCAACGTATTTTTGGAACAAGGTGTCTGTATCGTAAAGCATCTTTGCTTGAGCCACAACACTAAAAAAATCAGGATGAGAAAGATACATCTGAAACCATGCCTCAAAATTAAATGCATTTGCTATCTGATAATGGTGGAAATTTTTAGCTATAAGTTTTTGCAAACCCTGCTTGTGATTAACCATTCTTTGGGCAAACTTATTTTTTGTTTCATATGCCCGCTCTTCAAAGTTCATATAAAGTCCTTCGGTATATATAAACTGAGCTCCAACCTTTGGCTCTTTGTACTTGTCATCAAAAATCTTAATGTACTCGAAGCAACTACTGGCAGACTGTGAATTCTCTATTCGACTCATTGAGATTGGAAACACTAAAATTCCCCAAGTTGCAGGAAGTTTATTAATGTCAAAAAATTGATTTTCCATGTTAAATATCTATTTTTCTAATCGGGGGAAGAGGTTAGCGGGTTTTTGGTTTTGGAGGACAGCATCCTTGGTGGCGGTGCAGGCTTCTGGCATAAGGGGGTTTAGTAGTCGGCCGATTACGTAGACATCTGCTACTAGTTCTTTGATAATTTTAATAGCGGCAGCTTTGTCTGTTTTTACCAACTTAAATGGTTCGGTGGTAGCAATCTTTTCATCTAGTTCTCCGACTTTTGTCCAGACCAAATCAGCGGCGGTTTGAAGGTTGTATTCAGCCAACGCTTTTATGTACTCAGCTGGAAATTCGAACGAGGCAGGCTTTTCAATTGGTTCCTCCAGGTGAGTTTCAGCCATCTTCATTACTCTAGAAACTAGGTTGCCAAGACCATTAACCAAATTGGCGGTATACCATTCGTCGAGTTTTTCCCAAGTGATATCTGAATCATCAAATGGATGTACGTGACGTAGTAGTAGGTAGCGAGTAGCGTCGGTTCCGTACCTGGTAATCAGTTCGTATGGTGAGATAACATTACCTAGCGACTTACTCATCTTTTGTCCTCCGCTATTAATAAAGCCGTGGTAAACCACTCTGTCAGTCGCTTTCTCTTCAGCACTTTTAAGCATAGCCTGCCACATAATTGATTGAAATCGAATTTGATCTTTACCGGCCAATTGTACTACTTCCCCCTCAGTCCAGAACTTTTCAAATTCTCCCTCTTCGCTTGGCCAACCCAGAGTAGAAATATAACTAGTCAGGGCATCAAACCAAACATACATAACCTGTTTTTCATCACCAGGCACCGGAACACCCCAATTGAGTCTGACCTTTTCACGTGAGATACTAAAATCCTCTAGCCCACCCTTAACGAAGTTAATCGCTTCTTGGCGTCGCCACTCAGGCAAGATAACACCTTCCTGGCTCAGGTACTCTTCTAAATAACTTTGATAATTGGAAAGTTTGAAGAAGTAATTTTCTTCTTCAATTTCTTGGACTGGACTACCATGGATAAGGCAACACTTCTTTTCGTCCAGCTCGTCTTCTTTATAAAATAACTCACAACCGACACAGTAAAGGCCCGAGTATTTCTTTTTATAAATATCTCCCTTGGCTTCGCAGCGTCGCCACATTTCTTGGGCTGCCGCTTGATGCGCTTTGTCTGTGGTACGAATAAAATTTCCGCTAGTTTCGTAACAAAGATTTAATCCTGTCTTAGCGTCAGCTAATTTTTTAAACTCATTGGCATAGTGGTCGACATATGACTGTCTTAGTTCACCTTTTTCATCAGCTTTCTGAGCAATTTTTTGTCCATGTTCGTCGGTGCCAGTATTAAAAAAAACTTCATTTTCCATTTGTCGCCAATAGCGAGTCATGACGTCAGCCTGAAGAACTTCATAAGCAAAGCCGATATGGGGGTCGGAGTTTACGTAGGGCAAAGTGGTGGTGATATAGCGGGGTTTTGATTCTTTCATAGTAAAAATAACTCTACCATAACGCGGGAGTTGGTAAAGGAGAAACAAGTAAAGCGTGAAGACCGGCTTGTTACTTTTAAAAGACCTTGCGGAAAAATCTTTTATAAGATTTTGAGCAGAGAACTCGATTCGCGCCTTTTGAAAGTAGCAGGCCGGTCTTTCTCTATTATTTCTTAAGATAAGTAACTAAATCCCCTATCGCCACCCGCTCCTGAACTCCGGTATCACGGTCACGGACCGTCACAGTATCTTTGAGTTCTGGTTTTTCTTCACCTAGAGTCTCGAAGTCAATCACAATGCAGTTCGGAGTACCGATTTCGTCTTGGCGGCGATAGCGTTTGCCGACGTTGCCATTATCATCCCAGGCCACGTTGCCCAACTCTTTCTTAAGCATAGAAAATACCTCTCGGGCTTTTTCTACCAGCTGTGGCTTATTCTTTAGCAGTGGCGAAACTGCTACTCTGTAAGGAGCGAGGTCTTTATGTAGTTTCAAAACCACTCTAGTACTACCGTCCATTTCCTCCTCGTGGTACGCATCGGCTACTACAGCCAAGAAAAGACGACCTAGTCCAACTGAAGTTTCTAATATCCAAGGAATGTACTTCTCGCCAGTTTCCGGATCGGTATAGCGTTGATCAACTCCAGAATACTCCATGTGTTGAGTGAGGTCGTAATTGGTGCGGTCATGAATCCCTTCCAATTCATCAAAACCTAGTCCTGGGAAGTTGTACATAATGTCCCAAGCATCTGATGCATAAAAGACCAAATTATCATGTTGCTTCCATTTTAAATTCTCTTCTTTAATTCCAATCGATAAGTACCAATTGAAACGGTCCTGTTTTACCTTCTCGTAGGCTTCTTTATTTTCGTTTGGTTTTACAAATAGCTGAGTGTCGGCTTGTTCTAGTTCCCTGGTTCTAAATAGGAAATTTCGGGGCGAAATCTCATTTCGAAAGGCTTTACCAATTTGCACAATTCCGAACGGAAGCTTTGGCGACATTGAATCAAGAATATTTTTGTAATTTAAATAAATTCCCTGACAAGCCTCTCCTGGCAGATAGACAGGCTCGGCTCCTTCAGAAGTAAAGTCACCTAAGTTTGATTTTACTAACAAGTTAAAAGCTTTAGCAGCTGAAAAATTTTTCTGTCCACATTTTGGACAAGCTATTTTGTCTCGTGCTGAATCAAATAATTTATTTATTTCTTCTTCAGTCATTTTTTCATCGGCAGTGATACCGACTCGCTCTAATTCCTTGTCGACACGAATTCGAGTGTTACATTCCCGACATTCAGCTAAAGGGTCTGAAAAGCCAGAAGTATGTCCACTTGCCTCCCAAACTCTTGGGTGTTTAAACATTCCTGAATCAATCCCAAAATAATTTTCCTTATCGTAGACGTTAGCTTTCCACCAAGCTTTTTTGATGTTGTTCAAAAGTTCAACACCATTTGGGCCATAATCAAAGACTCCGGCTAAACCGCCATAGATTTCGCTGCCTTGAAAAACAAAGCCTCGTCGTTTGCAAAGGGAAACAATCTTATCCATGTTGTCATTTATCATATCTGTTTTGTAAAAAATTATTAGTTTGTTGAGCCGCTTACGACTTTACCATCATCATTATTAAAACCGGCTTCCGTAGATAATTTAGTGTCGAGAGCAATGTTTTGGGCTCGTAAATTCACCTCAGTAAATCTATCGGTGGCTTTTAGTTCTTGAACACCCATGACTATAGGAGTTTTACCAACTTGCGTGACACTTGGCAAGAGGGAGACCTGAATCTTTAGTTGTTTTTGAGTCTTAGCTGACAAATTACCAATACTCCATAACAACTGCTTATTTACTGTATTAAAAACCACACTACCTTCCCCTTCGTATTTATCTAACCAAGTCACGTACTGCGGTAGTGTAGTAGTGAGTGTCATATTTGAAGTATCATTAATGCCGGCTTCTGCCACTAAAGTAATTGTATAAGTGGTTTCTTTTTGCGCTTGCGGTGGTATTGGACCGACATCAGCAAAATTTCCGTCATTGCGCCCAACTTGTGCTGATACATCAATTTCAGAGGAGTATTTTGCTTGAGCAATAGCTGTTCCAACAACCTGTTCAGATACCCTGGACTCTCCTACTCGCTTAGCAAAAACACTAGTAGACACATCAAATGAACCCGTAGTCTGATTTGGATCAGCCTTTACAATAAATTCAAAAGTCTTAGTTTCACCTGGCCTGACCTCAGCTAAAGAAGGTGTGCCTGATACTTCATAACTAATTACTTTGGAACCTGAATCATAAAAACCGCCGTCAATCACTAATTGATTATCACGAACAAGGTTACCTTTTGGTGTAACCTCAACTCTCATGTCATAAATTGATTCATCCAAAGTATTTTTTACATTTATTTTTACTCTGGCATCCTGACCCTTATCGATAACAGCGGTTCCGTCTTTGTCTTGGTTAATTTCTACTCCTACCTCAATAAAAGCTCTTTCGATGGTGTAGCTGGTTTGAGTTTTACTTAAAGTTGAACCCATAATAAATTGGTTGTCACTTCTCGGAGTACCAACTGAAAATTTTATTTCAGCTTCTTCACCAGCTAAGCCATTTATCCTGCCGCGCAAAATAATAGTCTTGGTGGACCGGGGTTGAATCTCGTCTATTAACCATTCATTTTCACCATAAACCGGCTTGGGGTCAGACTCAGAATAAATAAAGCTATTTGGGTATGAAGCGCTGACTAGTAAATTTCTTTGGACTGCAGCAGCATTAGATTGTAAGATAATCTTAATTTCAATCTCTTGTCCAGAGGAGACTTTTTCAACTGATTCAACTTTTACCACTAGTGGCGATGAACTGATTTTTACCTTTATTGGTTCGGCTTCCTTAAAAAAAGTTCCGTTAGAACCAGATACTCTATACTCAATGGAAGCTTTTATTTCCTTATCTTCGTTCTCTTCTCCAAATAGAAGAATGCTGGTCGGGATATTTAGAGCTTCACCAGCAGCGATGACTTCGATAGGAATGCGCTCTTCGTAAATATCACGAGCTTCCTCATTGGCAGTCTTGGTGCCACTTGGGTAATTTATAATTAAAGTCGCTGATTCAACTTGCACGGAATTCTGATTGGAAACACTAATTTGTAAAGGTAGACTATCGCCCGCAGCAATTCCAAAGGGAGCACTAATAGTTAGGCTAATATTTTTGGCTGATATTTGATTAACGCCAAAAAACAAGTAGACGCTTGAAAGTATCGCTACCAAAGTAAAAAATCCTACACTGGCAAGAAGAATGTATTTTCGATAAGGGCGCTTTTTCTGAACAGGGGTAATCTCTAAAGGCTGAATGTCTACCTCATCTGGGTTCTTAAATTCAGGACTAGGCGCTGGGGTGGTGACTATTTTTCTAACATCACCCCAACCTCTAGAGACATCAGTCGTGACCTTAGTTAGAGTATGGCGAGTTGATTTTATACCTTCAGCATTGCGGTCATACAACCTTTTTCGTATTTCATCAATATTCTGCTGATCCTTTATTACTGGCATATTGAATGTTTAGTATATCATTATACTTTATTAGAGGTGACTACTGTCGGCTGCCTTAGCGATGATTATTTCAAGTTTATTGATGATTTTGTCATCTACCTTAGTAGAAACAACGTCCAAGTCGAGATTTTTGAGTGGAGCCGGAAGGGTCTCCTCATCTACATAACCAAGCAAAGATAAGACTTTAATCTGGATATACAAATCTAATAACTTACGATTTGGCGCTTGTTTAGATAATTCATTCAAAGCAGTGATAGAAAAATCATAAACTTCTGCTAAGGCTTCCTCACCGCGAATAAATCTCCGCAATAGTTTATAGAAAGAAACTACACTACCTCTAGTCTCTCTGTCTGGAGCTAAACTAAAATCATTTTTTATCACTTCAACACTACCAACTCGCCAGCCCGTCTTACCTTTTATTAAAGATACTCTAACTCGGGAAAAATCTTGCAGAGCGAAACGCTGCTTTGATGACTCTTCCCTAACACTACGAGCGGTAGCAAAAAGCATCCCTAGTTCCCTAGTAAAGAGTAAGAAAGATTTATCGGCAGTATTTTGTTCAAAACTACCACAGACCAAAGCTTCAGTTGTGTAGGTTACGTAACTCAATTAAATTTTAATTAGGGAAACCTTAAGGCTTTCTCCAGCCGACATAATTTCTTCTCCACTATTGCTTGCAAAAAAGATAGTGCTAGCTCCGACGGTTTTTTGAATCACTTCACTAAATTTCTCTAAGGTATTTTTAATTTCCCCACTAGCCTCAATGGTAAGATTGATTTTATCTTGGGGTAGTAAACCATGTTTTTTTCTTAACTCCTGAACTCCACGCATAAATTCCCTCACATCCCCTTCTGCCTTAAGTTCTGGGGTAATGTTGGTGTTCAATTCAACTTCATCTACTATGTTTAAGTCGCTGACAATTTCTTTAACGTTTACTTCATCAAGTATCAGTGGTAAATAATCACTATTTTGTGAATTGAGCTCATATCTAACTTTTAAAGTCTGTAGCGGTTGTCTGACTTTAATATTGGCTTTAGTGCGGGCTTCCAAAGCAGCCGTTACAATATTTCTGGTTTGCTTCATTTCTTCCAATAAAGAACTATCGATTTCACCCCCTTTAGGCCAAGCTGCCAAATGAACACTTTCTACCTCACCTTCTATTTTTACAGCTTGATACAAATACTCTGCGTAAAAGGGCATGGCCGGAGCGATAACTAGAGCTAGATTTTGCAATACAAACCGTAGAGTGCCCAAAGTCAATTTTTTGTCTTCTTCGTCATCCGCCTTCAACCTTTCACGCGAACGGCGTAAGTACCAGACTGACAAATCTTCCACAAAGTCAGCAATTGGTCTAGTGGCTTTATCTAGCTCATAGGCACGATAACCAGTAGTTGATTCTTGTATCAATTGATTAAGGCGAACGATTATCCAGCGATCCAAAATGTTATTAGACTCCCCAATTGGCAAAGTGCCGTCAGCGTAGGTTTCATACATCGCTAGCACATTGTGCAGACGTCCGATATTTTTTCGCTGTAACTCTAGAACTTCTTTCTCAGAAAAATTTAAGTCTTCCCCGCGCATAATTGGAGCGGAAAGCAGATAATAACGCATTGCGTCTACACCCACTCTATCGGCCAACTCCATTGGGTCGGGGTAATTACGAAGTGACTTACTCATCTTCTTGCCATCTTCTGCCAAGACCAGGCCGTTAACAATCACATTTTCATAAGGAGACTTGCCAAAGAGAGCTGTACCAAGCACGATTAGTGAGTAGAACCAGCCTCGAGTTTGATCGAGTCCCTCGGCAATAAACTGGGCCGGGAAATATTCTCTCATAAAGTTATCTTTATTTTCAAACGGATAGTGATGCTGGCCATAAGGCATTGAACCACTTTCAAACCAACAATCAAAGACATCTGGTACTCGCTCCAATTTAACCCCATCTTCATAGAGCTCTAAATCATCTATGTAAGGACGATGGTAATCTAGAGTGTAAAAATCATTGTGTGGCAAAGGAGTAAATGGTAATTCACGGATTTCGGCATTATTCATGAAGCCATCACTAACCTTGAGTAAGGAAGCTTCTTCTTGATTTAGACCACTAGCACATACCCTAAGACCAAACATTGAGCTGGCGTGCCCGACAATTAGAATATTTTTATTTTGATAGTTTTTTTCTAACTCGTAAAGTACTTCACTAACTCTTTTTACTACATCCATACGGTTTTCTCTTCCTTCAATATTTTTAGTGAAAGAATCTAGTTCATTTTTATACAGCGCCTGATATTCAGACCAAGTTTTTCCTTCAAAATCTTCTCCGGCCTGTAGCTCTATCAACCTTCTATCCTCCATAACATTTTCTGCTGGCAAACCTAACTCTTTAGCGATAATCTCCGCCGTATTTTTTGTTCGTAAAAAACCAGAGTGAATTATTAAATCAATCTTTTTATCTTTCAGTCTTTGAGCCGCTAAACCGACTTGTTCAATTCCCAACTCAGTCAAAATATCCTGGTTGTCGTTTTTGGCACTTATCTTTCCAGTCAAATTACTAGCCGCTTCACCGTGACGCATCAAGATATAACTATTGCCACTTTTAGGTACAAATTCTTGCATTTCAGCCCGAGAACCAAAAACCTTATATCCTTTAGTCTCTGGGTTACGCCAAATTGGTAAGGGGGCGCCCCAATATCTTTGACGACTAATTGCCCAATCACGAGCTCCTTCAAGCCAGCGTCCAAAACGATTACTGCCGACATGACCCGGCACCCAATTCACTTTATTATTAGCCTCTACTAGTTCGTCTTTTATTTTGGTCACTTCCACAAACCAAGAGGTGGTGGCGTAATTCAAAAGCGGTGTATCATCTCGCCAACAATGCGGATAGCTGTGGGTAATATTTTCTTTTTTAAATATTTTTCCGGCTGCTTGTAGAGACTTTAAAATTTCTATATCCACATCTTTATGGTCTACTCCGGCAGTGTCATCGTCTTTAGGTTTTACCAACTGGCCGGCAAAATCAGTGACAAAATCCATAAAGTGTCCACTGTAGTCAACGTGGTGCACGACAGGTACACCGTGCTTTTGAGCTAGCTGTAAGTCTTCTTCACCATAAGCAGGAGCCAAATGTACTGCTCCAGTTCCCTCTTCACCTAGCTCAACATAGTCGGCGTGATAAATCTTCCAAGCTTTATCCTTACCTTTAATTTCTTGATGTTCAAAATAATTAAACGGTGGCTGATAGGAACGTCCCACCAATTCTGAGCCTTTTATTTCTTCTACTACTTCATACGGTAGGTCGCCAAGTTGCGCCAAGCGACCTTTAGCCAAAATCAAATTCTCTTCCTTGCCTTCCATCTCGACCTTTACCTTCACGTAATCAAAATCTTCATGAACAGCCGCCGCCATGTTACCAGGAAGAGTCCAAGGAGTCGTAGTCCAGACCAATAGACTGGTGTCGGTCGCCTTATCAGCTTCATCTAGTAGAGGGAGCTTAACAGTCACCGCGATGTCTTTAATATCTTTGTAACCTTGATTAACTTCAAAGTTTGATAGAGTGGTGCCACAACGTGGACATAAATGCATACTTTTGAAACCTTCGTAGACAAGTCCTTTTTCATGTAGAGTCTTAAAAACCCACCAAACACTTTCCGTGTAAGTACTGTCCATTGTCTTGTAGTCATCTTCCATGTCAGCCCAACGTCCCATACGCGGGACGACCTTAGCCCAATCATCAGCGTATTCCGTGACGGCTGCGCGCGCGGCTTCATTAAAATTCTTGATACCAAAATCTTCAATATCTTTTTTGTTAGCTAGACCAAGCTTTTTCTCAATCAGATTTTCTAGTGGCAGCCCGTGACAATCCCAGCCCCACTTACGGCGCACCCGATAACCATTCATCGTCCAAAAACGCGGAATAGCATCTTTAATAGTGCCGGCTAAAATATGCCCGTAGTGTGGTGTCCCGGTAGCAAACGGCGGTCCATCATAAAATACAAAATCGCCCTTCTTTTCCCCTCCGCCTGGATTTTCTAAACTTTTATTAAAAATATCCTGCTCAGCCCAAAATTTCTGAATGACCTCTTCTCGCAGTGACACTTCAGACTTGGTTACTGTTGGCAAAACTGCTAACTCCCCCTCTCCTAGGTTATTTTTTTTAGACATAAAAATATTTTGTGGTGATTAAAAAATAGATGGAGTTCGAGGCGTACAAGCAAAATATATTGAGTTGTACTTATCGTACAATGAAAGATATTTTGCGAAGTACAACAATGAACTACGCTATTTTTTAATCACCAGTATGTGTATCAGACATAATAATTAAGTACATGTATCAGATGTACAAATCGCATCATAGCACAAAATCACTTTCTGAAAATGTTTAAACCGCGTTCCAAAAATCTGGAACGCGGTTTTTTCAGTTGGTCTTCCTACTCCACCAACCGAACAAGGGTCATACACGGCATACTCAAATCTCCGGTCAGAATGATTCGGCGACGGGCCTCTAAAGCCAAAAGAACTCGATCAATTTCCCCGAATATGACCTTGGCATCTGTCTCAGGCCACTTGTTGTGCACATCCTGCATCAAAGCTGATTGATACAGAGCCTTATTTGGGCCTCTGTTTAAAGCTTTGATGACATAATCCTCGGCCGAGAGTCCGGAAAAGTCTCCCGGAAGGGTGTTTCTAATTTGAACAACAATCATCGCTGTCTCCTTTTACCTCGACCACCGAGGTACTGAGCAAAACCATACTACGTAAATTTGTCTTTGTCTAGCAAAGAAAAGCCTCCTTGTGGGGCGGCCTGCGGCGATATGCCGGATTTCAGCTGGCAACAGCTGGCTTAGTGTTGAACCTAAGCCAAACCGTCGAGAGATTGGGTGAGTCAGCGTTGTAGATGCCAACCAAACCCTTTCGCACGAGAGACTGAATCTCGCACCCGATGTTGTAGATCAGAGTGGCGATAGTCACACCGGGATAGTCCTTACTCACCTGATTGGCTAACTGTTGAATTGTTGTGGGGGTTTTGTCCCCCAACTCCTTTTTGGACTTCAAGAAAGCGATGATTTCAGTTTGCATGTCTTCCTCCATACTCCGAACTCCGGAGCTTCAAACCACACTATAGTACAAAAAAGCTGAATGTCAATTCAGCTACATCGCTTCTGGGGCTTTAATAGCTAAAATCCAAAGACCATTTTTAAGAGTTTTTTGTACGGCTTCAGTTAAAGCTATTTTATAAGGGGCGTAGGTATCTTCATGATCAGCGATTTTTTCGTGGGCGTAAAAAGAATTGAACGCAGTCGCCAGCTCGGTCAAATACCCAGTCACTTTGTGAGGAGCTCTTTCAGCTAAGGCGGCAGTTACCACTTCTGGAAATTGGTAAATGACTCTTTCAATTTCATACACTTCTGAGGGCGGAAGTTTAACACTACTTAATATACCAGCTTCAGCTGCTTTGCTTAAAACACTACAGATACGAGCATGGGTGTATTGCAAGTATGGGCCAGAATCCCCTTCGAAAGACAAGGCTTGCTCTTTATCAAAAACTGAGTTTTGTAAGATACTTCCTCTTAGGGTTGAGTACTTGATAGCAGCGATAGCGACATCACGAGCCAAGTCTTCATCTGGTTCTATGTGACCACTCTCCCCCATTTTTTTGGTGGCGGCTAAAGCTACTTCATCAATAAAATCTTGGGCGGCAATTATGTCTCCTGTCCTGGAGGACATTTTTCCTGAAGTTAAACGAACCATGCCATGTCCAAGATGTTCAGTTTTGGCTGCCAATTCTGGATAAACGAAACTCATCGCCTTTTTTAAAACTTTAAAATATTCAGAGACTTCATTCGCAGTACTGATGACTGATAGGTCGTATTCACCCAATCTTTCCTCTTTGAGTTTAGCCAAAGCTAACTCCTTGGCCTCATAAGTAGGTAAGCCTTCTTTATTTAAAAACACCCTTGTATGCAAGCCATAATCTTCGCCTTTGAAAATATTTGCTCCATCACTTAAAGGGAAAACACTTGGATTATTTAAAACCAATTCTTTACCTAAAGGACCAGTTTCGCTTTCAAAGAAATAAGAGTCAAAACCTGTATCTATTATTTGATAAATAGTTTCAAAATATGCCAAGGAAACTTTTCTTCCGGCATCATAGAGGGTATTTATTTTTTCATCACTACGATCGTAGATTTTTTTATTAATAGTCCTTATTTCTACCTGAGCTGCTTCGTCTTCTTTATATTTAGTCGCCCCAAGCGCATAGGCCTTACCAAGTTCACGAGCTGAAAAATCTCTCTGCGGAGAAATGCCAAGTTGCTGCATTCCCCAAATCGCATGGGCTACATGGAGTCCGACATCGCCTTGATAATTAATTCTTGAAGTTGTTGCCCCATTCATCATGAAAAGCCTAGCAATACTCTCACCAACTGCATTAGTAAAAAGATGTCCGATGTGAAATTCCTTGAAGGGATTAGCGTCGGTATATTCCACCAAAACTTTTTTACCTGACCAAGAACTATTCTTTCCCCAAGCTTCGTTGAGTTGATTGGCCCGTTCAATTTCTAATGTGAAAAAATCTCGACTCAAATAGAAGTTTAAAAAGCCTGGGCCAGCTACCTCGATTTTTTCAATGTACTCAATTTGACCCTCAAGCGCCGCGAATAGTTGCTCCGCAACTATTCGCG